>CAYFMI010000022.1:0-52744 GCA_964344175.1 uncultured Anaerolineales bacterium
CCGGCGTTCTCTGCGGTAAATTTCTGGTATAGCACAAATTTAAGAAAGCCGTGCGCCGTTGGTGTGAGCGCTTGCATTCTTTTCGGATTGCGGTAAAATTTTCCCCGTTTGGTTGATATTTTCCAGGGACGCGTATGTCTGCGTCCCTGGCTGTGTGTAAGGAAATATACGATGAAACTTGGAATTATCGGTCTGCCTCAATCTGGCAAGACGACCATCTTCAATGCCCTCACCCGTGGAGACCGCCCGATCTCGATGAGCGGTGGACGCTTCGAAGTGCACACCGCCGTAGTGGATGTGCCGGATCCGCGCGTAGATAACCTTGCCCGGCTCTTCAACCCCAAGAAGACCACCTATGCCAAAGTGGTCTATGCCGATATTGCCGGTTTAGAGGCCACCGCCGGCGGGAATATCTCTGGCCCGCTGCTGACCGAATTATCGCAGATGGATGGTTTTATTCACGTAGTGCGCTGCTTTGAAGACCCCAGCGTGCCGCACTCGCTGGGCAGCGTAGAGCCTCAGCGCGATGTCAACGCTATGGAGGCGGAATTTATCCTCAATGATCTCATTCAGGTCGAACGCAAGCTAGAGCGCCTTGAAGAGGAGCGAAAACGCAACAGCCGCGATAAAGCTGAAATTGCCCGTGAAGAAGCCCTCTTTCAGCGATTGTCGGCAGTATTGTCCGATGAACAGCCCTTGCGCAATATGGGGCTGACTCCCGAAGAGAGCAAGATCATCTCCGGGTATGGTTTTCTCTCGTTGAAGGATTTGCTGATCGTCCTCAACCTCGGTGATGAGCAAGAACCTCCGGCAATTGACTACCCCTGCGCGATTTGCGTGGTATCTTTGCAGGGCCGTTTAGAAATGGAAATTGCGCAACTCCCCCCCGAAGACGCAACTATCTTCATGCAAGAGTATCACATTAACGAGCCGAGTCTGAATCGCATGATCCGCAATTCGTATCAACTGATGAACTTACAATCCTTCTTCACAGTGGGTGAAGATGAAGTGCGTGCCTGGACGGTGCAGCGCGGGGCAGTTGCCCCCGAAGCCGCCGGCGTGATCCACAGCGATTTGCAAAAAGGCTTTATCCGTGCCGAAGTGGTGCCGTATACCGATTTACTTGCATTAGGCGGGATGGGCGAAGCGCGCTCGAAAGGCAAACTTCGCCTGGAAGGCAAAGGGTATCATGTCCAAGATGGCGACATTATGCACGTGCGCTTCAATGTGTAAAAAAAGCGGCTCTGAGAAGGAGCCGCTTTTTTACCCGCTGCTATCAAATTCTGCTGCACGCCTCAGGGCCAAAAACACTTCTTTTAATGGTTGATTAACTGCACTGTCCGGCTCAGATAACACAAGTTCCTGGTACGCTTCGAGAAATTCGAATCTGAGACGGTGAAATAAGTGGAGGAAATGTCGCAAGAAGCCTATACAATCCAATACCACAAATTCAATTCCTCCAGTCTCACGATAGAGCGAAGCCGAATATTCGGCAATTTCAATATCCACACTACCGGTTGTAATAAAAATGTAATTATCAATATTTTTGTCCGAAGCAACAACTTTTTGAATCGCCAAGTCTATATCTGACTTTGTGACATCTTTTGCCTTCATTTCATAGCTTGTAATTACATCATCATCATCTACTAGGGTAATTTCCAAATCACCAAGAGCACCTGTTTGCAGATCTGCCGCATTATGAGCATACAGAGTTTTTGCTCGTTCGCCAAGATGCTTCGATGCGGCATGATATGCTGCTGCCACAACAAGTACAGGGAGGCGACTAGATTTTGGGCTGTGTAAGTGCTGAGAAATGAGACTCACAATCTCTTCGGATGATAGCGGAATGCTGTTTGCTGATGATCCCAACTCTTGAACTAACTGCCGAAGTCGTCCTTCTCGTTCTTGTTTCAATAATAGAAGTTGGCGAATTGTCTCCGCGAGTAGGTCATTAGCAGTGATCCTTCCGCTATAAACAGCGTCAAGGAGGAGAATTGTGTCTTCATACATTTTCTTTGGACGACCACTAATTACTAATGGTGGGGCGAGTGAAACATTGATTGTCCGGAAACCTGGAGTGAGAAATGCGGTTGTTGAATTGACAGGTAAGTCGTTCTTTGATGCGAAGGGCCATATGTATTTTTCGTCATACTCTGCTCTGCCTGAAAATGCATCATCATCACCTATCTCAGTATAAGGTTTGCGAATATCTACTTCT
Organism: uncultured Anaerolineales bacterium; assembly: GCA_964344175.1. Classification (GTDB taxonomy): domain Bacteria; phylum Chloroflexota; class Anaerolineae; order Anaerolineales; family UBA11858; genus NIOZ-UU35. The sequence goes on from CAYFMI010000022.1 coordinate 2,219, forward strand.
GGGCGATGTATTTTTGCCAAAGCGCAAGTCATCAACATTCGAACACCTGCTCGATTACTATTACAGCGCGCTACAAAAGTGATTCGTTCATTAATTTCAGTATCAGATATTATTGGCTTTTTGGTTACCCTTCTAACTCGCTGAAGAGCGTCTTCAAGTATTTCGATTGGTGTTGCCATTGTTCTCTTCCTTGGAATTCGACATTGACATTGATTTCATAGTTTACCCAAAGTACTTCAGTTCGGCTTTGCTTATTGTTATCAGGTCCGGTGTTCGTTGAGTGCGCTTTTTTTGCTGGTGCTTCTACATATTGCCAATCGCCGTATAATTCGTCCATCAAGACACTATGATAACCAGAAAGCGCAACTTTTCCTTTAACGCTATGCAAGGCACCTGATAATTTCCGATGTTCCTCATCGGTCATTTCATATGCGTAGGCTTTTGTATCTGAACGAGATTCGTGAACATAAGGAGGGTCACAATAGAATAATGTATCGGGGCTATCGAACCTTCGAATAACCTCAAGTGCTGGGGCGTTCTCAATTTGAACTCTTAGTAATCTTTGTGCAATTTCCGATAATCCCTCAACGCTGCCTAACCAGCGCGACACAGCCCCTGCCATTTCAGAGCGAGTAGTGAGCTTACAGTGTGCCCAACGTCCTTCACTCGCTGTTTGAGCTAAACCCGTACGAACTTGACGAGCGCGCACAAAAAACCTTCTGGCACGCTCCAAATCCGATACACCTTCTGTTTCCCCTCTGACGGCAATTCTTAATTCTTCTCTAGAGAACGGAGTTAACCCAATGGCCTCCAATAATTCAGATTTCCGCTCTCGAAGTACTCTAAAGAAATTTACAAGTTCTCCATCAATGTCGTTATATGTTTCTACAGGCGAGGGTTTTCGGTTTATTAAAACAGCACCTGACCCCCCGAATGGTTCACAATAATGAACGGTTGCAGGTAGTAGAGGAAGTAGCCAGTCTAAATGACTATACTTGCCACCATACCACCCAAACGCAATTTTTTTGGAAGTCATATTCTATCCTGCTTGCTGAGAAAAAATCTTTTACCCTCATAGTTTATCATTAGAACGAATGTTTTGAAATACCTCCTTTTTTGGTCGAAATCAAATTAATTTTCTTGCCCCAATTACTTTTTTATACATTGAACCTCCCCTGATCCAGGGATGTATTTCTAATCGAGTATAATACAACCCTCATACCGATGAAACCGCATAAGGACAAGGAAGAACAATGACCGAATATAAACTATCGCCCTGGAGTCTGGATGATCTTTATCCTGGGATGGATGCTCCCGAAGTGCAGGCTTCTTTTGCAAATTTAGAAGAAAAAGCCGCCGCATTTGAAGAGCGCCGCCAACTGTTATCTGCGGATATTGACTTCGAAGACTTTATGGATGTGATTAAAGACATCGAAACCATGACCCTGGAGGCCAGCCGTCTTTCGACGTATCCGGGATTGATGTTTGCTGCCGATACGCAAGATCAGGATGTGCAGGCGCTCTATGCCCGCGTGCAGCAGTTTATGGCGAAGGTGCAAAACCTGACCCTCTTCTTCTCGCTGTGGTGGAAAGAACTTGATGATGATAAGGCCGAGACATTGATGTCGAAGTCGGACGGCTATCGTTATTGGCTCGAAGAAATGCGCCACTTCAAGCCGCACACCCTCACCGAGGCGGAAGAGAAAATCATTAATATCAAAGATGTCACCGGCAATCAGGCGCTGGTGACGCTGTACGATTCGATGACTAACCGCTATGCCTTCAAAGTGGAAGTTGACGGAGAAGAGAAGGAATTCACTCGTGGGCAGTTATCCCTCTTAATTATGGGGGCTGATCCTAACTTACGGGCGGCGGCTTATCAGGAGTTGTACCGTATCTTTGGCGAGGATGCCCCAATTCTGGGGCAGATGTATCAGACTCTGATTCGCGATTGGCGCGCCGAGAATGTGGAACTGCGCAACTACCCCACCCCGATTTCGGCCCGCAACCTGGTTAATGACTTGCCAGATGAAGTCGTTAATATTCTGTTGGAGGTCTGTGAGAAGAATGCCCATATTTTCCAGCGCTACTTCAGGCTCAAAGCTAAATGGCTGGGCGTGGAAAAACTGCGCCGCTACGACCTGTATGCCCCGGTCGTGGAGGCTGATAAGACGTACGATTTCAACACCGGCGTGGAATTAACCCTCAAAGCGTTCGAAGACTTCGAGCCGCGTATTGCAGAACTCGCCAAGCAAGTATTCAGTGATGGGCATATTGATAGCGAAGTGCGCAAAGGCAAGCAAGATGGTGCTTTTTGTGCTTCGGTTGTGCCGGGTCATACCCCTTATGTCAAGGTTAATTACCAGGGCAAGGCCAACGATGTCGCTACGCTGGCACACGAGTTGGGCCATGCCATTCACGCCATGCTGGCCTTCGACCACAATGTCTTCACCTTCCATTCGGCGCTGCCCATGGCCGAGAATGCCTCCACCTTTGCAGAAATGCTATTGGTGGATCGCCTTTTGGAGGTAGAAGATGACCCCGCCGTGCGCCGTGATATTCTCTTCCGCCAGGTAGATGATGCCTACGCGACGATTATGCGCCAGGCTTTCTTCGCCATGTTCGAGGTTCAGGCCCACGATATGGTACACGAAGGTGCGACAATAGATCAGCTCTCTGAAGCCTATATGGAGAATCTCAAGAAGCAGTTCGGCGATGCGATGGTGTTGAGCGACGAGTTCAAGTGGGAATGGGTTTCGATCCCCCACTTTTTGCATGTGCCTTTCTATGTTTATGCTTATAGCTTTGGGCAGCTACTTGTCCTTTCGCTGTATAAGCAATTCAAGTCCGAAGGTGATGCCTTCAAGCCGCGCTATATCAAGATCCTTGAAGCGGGCGGCTCTGCTTCCGCAGCAGATATTTGCGCCGAGGCTGGGCTGGATATTACCAAAGCGGAATTCTGGCAGGGCGGCTTTGACGTGATTAATGAAATGGTCGAGCAGTTAGAGGCCATTCCGGTCGAGTAAATCGTTCTTCTGGATAAAGGCGAAGAGCCTGGCAGCACTACCGCCAGGCTCTTTTTTAATGAATTGAGTGGGCTTCTATTTTCCCCGATGTTAGGATAACCCATCGATGAGCATCTTGAGTAAATTTTCGAGCGCTTCTAAATCTTCTTTGGTAAGGCAATCCCAGGGGGCGTAATAATACTGGTCGGTGTCGTCTTCGGCTTTCTGGCGTAGTTGGGTGCCCTCAGGAGTCAGTGAATAAGTTCCCGACTCGCTTTGGGCGTAGCCTTGTTCTTCCAGGGTGTGCAAGGCCTGTTCGTACGTGGCGAGGGTGTGCTGCCGGTGTTTCAATTTCTCGTGCAGGTCATCCACTGTAAGCGGGGCCTCGCGCCAGAGCAGCGATAGCGTTTCCCAGGTTGGTCCGTCGAAACCCAGGGGCTGCCAGGCGGCCAAATGGGCATCATCGCGATAGGCGGCCAAATCACTGAGGTATTGATCGATTTGAATTAACAAAGGGGCGCTTTCGCCGGGGTCAAAGCGGCGGCTGTGGGTGATGCTCCATTTGCCGGGCGGGTCGGGAGACGTGTGGCTGGCCTTTACCAGTTGGCGCAATAATACGGTGAGATAATGCAGATCGGAGGTGCGCATGGGTTCGAGATATTCCATGCGGGCGTAGGCCGCCAGAATGATTTGCTGCCCTATCATTTGCCCTTTTTCTGTCAGGCGGTAAAGCCCGCTCCCCAGGGGCATCAACAAACCTAGATTCACCGCTTCTTCCAGGCGAGTAGAATACGCCTGATAAGGGATCCGTTTTTGCAAAATTTCGTTGGAGACCGGTTCGGGGTCAAAACTCAGCACACTTAGCAAAATCCCCCCAGAGCCGCGATCGATGCCCGCTTTATCGGCAACATCATCCATCGCGGGATAATACTGTTTCCCAAGCGCCCTGAGGGTATCTAATAACAGCGGCCAAAATTGGGTTTTCATACTTCCCTCCTCCTTGCTCGAAGGGATAGGATATTGAGCGGAAATCTCATTTATATATGCTATTGTACCGCATTGTGGAGGGCGGAATGAGAGCGGGGAGTCTGTTTTATGAAACCTCGCGCAACTGCAAGTTTGCGAATGCCGCCACACAGCCGGGTTTCTTCTCGGATGGGGCGATCACAGTGCGAATATGGCCGGATTGAAAGTGATCATCGCGCAGTGAGGTGGCTAACACGCCGTTCAGATACACGCGCAGCCGATCCCCCTGCATGACCACCCGCAAGCGGTTGGCTTGTTCCATTTCGCGTTTCAAGGCTGGGTGATCGGTCCAATCAAGCAGCGTGCCGCCCCATTCTTTCTCTTTGTGCCAGCCAATCTGAAAAGTGCCTTGCGCAGAAATGCGCACCACATAATCGCCATCATCACTGTGACGTAGTTCGAGTCCGGCGCTGATGTGTTTGTAACTCCCCTCGATAAACCGAACCGTGACACTGATATCAAAATCGTCGAAATGGCCGGGTGTGCGAATCACCGAATGGATGAGATCGCTGGGTGGATATTTGGCCCATAATTCTGCTGGGGGGCCTTTCTCGAAGGTGACATGTTTTTCTTCGGAGAGCACCCAACCAGGGACATTGGGATTCTTGAAATCTGCGCCTAAAATCAGGTCGCCCATTTCCGGTTCCGGGGTTAGCGAACCGGGGACTCGAAACGAGGTGCCGCAAAATTCACAGGATACCACCGTTTCTTTGGCGGCTCTTACAGGCAGGCTGGCGCCACAGTTTGCACAGGTAAGTTCTTGGATGGGGGTCATCGTTATTTTACGGCGTTGAGAAAATCGGCCAGCAGGCCGTAAGCAGTTGTGTGCGGGCCGGGGTCGGCTTCGATGAGGGAGAGATTGCCCAAAACGTCCGATTCGATCTCGATGATGGAAGTTGTGCCCATGACGCCGTAGAGGGGCGATTCGATGCCTACCTTTTGGGGGGCTACGCGTGCCCGAACATGGCCCCCCTCCCGCACGGCCTCGCAGACCAGCTTCCAGCGCTGGCCCTCGGCTTTGGCCTGGGCAATGTCGTCTGTGCGGATGCCGCGCATGCCGGTGCGTTCGACATCTTGCGGCTTGAAGGGTGTGTCCATTAGCACGGTAATCAATGCGCTGACTTTGATGGCCGCGTCCCAGCCATCCACATCGCCGCTGGGGTCGGTCTCGGCGATGCCGATGGATTGAGCGTATGCAACAGCGTCTTCGAAACGTTCGCCCTCTTCCATGCGGGTGAGCAGCAAGTTGGTAGTAGAGTTGAGCACACCCCGAAAGGCGCGCACATTGGCTGCGGGCAGCGTTTCGCGAAAGAGGGCGAAGACCGGCGCGCCATCCATCACCGCCGACTCGAAGTAGAACTTGCGGTCCTTTGATGCAGCCAGTTGGCTCAGTTGGCGGTAGGCATGCACAACGGGGCCTTTGTTGGCCGTGGTGACATGCATCCCCTGTTCCAGGGCTGCGCGGATATAATCGATGGCCGGTTGCCCGCTTTCGTAGTTCACCGGGATGCTCTCGAAGAGTACATCGGCGCCGCAGTGTTTTATAAACTCAGATGAGCTGGTGACAGACGGCTGGCGGCTGATGGCCGCCAGCGTTTGCCCTGCGTTGACCAGTTCTAGCGCTTTGGCAAGGTCAATACCTTTGGGGTCAATTGCCATGCCGCGGCTGCCGGTGGCGATGCCGGTTACGCTGAAGGTGACGCCGCGTTGGGTTTCGATATCGGCTTGTTTGCGCATCAACAACTCGGCCAGCGCTTTGCCGACATTGCCGAAGCCCAGAAAGGCAAGTTTGAAATGAGGCATGGGGTTTCTCCTGTGTCTGTCTGAAGGTGCTGACATGGCGACTTTTTGGCGTTATAAGGGCGGGTAGGGGTACGCCCTCCGATCGTTTGGGGGGAAGGGAAAACGTTCTATGTTGTGCAATTTCTCGGCGCGGTGTTGCAGGGCTGTGATCTCCTCGGGGGCGAGATGATCTTCCAACGCGGCCCGCAACTCTGAGGGGCGTGTGAGTTGCCGCTCGAATTTCGCGATGTCGCCGCGCAATTCCGAAGGAACCGCATCTCCGGCAAAATCCCAAATTACGGTGCGCAATTTGTCCTCTTCATTGAAACATAAACCGTGGTCGATCAGCCAGAGGTGTTCATCATCGTCGAAGATCAGATGGCTGCCTTTGCGATCGGCATTGTTGATGAGCAAGTCGAAGAGTACCACAGGGCGCAGCCGCTGAAAATCTTCTTCGGCGAGGTTGAAGTAATGATACTCCGGGTTGTGGGGGATGAACAATTGCAATGAGCCAGCCCCAAAGGGGCCATCGGGGCGATAGACCGTAGGGGGCACGAGCTGCCATCCCAAGCCCTCGCTGACCAGGAACGCGGCAGCCTCGCGCTGCGCCAGGGTATTTTCGGGGAAATCCCATAATGGTTGTTCGCCCTGCTGCGGTTTATAAACGGCTTTGAGTTTCGTCTCTTTATGTTCAACATCCACCAGAAAGGTGTAGTTGAAACCGCGCAAAAATTCACCTTCCAGCGAAAGGCGGCCTATCTTTAAAATGGTGAGGGGATCGGTCGAGAGCATGTTAACCCACAAATGGGCAAATCAGCCCATTTGCCCATTTGCATTTCTTTGATGCTGGCCTAGTCGCGGCGGTGGCCGCCGTTCTTCTTGACACAAAAATGGCCTTCGGCTGCCATGGGTTCGCCGCATTGCGGGCAAATGGGACGCCCGCGAGAGACGACTTCCATGCCCCAACGGCTGAGGGCCAATAGCTGCGTGCGAGTACACCAGAAGCGGACCACGCTGGGGTCTTCGCCTTCGGCTTCTTCACCACTCAGCATTTCGGTGAGTTCTTCTTCGATATCTTGTTCGGGTAGCAGTTCGTGGATGACGAGAACGGCTAAGTCCTGGTCGATATCGAACCCTAAGCCGATATTGGCAATGCGAAAGAGCGGATCGACTGGTGGGTGGATTTTCATAACCTCTTCGCGATATTCAGGAGAAGGCAGCGGGATGTCGGGGAATTTCTCGGCGATTTCGGCCAGGAAACGTTCGATACCAATTGACAGCGATTGGATTTGAAATTTCTCGGCGATGAGGGTGATTGTTTGGTGAGCTTTCTGTGCCTGAATGTAAAACACGCGTTGCCCGGCAGGGCCGATAGCATCGATAGTGATATGGTCTACGGAATTGAGGTTGAATTCTTGACGGGGCATAAATGGCTCCGGAAATAGTTACGTTTTCTTCCCTGGTAGTATACCATTAGGGCGTGTGCTCGTAGCATTGGATGAGAGGGATTTCTGTAGGTCTGTATGCAGCGGAAAAAGCTAATAACAGGCCGAGAACTTGTAATGTTGAACTGAAAATCATTGAAATATCCGCGTCCAATTTTAAAATGTCAGGTGGTGGGGCGCAAAAATACGATTATGATATAGATAGCTATAACCGGAGAAAACCATGCCCGCTGTTGTTCTAGAAACCCATCGCCTGCGTAAGCGTTACGCCGACCTGGTCGCGGTAGATGATCTCACCGTGCAAGTGTATCAGGGCGAAATCTTTGGATTGCTAGGCCCAAATGGAGCCGGGAAGACCACCTCTATTCATATGATGTGCGGTTTGATCGCGCCCGACGCTGGGGAGGTCTTAATTCAAGGTGTGCCGGTGAAAAACAATCCGCGCCATACCCGCACCCGGGTGGGCATGTGCCCGCAGAATACCATCTTCTGGGAAAAACTGACCTGTCTGGAGCAATTGGAATTTATTGGCGAAATGTATAGCTTGCCCCGGAAGGCCGCCCGCCGCCGGGGGGCTGAACTGCTCGAAATTCTCGAACTGACCAATAAGCGCCACAGCCTGGCCGGGACCCTCTCTGGTGGAATGCAGCGACGGCTCAACCTGGCCCTGGCCCTGGTGCACGATCCCGAAATCCTGGTGCTGGATGAACCGGAGGCGGGTCTCGATCCTCAGAGCCGGGTGCTGGTGCGAGAATTTATTCGCTCGATGGCCCGCAACAAAACCATCATCCTGACGACCCACAACATGGACGAAGCCGATCGCCTGGCCGATCGTGTGGCGATCATTGATTACGGCCATCTGTTGGTGCTCGATACTCCAGAAGCGCTCAAGCGTTCTGTTGGGGAGGGGGATGTGCTGGAGATTGGGGTTTTCGATGTGCCTGTTGAGCAAATCTCCAGCGCCCTCCAAGCGCTGGGAGATGAAGTTTCGACGGGTGGGCGAGTTATCACTTTGCGGCGGCGTGGCATTGTTGAGCATCTCCCCGAAATTCTACATATCATCCGTACTGCCGGTGGCCGGGTTGGCGAAGTGCATTTGCGCGCCAACAGCCTGGAAGACGTGTTCATTGCCCTCACGGGACGGAGGCTGCGCCAATGAGATTTTGGAGTGTGCTGCGCAAGTGCGCCCGCGAGCAAAAGCGCGATCTCTGGCTGCTGGGCCTCAGCCTGGCCTTTGCGCCGCTGTTTGTGCTCATCTACTGGCTGTTCACCGGCGGCAATGCCACTACCTCGTATGGGGTGCTGATAATTAATCAAGATGCCGGGGTGGTGCTGGAAAATGGGGAGGCATTGAACGCTGGTTTGGATGTCATCACCGCGATGGCGAATCTCACCTTCAAGGATGGCAGCCCCATTTTACGGGTGAAACCAATTGACGACCGTTTGGCTGGGGAGGCGCGTTTGCGGGAGCGAGACGCCCCCCTAGTGGTGATCCTGCCCCCCGACTTCTCGCAGGTGATCGCCGGCGCTCAGGCGGGAGATTCATCCCAAGCCGCTACTGTGGAATTTGTCGGCGACCTGACCAATCCCTACTATACCGTTGCCGCTGTGATGGCAATGACGGCGGTTGATGAATATGTTGCCGCGCGTACAGACGACTACCGCCCCGTGCAATTATTGGAAACGCCCCTGGGGGCCTCGGCGGCGCGCACCGAATTCGAATACTATGTCCCCGGCTTGTTTGTGCTGGCTGTGATTATGATGATGTTCCAGGCGGCCATGATGGTTGCCCGTGAAATTGAGAGTGACACTTTGCAGCGTTTGCGCATCACCCGCATGAGTGCCTTTGAGTTATTGGGCGGCGTCACCGCCTGGCTGGTGCTGGTGGCTATTCTAGAAGTTCTGGCTACTTTTGGCGTGGCGGTTGGGTTGGGCTTCCGCAGTCAGGGCGCTTTATGGATTGCCATTCTAGTTGGGATTATTACCAGCTTTTCGGTGATCGGCGTGGGGATGATTGTTGCCAGCTTTTCAAAAACGGCTTCGCAGGCTTTCGTGATCGCCAATTTCCCCTTTGGCTTTTTCATGTTTCTCAGTGGGGCGGCTTTCCCGGTGCCCATGGGGTCGTGGTTCACCATTGCCGGGCGGAGCTTTAATTTTGCCGACATATTGCCGCCTACCCATGCGGTGGCCGCGCTAAATAAGGTCTTCACCCTGGGTGCGGGGCTTTCCGAGCTGGGGTTCGAACTCGCTGCCCTGGGGGTTTTATCGGTATTTTATTTCGCGCTGGGGGTGTGGCTGTTTCGCAAAATGCACTTACGCCTGCGTTGAGACAGGTTGCTTGCAGTTTGATGTTTTTCTATTTTCCGCGTTGTCGTGCCCATGTCAGCGCCGCACTCGCTGTTACTGCCATAAGGCCGGCCAGGGCGTTGAAGCCGACATCGCGAATATCGTAAACGCGGTTGGGCAAGATCGCCTGGATCCCTTCGTCCAGCCAACCTAGCAGCGCGACGATCGTCACAGAAAGTATGGCCGGAACCGGAACGCTGTGACCATTTTTGGCACGCTCACAAAGCGCCTGGTAAATGAGAACGGCCACCAGGCCGTATTCAAACAGGTGGGTGCGCTCCTCCGGGGTAAGGAAAACTCGGAGCATCACCATCCCATAAATAGCGATGACGCCGATCGCCACCCAGATTTCGCTTTTTCCGGGGCGCTTCTTTAACCCGCTTCCAACAATGGCGATGATAACAAGGAGAAAACCCAGGCTATATAGAACATTTAGTAGGTTACGCTCTCGTAATACTGCGGCCAGTTTCCCCGCTAGCCCCAGTGTTGCGTAGATTGCCATTACGGCGGCCAGCGCCCAGAGCCAAAGACGCCGCTCGCGCTTAGATGTGAATAAGGACATCAGAATAGTATACCGTACAGCGGTGGCCTTTGGCGTTCTAGCGCCTAAGCCAACATCTATCCCGCCAGGGGTGGTGATTGAGGATCATGGGCTTTGAAGGACGCTTTGGCACGGTTGAAATTTCCGGTAGCGTAGCAGTATTGGCAGCCGAAGATGCAGGTATCGTACATACCAATATCTTTGCTGACCACACACCCGCATTCCTTGCGCTGGCCGGGGTCTTTTTTAGCGCCCACTTCGACGCCGAAAACAGAACCGATCAGGTCATCATCAATGCACTTTCCGGGGCGAATGCCGTAGCGCTGAAGCGGGCGTTCCTCTGCACAGGAGTAAATTTCCATAGCATGATCGCGGGCGGTTTGAGCAAGTTGGCTCATCAGGGCATCATAGCGCGGGCCAGGGCTGCCATTGTGATCTATCATGCCGACGCCCTGGCGGTTGAGTGTCTCCAGGCGGGTGTGGAATTTTTTGTACATATCCATCACGCTGATGGTCACGCGGTGGGTATAGCCCTTGAGCGCGTCGGCAATCTGAGCGAAATTCTGGCGGTGGAAATCGGCCCCAGTGAGTTGGCTGAAGACAATGGGGTCATAACGCCAGGTAACCCGCCCCGGGCCGATGCGTTCGGAGAGCGCTTGAAAGATCTGGATGGCGGCTTTGCGGGATGGGCTTTTAGGATCAATTTGGCGGGGATAACCCAGCAGCGTGATTTGGAAATAATACTTGTAGCCGCGTTGGTCGAGTTCGGCGAGATAGGGGAATAAGGGTTTGGGGTTGCGCGTCCAAAAAGCGATCACATCCACATCTTCGGGCAGCAACGAGACACGCCCCATCTGAGCGCGGTTATACGGGTTTGGAACCGTACAGCATCCGGCCCGAATGCGGTTGATAAACCATTGGGCGTAAAAAGCGGGAATATCGGTGCGGCGGCTGGCGCTGATAATCATGTGGATTCGAAAATGTGACTCAAACTCTGTGGACTCAAAGTCTACGACGTGATATTTTAGAGCAATGGCTTATAAGGATGATACCAAACTGCGACAAGCACTTGGAAAAGCGGTGAGAATTTGCCGATCTGAATTGGGGCTTTCGCAAGAAGCATTTGCGCAGAAAGGTGCTCTCCACAGGACTTACATTAGCAGCATCGAAAGAGGAGGGAGAAATCCATCGTTGTACAATTTATTTCGTATTGTTGCTGCTTTGGAGATGCTCCCAGACGAATTTGTTAGATTGGTGAATAAATTATACATTGAGTTGAAAACCAAATAGAGGGTTATGGTGTAACCGAATGAATCTGCATCGTTTGCAAGGAGCTATTTCAGAGATAAAAACGGAGCTAGAGCATACAATTCGAACGGCAACCTATAAGGGTAGAGAATACGCAAATGGTTTGGCAGCTAAACAAGCTCTGATACGTAGTCAAAATTTAATTCTGAAAGTTCATGAGGTAGTGAAACTTGGGTTACTTGATGAAATTTCAGGGCACACGACCGGTTTTACGATTCACCCTCCGTTGGGGCAGAGAAGTCCGGAAAAACGATTGCTAGGTTTACTAAAAGCGAAACAACAAGATGTGGTTGTTGTATTTGATGATGTTACATCAAATGGCACACGAATAAAAGAAGGGCCTCTAGCTGGAACGTATGATGAATTGGGGAAAGACAAATCTGAAAGATCTATCGTGATTGGTGTAAGAAGTCAGCTTAGCAGCATTGATAAAAACTTTGACACTCTTATGGAACGTGCATTTGCCGAAACGTTAAATCTTCGGTTGCGAATGCCGAATTTGGTGATGGGAGATGTTTATCTTTTGCCGGTCATTGAATACGACGATAATCTCATGAAAAGTAACAGAATTGGTTGGAAGAACCGCAATGTGGCTATCGAGAAGTTTATTACCACGTTTTTGGCAATCACTGACCGATCGGTACAGCAAGACGACCCGGAGATTTACAAATACGAGAGAGTAGCTCTTGTTCTGGTTGATTTCAGGGTTACTCCTCCCCATATCTTCTTGTCAACTGACGAATTGATAAGGGGTCAATTCCTACGCGATGATTTTCCACTTGCTTACGAAGCCTTAACACCACAGAACTTTACTCACGATATTACCTCTATGTATTTCCAGAGACACCCATTACCCTGAGTATGGGGGTACAATTTCGAGGATATCCTCCAAATCTAATCCATAAAGTGATGCCAGGAACAGGTCAATTTCATCCTGATGTGATAGGGTGAGAAGTTGATCTTGTTGCGATATGCTGATCTCAGGGATACCAAACCGTTCGATAAAGTTCTTTTGATAACACTGATAATCACCATCTATTTGAAAACTAGTAAGCTTGGCATAGTAATACATAATTCTGCTGTTTAGGATTCGATATAAAACTGCTATGGGTATTGTCGTTCCAAAGAGGTCAGACTGTTTGGGGAAGACACCATACCCGTTACAGAATAGCTGATCAGTGGTATCCAGAAAAAACTGAGGGTACTTACTGAAAGTTTTCGTTAGCAGTTTTGGCCCTGGGGACTCCATTCCTTGACTTCTGCCCCACGCATACCAACTAGCATACTTTTTTCTGCCTTTATCACGTTTTTCTAACACATCCCTATAGTCCAACAAATAAGCATAGGTCAATGGAAATTGATCTCTTAGTTGGTCTTCAGGCATAATTTGGTAATTTCCGTTACGCTTCTCATAAGGAAAAATGATTCTTAAAGAATTTTGATCTAGCTCTTCAGCACGTTGGAGTGATGAAATTTTTATTGCTGGTCTCGTAATTTGGGGTTCGACAAAATATGTCATGCCATTACCAGATTTTGCGACACATCGATCATTTCCAACATCATGGACAAAAAAGACGGAGTCTTTTAGTGTGGCGAAACCAACTCGAATGTTACTGACAACTCCTAATGGTTCCCCTATCTGTTCGATCTGTTCGATATTCTCAAGATGCTTTCTGTGCGCTAACCTCCATTTTCTAGGATTCAATTTTCTATAAGGTATCGGTGTAAATTCCACATCCGCGAGTTTTCTAGGAACCACTTCTAGGTCATGTGAGAATGTTGCATATTCAAACGCATCATCTTTCGGTGACCCTAAGAACATTAGGCAGGTATACGCGCTTACATCGGGGAAAACTTTATGATGTCCAAAATCAACAATTCTGTGAATGCACCTGTTATCTTGCAGATAACGTCTAATGTTTTTTCCAGCCAGCGAAGTGAACAAATTGTTCTGCGTAATCATCGCTGTGCAGCCTCCCGGCGATAATAGCTCGTGACCTCGAATGAGGAACAAAAGAGCTAAACTAAAACTGCCATGGGCATACTGACTGTATCTTCTCATAAGTTCTTTACGATAATCCAATGTAAGATTTTGTAGTTTTACATAGGGTGGATTTGTGACTAGTACGTCAAAACCATCCGGAGCATTTGTAATATCAAGAATCGTCTCTTTTTCTGTTAGCAAGGTATCTAGCTGATATAGACGCAAATTGCCAATCGGTACCTCTAAATTTCGCTGTGCGAGAAAAAGCTCTATTAGGCATTGTGCGTTTGCAATTGCTGATTTGTCAATGTCTATCCCGGTTAGCAATGTTTGGAATGATTCTACGGGAGAAATAGAATACTCTTTTTCAAGAATCTTTGCTGCCCTGAGTAAAAAGCCAGCACTACCACAAGAAGGATCGCAAATATGAGGATTTTTATCAGAAGAAAATCTTGCGAATTTTAGTGCGTTCTCTACTAAATAATCAATAATATAGGTCGGCGTATACACAGTACCCAGGGAGCGTTTTCTTGTTGGGGCAGCGAAAATTTCAAATGATTTTTCGATATCCTTTAGCGTTATTTCTTTTACGTTGCTTTTAAGGTATCCTAAAATGAGCGAGATTTCGACGTCATCGCCACTATCTAGAAAGCGCTGTGTAGCCATGCCACGGCTGGCAAGACGAAAATCGATAGCGTTTGCTTTTGTCCAATGTATTAGCAACGCGGCACGTATGCTTTCTGGTGAATAATCCTTAAACAGGTTTGTAAATCCATTAGATGAGATCTTGGATGTCATATTCCTATGCACCATTTAGCCGTAGTGTAATAGTTTTTGGAGTTACGTACTTGCGAGAGGAAAGGTAAATTTTCAACGAACTGCGTTAAGTGCTAAGTTTTGTCCTATTTAGTCAGTCATCTTGAGGCGGCGCGGCGGGGCCGTAATCGAGTACCTGGCGCGGGGTGGAGCCTTCGGTGGGACCGCCAATGATGCCGTCGTTTTCCAGGGTATCGATCAGCCGGGCAGCGCGAGTGTAGCCAATCCGCAGGGCACGTTGCAACATGGAGATTGATGCCCGCCCTTTGCGCCGCACCATGTCGACCGCCTCATCGTAGAGCGGGTCGCGATCCTCCTGCGGTTTCAGTTTTTCCTTGTCCCAAAATTCCATTTGCTTGAGGGGCACATGGCGCGGGATTCCATCGGGATGCCCGCCTGCCGCAGTTGCTACCGAGGTGGGCGGTACGTAGCCGTTCTGATCGCGCCAGTATTGCACAATGCGCAGCAACTCGAAATCGGAGACGAAGACGCCCTGCAAACGCGCCGGAGCAGGCGCATCGGGGGCCTGGAAGAGCATATCGCCGCGCCCCAGCAGGCGTTCGGCGCCGGGCTGGTCGAGGATCACGCGGCTGTCGGTTCCCGAAGCGGTGGCGAAAGCAATCCGGGCAGGGAAGTTGGCCTTAATCAGACCAGTGACCACATCGACTGAAGGACGCTGGGTGGAGATGACCATGTGAATGCCGGTGGCACGGGCCAATTGCGCCATGCGGGTGATGGTACGTTCGGTTTCATCGGGGGCCAGCATCATCAGGTCGGCCAGCTCGTCGATAATCACGACCAAATAAGGTAATTTTCGCAGCCCCTGGGCAGTGGCGCGGCTGTTGTAATCGGTCAGATTACGCGCCCCCAGATCGGCAAATTTTTCGTAACGCTGATCCATCTCGCGGGTGACCCATTGCAGCGCGCCGACGACTCGATCTAGCTCTACCACCACCGGCGCCAGCAGATGAGGGATGCCATCATAACCGGTCAATTCGACGCGCTTGGGGTCTACCATAATCATGCGCAAATTGTCGGGTGTGTTGTGCATCAGCAGGCTGGCGACGATGGCATTAACACAAACCGACTTGCCCGAACCGGTTGTCCCGGCAATAAGCAGGTGCGGCATGGCCGCCAGGTCGGCGGCGACGGCGTTGCCGCTGACATCTTGCCCCAGGGCGAAACGCAGCGGACGTCCTTCAAGGCGTTTGAAGGCTTCGTTGGTGATGCCATCGCGCAAGGAGACCAGGGCGACTTCTTCGTTGGGGACTTCGATGCCCACGAAACCTTTCCCCGGCACGGGAGCTTCAACGCGTACCCGTGTGGCGGCCAGCGCCAGGGCCAGGTCGTCGGCCAGGTTGGCAATGCGGTTGACGCGCACGCGCTTGCGACCACCGCGCGATTCGATGAAGTCGGGTTCGACCCCAAATTGGGTGATCGTCGGGCCGCGGTTGATTTCGATCACGCGCCCCGGCGCGCCAAAGGAGAGTAGGGCTTCTTCGATAGTCTGCGCCCGTTGGCGGTCGTATTCGTCGTTGACCGGCGTTTCAATGCTGGCATCTAAGGTAGTCTCGATCGAAGGCAGCACCCACTCTTGTGGAGGCGGGGTGATTTCATCGAGGGGATGAGCGCTGGGCTCACCCTGTGGGGCGGCTGCCATGTGTGGGATTGCCTCCCCCCGCGCGAAGGCCTCCGTGGATCTCTGCCTGGAGGGAAATTGCAGCTTTTGGAGCAGCGATCGCCATCCCTGGGCGAATCCGCTCAAAGCCGAGTGAGTCGCCGATCCCAACGGTTGTAACCAGCCAAATAATTCCCACACGGTCCTGTCGAAGGTAATCACCAACCCCATCACCAGCCAGGCCAGCAGAATGACTACGCTGCCGCCGACCCCCAGGAGCGATTGCAGCCCATTGAGAAACCAGCCCCCGAATAAGCCGCCACCTGAATGTTCGGCAGGCAGGATGATAAGCAAACTTTTTTCGATCAATCGCGCTAGTGCCTCGAGGGTGGCCAGCCCCCAGGCAAACAGTAGGGCGATGCCAACGCCGCGCTCGGCAGAAAGGTGCGGCAGGCGTTCGAAATTACGCATCACCAGCCACAGTCCTACGATCATCATTCCCAGGGGTAAAATATAACCGCCCCAGCCAAAGAGTTTGAGCAATGAGCTAAGCCACGAACCCATCAGGGGGCCGTTGTTGGCCGAGAGCGTTCCAAACAGTGAAAGTACGCCGATCAGGGCGGTGATGATCCCGGCGATGTCGAGTTTACGATCCAGCGAAAGCGCGGTGCGCCGGGCCGGTTTCGGCGGCGTAGATTTGCGCGTTGACCTGCGGCGCGCGGCGGTTTTCCGGCTGGCGCTTTTGTGTTTTGCGGGTTTGCGTTTCGAAGAAGTTCGTTTACGGGATGTTCTGGTTTTTCTTTGGGCCATGATGCGAAAGGTGAGACGCTTGGAATTTGTAGATGGGTATCCCAGTAATTGGGTTATTTTTTAGCGGCCTGGCAGGGGTGCTAGGATTATAGCACAAATGATCTGTTTCAAGGCAACTGGCCTTGCGGTAGAATAGGCTAGCCAAATAAAAATATCCCCCGGTTCAAAAGGATAAGGTTTTGTTTCAGACCACATTTCTGGGCACATCAGCTTCTGCGCCTTCGTACTATCGAGGTTTGTCAGCCCAGATCGTTCAACACAATGAGCATCGCTTTCTGATCGATTGCGGTGAGGGGACCCAGCGCCAGATTTTGCGTTCGGGGATGGGTTTTAAACGCCTGAATCGGATTTTGATTACTCATGGGCATCTCGATCATATTTTGGGGTTGGGCGGGCTGATCTCGACGCTGGCGCGTTGGGAGGCGATGGAAGAGATTGTCGTTATGGGGGGGCGGCGCGCGCTGGAACGGATTGACGATTTATTATTTGGGGTGGTCTTTCGCGGTGTGCGCCCGCCAATTGATGTCCGCCTGGAAGAGATTCGCCCCGGCCTGATTTACGAAGCGAAAGAGTTTACCGTGAGGGCTTTTCCGGTCAGTCATCGCGGCGCCGATTCGCTGGGGTATTTATTTGAAGAAAAATCGCGTCGCCCCTTTTTGCCGGAGAAAGCCGAAGCATTAGGCATTCCCCCAGGTCCATGGCGCGGTGAACTGGTCAAAGGCAAGGCGATTACCCTCCCCGATGGGCGGGAGATCGCCCCGGATGAAGTGCTGGGGCCTGTGCGAGTGGGGACGCGCTTTGCCCATGTGGGCGATACCGGGCGCACCGATGATTTGCGCCAATTTGTCGGTGCGGTCGATGCGCTGGTTATCGAGGCGACCTACCTGGAAGAAGAAGCCGATATGGCGCAAAAATTTGGGCATCTGACGGCGCGGCAAGCCGCTCAATTGGCTGTGGATGCCAATATTCGGCATTTAATTCTCACGCACATCTCGCGACGCTACCGCGAACGGGCTGTGCTAGCCGAGGCGCGGGCCGAGTTTGCCCCAACCAATGTAGCGCGCGAT
Organism: uncultured Anaerolineales bacterium; assembly: GCA_964344175.1. Lineage (GTDB taxonomy): Bacteria > Chloroflexota > Anaerolineae > Anaerolineales > UBA11858 > NIOZ-UU35. The sequence goes on from CAYFMI010000022.1 coordinate 19,967, forward strand.
TTTGACTCCTATCAAATCAAACCGGGTGAGTGCCTGCGGGTAGATGTTGACCACGCGCAATAACCGCCCTGGCACAGCAGGGTAGAAAGTCCCCAAAAGGGGTATGCGAGTGGATAAAACCCGCATACCCTATTTTTTCGGGCTGAGCGACATATGCAAAAACAAGCCAACAAAAATAAATTACTTTCAATATTCTTGTGGACTTTGCTCTTCACACTGGCCTATTCTCAGTCTCCGTTGTATACGTCGAACCAGAATCAATATTTTTTGCACGGTTTGGCGAAAGCAGGTCTGGGAAGTTTAAGTGAAGATTGGCTGGCAAATACCCTCGACCCAACGCCGGTGTTCAGTGGGCTGGTCTACCTCACTTACCGGCTTCTGGCCTGGCCGCCGCTTTTCTATTTGTTCTTTGGCATTCTGGCGGGGGTGTATCTCTTCAGTTTGTTGGGAATCGCGGATCAATTGTTTGGCATTACCCAACACCGCCTGACGCGGCGGGTTTACCTGACTCTTTTCATTGGACTTAATGCCGCTGTCTTGCGCTTTGTATTGGTTAGAACATTGGGGACCAATTGGGCCTACCTCTTTGATGGCGGGGTGGCCGGGCAGCGTTTGTTGGGCGCAGTATTGCAGCCCAGCACTTTTGGCGTTTTCTTGCTGCTTTCGATTTATTTATTTTTGCGGGGAAGGTATTTCTGGGCGCTGGTGCCTTTGCTGATCGCGCCTACGGTTCACCCTACTTACTTGTTGAGCGCGGGGGTCTTAACAGCAGTCTATTTGGGTATCGTTTTCATTCATGAAAAAAAACTGTGCCAGCCGGTCATCATGGGTGGTATTGCGCTGATTGGTATACTGCCAATTCTGCTGCATGTTCTGATCGTCTTCGCCCCAACCGGGCCTTATTACATCGCCCGTGCGCGCGAGTTGTTGGTCGATTTCCGCATTCCGCATCATACACAACCGGCTTTATGGTGGGATGCTGCCTCAGCCATCAAAATCGCCATGATCTTGTGGGCGCTCTATCTCGCCAGAACATCGCGCCTGTTTGGCGTGATGTTGGGTTCCTTTTTGGTGGCTGGAACCCTGACATTGGCGCAGGTCATCACGAAAAACCATGCCCTGGCGCTGTTATTCCCCTGGCGGATTTCGACCTTTCTGGTGCCGTTGGCTTTAAGTGTGATTTTGGCCTGGGTGGTGCAATGGGGATTTTATCGCTTTGATGGTTTCACTGCACAACAAGAGCGGCCTATTACCTACGCGGTTTTCACGGTGGCTATATTGCTGGCGGTAGCCGGTGGGGGGATTTTTGCCGTAAACTTGCAAGACCGCGCAGAAAGCCCCGATCGAGCCATGATGGCCTACACTTTGTCAAACCGTGCTCCTGGTCAAAATTATGTTATCCCCCTGCACATGCAAGATTTTCGCCTGGAGACCGGTATTCCCGCCTATGTGGAGTTTAAATCCATCCCTTATAACGATGTTGATATTCTTGAATGGTATCGACGGGTGAGTTTGGCGGGCAGGCTTTATCAGGCCACGATGCAGCGCTATGGGTGTGAGGCGTTAACAGAATTATCTTCCGAGGGGGTGACCCATGTGGTCTTGCCCTATGATCACGCTGCCAAAAACTGCCCCATGCTCGACCGACAATATATTGATTTCAGCTACGAAGTTTTCGAACTGGTGCCTTAGTTGAGCATGACCAAAGTGCTTGATTTTGAAGAATCATGCATCGTAGCCCATGGCCTCAGCTAAGGGCAATTTCCCCCGTACAAAAATTCCATTACCTCGCCCGATTTCTAGCCCATGCTGGTCATATACCACGGCTTCGGCAATGATCTGAGTCTTGGTTTGGTTCACAACTCTGCCGACAGATTTCATGAATCCGCCGGAGATTGGACGGGTCAGATAGGTGATAAAGGATACGGTTAGAACGAAGACATCGCACTCAATCGAATTGGCCGCGAAAAAGGCAGCATCATCCAGCATCTTGAAATAGACTGAGCCATGTACAGCCCGGGCAGCATGGAATAGTTTTTCGGTGACTTCGATCTCGATCTCGGCGTATTCATTAGACACAGAAATGCGAGGGTTGTAGAATTGGTTAATCGGTGCAGCCAGGTACATGTGTTCCAGGGCGCGGTAGTGGTTTTCTAAAGACATATTGTTGGATTGGCAGCCTACAAACAACGCATGATCTCTGAGACCAAATCATGGGCATGGTAGGGCTTCAGCACATAGCCTTGCCCCCCGGCCTTAAACACTTTGCCGCGTTCATCCGGCATCAAATGGGCTGTTACGATGACAATCGGAATATCTTGCGTGACGGTTTTACTTTGCAGTTCTTTTAGCATTCCCCAACCATCCATCACCGGCATATCCAAATCGAGGACAATCAAGTCCGGTTGTGTTTCTTGAACCAGGTCAAGGCCTTGTTGCCCATTGCTGGCAGAAATCACATCGAAGCGCTCCCTCTCTAAAAGCAGGCGGACAAGAGTCGTATTATCAAAATCGTCTTCGACAATGAGAATGCGTTTGTTACTCATGGAGCTATCTAGCTAAAACGCTCCTCTTTCCAGACATCAGCATCATTATGATAACCGGCGCGTTCCCAAAAACCGGGCCGGTCATCCGGGCTGAATTCTAACCCACGCAGCCATTTTGCACCTTTCCAAAAATAGGGCGTCTTGAGATCGTCCCGTTCGGGAATGTGCCCAACAACGCCTCGCAGCGGGTAACCATGATCGGGCGTAATGGGTTCACCATCGAAGTGGGTTGCCAGAAGGAAATTATCTTGCAGCATAACTTCTATCGGCAGATTCGTTGTGTACCCGAATTCAGCATGTTGGATGATGAAATTGGCAGACGGGTTAGGCTTGATGAAACCCTCTTCAATGAGGACGCGCAACGCCACGCCTTCCCAAAGGGTGTCGAATTTGCTCCAGCGGGTCACGCAGTGAATGTCCATCTTAAGTTGTGTGCGCGGCAAATCCTGAAATTCAGCCCAACTCCAGACGATTTTCTCTTCAACATCGCCCCAGACACGAAAATCCCAGGTTGCGGGGTCGAAGGTTGTCACCGGGCCATAGTGGAGCACCGGAAATTTATGAGTTAACGATTGTCCCGAAGGGAGACGGCCTTCCGCGCGAATGTTTTGCTCGTCTTCCTTGCGGTCAATATGTGATTGAAACATGAACATACCTCCAAAAATATGGGCAATTATAACATTTAGTACCTACGCAGTTCGTTGAAATATTACCGAAAAATAGGGGTGTGTGGGGCGCGAAGCGCCCCACACACCCCTATTTTTCGGGTTTTCCTCTCGCCAATGCGTAACTTCTACATTTAGGGCTACGCAGCTTAGTGCAGAATTGCCCAAAGCGGGTGAGCATGTCATAAATACTCTTTAAACGAAAAGGTGCAGGCGGGTAGCCCTGCACCTTCGTAGAGCGTTGCATATTGGCGAAGCCCTATAAACGGATGCTCTCCCCCGGTTTGAGCACATGGACTTTGGCATCGGTCTCGGTTTCTACGCGGGTGGCCCAGGCATCGGCATCTTGCTCAATGAGCGGCCAGGTATTGTAATGCACCGGCACAACGTGTTTTGGTCGAAGCATTTTCACAGCCCGCAAGGCATCAGCTGGCCCCATCGTGAAATTATCACCAATGGGCAGCACAGCCAGATCGAGACCCTCCTCGCCGATCAACTTCATGCTGGCGAACAGGCCCGTATCACAGGCCAGATATATTTTCTCGCCGTCGTTGGTCGTGAGCAACAACCCCGCCGGGTTGCCGCCGTAAGAACCATCGGGCAGGCCAGAACCGTGCAGAGCGTGAGTCAATTTCAGGTAACCAAAGGGATGGGTGAAGCCCCCGCCGATGTGCTGGGGGTGTGTTTTTTCCACACCTTGTGCGTTCAACCAACTGGCAATCTCAAAATTGGCAATTGTCAGTGCGCCGGTGCGTTGGGCAATTGCCACCGCATCGGCGATATGGTCGCTGTGCCCGTGGCTGACCAATACGAAGTCGGCGGCCACTTCTTTGGCTGTGGCGCTGGCAGCCGGGTTACCGGTGAAGAAGGGGTCAATGAGTATGTTATAGCCCCCGGTCTCCAGGCCAGATGTGCCGTGTCCATACCAGATATAGGTGAAACTCATGGGAGAACCTCCTTAATTGTTGAATACTCTATACTACTCGCGCAGGCGTGCTTTTAATCCCTCAATCGCTGCGACGGGGGTTGGATTCGCTTGATACAACATCGCTAAATAATAGGCAAAATAGTCGCCAAAGTGGAGCAGTGTCCACAATTGCGCCAGGCGTGAGCCGCCCTGGGCGTTGACGAAATCGGTGCCCAGCCCTTCGAGCATGAAAATTTCTTTCGTCAGGTTGGTGCGCAGTTGATTGCGTGGATGCAGTGATTTGGCCCGCAAGAAAAGTGCCATCGTTTGGGTCAGCGCCGGTTCGGGGTTGACCACCCCGGCCAGGGTGTTGTGATCGGCTTCGGGCAAAAATTCGAACTGCGCCCAGGCTTTAGCCACTTCGCTGATCTGCCCCTTCCAGCGGCGCGCCACCGGGGCCAGCACCTCTGCCCCAATGACCACCACCCAGCGCCCAAAGCATTGCCCGGCCAGACGCTTGGCCGGGTTCGTCATCAACGGTGACGCACTCTGTAAATTTTCCTGCTGGGTTTTCATTGCTGCGACGGCACCGCGCAGTTCGTCTTCGGGGTCAGGGATCAAACCCAGACGGCTGAAGGCAGCCAGCAGCAGGCCAAACGAAAAGCCCACCGCGGCGCGCGGTTGTCCATCATGTTCGAACTGCCAAAACGCTGCCTCCGCAGCCTTTGCGGCTTCGGCCAGCTTGCCCCCGGTGGAAATCGCCAGAATTCGACCACCTGTGGCCGTGGCAGTTTCAAATGCGGAGAGGGTCTCTTCGGTGTTGCCGGAATGCGACGAGACAATGACCAGAGTTTGAGAGTGGTTGGCCCAGGCGGGCAGGTTGTAGTCGCGATGCACCATCACCGGAACCGTGCACAGGGGGGCAGCATACGCCGCCAGTAAATCGGCGCCGATGGCCGACCCGCCCATCCCGGCAATCAGCACGCGTTCGATGCCCCTCCATTGAGGGAGCGGCAGTGTTTGTCCCAATTCCCAGGCGGCGACTAACTGATTGGGAAGATCGTCAATTTCGGCGAGCATATTTTGAGGATCGAACTTGGCAAAAGATTGAAAGTTGTCTAAGTTCATTGATCGTCCTTATTCTGGGCGGTTAGTAGATTATACACATCCCGGCGCGGCCAGCCGGACTCGGCGGCGAGTTGGCGCGCCAATTTTGAGATTTTTCCGCCCCCGGAGAGCGCTTTATCAATGGCGGCGTGCAGTCTTGCTTCAACCCATTTTTCGGTCTGGTTGGCGGCCCCGGCAATCACCAACGTGATCTCGCCGCGCGGCGACTCGGCTTCGAAACGCGCAATCGCCTCAGCAATTGTGCCGCGGAAAATCTCTTCGTGCAGCTTGGTCAATTCGCGCCCCACCGCTATCGGGCGTTCCCCCAGGGTTGTTTGCAGATCCTGCAGGGCTGCCAACAACCGGTGCGGGGTTTCTAAGAAAATCAGGGTATAAGGCAGAGCGCAGACGTCGGCAATAGCGCGTTGACGCTGGGATTGCTTGCGGGGCAAATATCCCAGATAGAGAAAGGCATCACTGGGCAGACCAGAAGCCGTTAGCGCAGCCAGCGGCGCGCTGGGGCCGGGAATTGGGCTGACAGCGTGCCCGGCAGATAGCGCGGCGCGCACGATCTGGTAGCCGGGGTCATTGATCCCCGGCGTGCCTGCGTCGGAGACCAGGGCCACATCCCCTTGCGATAGAGCATCTAGAATTTGTGCGAGTTGCTGCTTTGAACTGTGCTCGTGATAGCTGAACAGGGGCTGTCGCGGCGAAATGCCATAATGGGTGAGTAATTTGCGTGTTTGCCGGGTGTCTTCGGCGGCAATGGCGGCAACTTCTCCCAAGATACGCAGGGCGCGATGGGTGATGTCTTCCAGGTTGCCAATTGGCGTAGCGACAAGATAAAGTGTACTCACAGTTTTGGTCGTTGTTCGGGATAACCAGTTCTTAAGGGACAGACATTGCTGAAGATGAAGCCTTAACGCGGTGCGCTTCCAGTGTGTCTACCAGGATGCGCGCAATCTGGCGGGCGGCATCTGGGTGCGCCATGCGTTGGCAGGCTCGTACAGCGTCGGCGTGCCGGTCGGGCTGCTCGATCCACTTACGAATGGCGGCCACAATTTTCTCAGGCTGCGGTGCCCAAATCCCTGCGCCTTCTGAGACAACATAAGGAATATTGCCGCTCTCCTGGCCGGGGAGATGGCTGTACAAAATCATCGGTAGACCGGCGTTGAGTGCCTCGCTGATCGTCCCCGGCCCGGCTTTGGTGATGAGAATATCGGCGGCGCGCATAAAATCGGGCATATCGCGCACAAAGCCATACACAAATGTTGGCATCGGCCATTGGCGGGCTTGTAGGTCGGCCTTGAGATTTTCGTTGCGGCCGGCGATCACCACCAGCGTAATGGGCAGGTTTGCCTCGGCAATGGCGCGGGCGTTTTTGCCTAAGGGGCCCATCCCTTCACCACCGCCGACCAACACAACCACCGGGCGGTCTTGCGGCCAGCCCAGGCGGGCGCGAATTTTGTTTGAGTCTCCTGGCGGTTGACAGAAGCGCTCGGCCACCGGCAGCCCCACAACTTTGATTTGTTCGGGCTGTAAGCCTAAATTGAGGGCGCGGCGGCGGGCAGCCTGGGTAGGCACCAGGCATAGATCCACCCAACGGTGATACCAGGTGGCATGCGTGCTGACCAGATCGGTGACCACGGTGACGAAAGGCGGGCGCTGGCGGCCCAGGGCGCGCAGTGCCGGCTCATTAGCCAGCGAATGTACTGAGACAATTAAGTCGCTGGGATGCTCGGTGACCAACCGCCGAAACGCGCCGCGGATATACGGCCATGCTCCAGCAGAAAGGGCGCTGACACGCAACGGGCCGTCACTGAGGCGATACCCCAAACCCCAGGCGCGTGGGACGCGTACAATGCGTGGGTAGAGCGCCGGGAGCATTTTTAGCGGGGGCGGGGCGTATTCCTTAAAAATATCCACCATCTCGGTGGAATACTGATCGCCAAACTCCAGGTGCAGGGCTTCAATAATGGCTTCGCTGGCGCTGCGATGCCCACCGCCGGTATCAGAAAATAGAAATAGAATATGTGCAAGGTGTTTAGTCATGTTCTTGATGCTCGCTGGCGGGTGTGATGCTCTTAAGACGTTGCGCCAGTTTGCGGCGGGGCAGCATCACCAGCCGCTGGCATCCCAAGCATTCCAGCCGAATATCGGCTCCCAGCCGGACAATACGCCATTCGTAGCTGCCGCAAGGGTGTGGTTTTCGCAAGCGCACAATGTCGTGCATGTTCAAGTCGGGGAGCATAGCGCGATGATTATATCATGCGCATGTGGGTGGTATAATCGCCATATTCGAGGTGACTGATGTTCAATTTAGATCTTGCTACGCTGATTTCGAGACTGTTCATATTAACCATCGCGTTCACCGTGCATGAGTTTGCCCATGCGTGGATGGCCGATTATTTTGGCGATAATACGCCGCGCGCCAATGGCCGCCTGACGCTGAACCCGATGGCGCATCTAGACCCTCTTGGCTCATTGATGCTGATCTTCGCCGGTTTTGGTTGGGCCAGGCCGGTTCCGGTAAATGCCTATGCACTCAACCGCCACTCGCCCGCGGCCTATATGTGGGTGGCGCTGGCGGGGCCGTTATCGAATTTGCTCCTGGCTATTATTGCTGCGATACCGTTTCGTTTAGGTTTTTTTTCTTACATGCAGACGATCAGTAGCATGAGTAACATGGGCGCTCAGTTATTACCGACGCTGCCTCAATTTTTACTGGAATTCGTGTATATCAACCTGCTTTTGCTCTTGTTTAATTTCATCCCGCTGGCTCCTTTGGATGGCGATAAAATTGCCAGCTATATCTTCCCGCCAACCTGGGCCGAAGTTCTAGATCGCATCCGCCCTTATGGGCCGTTAATCCTGATGGTTTTGTTTATCGGTGGCCCCTATTTGGGGATCAACGTGTTTGGCTGGGTCATCGATCGTCCATTGATGTATTTGTTTTCTATTCTGGTTGGGTAACTATGGCGGCGGCGCTTTATCGGGTTCGGCAGTTCTATACCATTGTCAGGGCGGTTGTGCCAAGCAAGAGCCAGATAGCCGCAGCACAGTCGGTGCTTACTTCTGCCCAGTTCGACTTATTCAATCAAATGCAAGCCAGCGAGCAACTCCACAGCCTGCGAGTCAGAGAAACACTGCTAACCCAGGGAGATGCTCATCCCGATTTGCAGGTTGCAGCCCTATTGCACGATGTTGGCAAAATCCGCTATCCACTCCGATTGTGGGAGCGGGTTTTTATTGTCTTGGGGAAAGCGTTCTTCCCTGAGCGCGCCAAAGCCTGGGGAGACGCGCCCGCGCGCGGGTGGAGTCGCCCTTTTGTGGTGGCGCGTCAGCACCCGCTTTGGGGTGCTGAACTCGCCGCCGAGGCGGGTGCCACTCCTCTGGCTGCATCCCTGATCCGCCGTCATCAAGATGAGATTCAACCTCACCCTGCTGCAACACTCAAAGAGCAGTTACTTATCAAACTCCAAAGGGCCGATAATCAAAACTAGCGAGGTCAATTGTGAAACTTCAACTCACTATTGTAGGTTTGGGGCAAATCGGGGCATCGTTTGGATTAGCGTTGGAAAACCACAAGGAATTAGTGCGGCGCGTGGGCTATGATGTCGATCGCAATGTGGAGGAGCAAGCGCGCAAAATAGGCGCGGTGGATGATGTGGCGCTGCGGCTGCCTGCAGCGGTGAAGAATGCCGATGCGGTTTTGTTGGCGATTCCTATTAATCAGATGCGTTCGGCCATTGAGGTTGTGGCTCCTGAGATGAAGCCCGGCGCGGTGCTAATGGATACCGCCCCGATTAAGATGAAAATTGCCGAATGGGCGCTGGATCTGCTTCCGGAGGGGAGCGCCTATGTGGGGTTGACGCCGGTGATTGGGCCGCAATACCTGCTCAGCGACGAGACTGGCCTGGATGCCGCTCATGCCGATCTCTTCCAAAATGGCCTGATCGCCATCTCTACGCCGCCGGGCAGTGCCTCGAAAGCGCTAAAGCTGGCTGCCGATTTGGTGCGTTTGGTGGGAGCCTCGCCGTTGTTTGCCGACCTGGCGGAGTTGGACGGCTTGATGACGGCTACGCATATTGCTCCGCAGTTCATTGGTGCGGCATTGCTTAACGCCACGGTGGATCAACCGGGTTGGCGCGAGGCCCGCAAGCTGGCTGGGCGCGCCTATGCCGAGGTCTCCGGCCCCATTGTTCATCTCGGTGAGGCTGAGGCGTTGGCAAGCACCGCCATGCTCAACCGGGAAAACCTGCTGAGGGTGTTAGGTAGCATGATTGCTTCGCTGACTAACTTGCGCGAAGATATTCAACGCGAAGATTACGCCATGCTGACCGAACGCCTGGAGCGGGCGCGTCAGGGCCGCGCCATGTGGTGGAACGAACGTCAGGAAGCCAACTGGGATTTGGAGGATCGCCCTAAAATGGAAATATCGACAGCCTCCAGCGTTTTTGGAAATTTGCTTCGTTTTGGCAGCGCGCCGCGCCGCGAAAACGGGCCGTAATTTGGCTTTGCGAAGGTAGCCACCGATGTCGAAGGTTTATTGTTATATGGTGGAATGCGCAGATGGCAGCCTCTACACCGGCTGGACGACGAATCCGCAGCGCCGTGTGGCTGAGCACAATGCCGGGCGCGGGGCGCGTTACACACGTGCCCGGCGTCCGGTGCAGTTAGTCTATGTAGAGGCCCAGCCCGACCGCTCGACTGCATTAAAGCGTGAATATGTTATCAGGAAAATGCCGCGCCCCAAAAAGATGCAATTGATTGAAAACGCGTTACAGGCTGAAAGTTAAAAATTACGGGTTCAGAAACTCTCAACTTATGACTGCCAACTTCCAATTTACGAATGAGGAGAAAATGACCGATAAACTCACCTGGATTGATGAAGAACTTCAAAACCTGCACAATGCGGGGCTGTATAACCACATCCGCACGTTAGGGTCGCCGCAGGGAGCCTGGCTGATCGTGGATGGTAAGAAAGCGTTAAATTTCTGCTCCAATAACTATCTGGGGCTGGCGAATCACCCCCGTCTTGTGGCTGCCGCGAAACAAGCCATGGAGCAGTATGGTGTTGGGCCGGGGGCAGTGCGCACAATTGCGGGGACGATGGATTTGCATGTGGAACTCGACCGTCGTCTGGCGGCCTTCAAAGGTGTCGATGCGGCAATTACTTTCCAGTCGGGCTTTACGGCTAACTTAGCCGTCATCCCTGCCCTGGTCGGCAAAGGAGATGCCATCTTTTCCGATGCCCTCAACCATGCCAGCATCATTGATGGCTGCCGCCTCTCCGGGGCCAAGATTATCCGCTTTGAGCATGCCGATGCCGCCGATCTTGAAGTGCAGCTCAAGGCGCAGCGCGAGAACTTCCGCCGGGCGTTGGTAGTCACCGATGGCGTCTTCAGTATGGACGGCGACATTGCCCCGCTGGATGAAATATACGCCGTGACCCAGAATTACGCAGCCATTTTGATGGTGGATGACGCGCATGGTGAAGGGGTCATTGGCACAGGCGGGCGCGGCATTGTCGATCATTTTGGACTGCATGGCAAAGTGGATGTTGAAGTGGGGACGATGTCGAAGGCCTTTGGCGTGATGGGCGGTGTGGTCGCCGGGAATCCCAAAGTGGTCGAGTGGCTGCATCAACGCGGGCGGCCTTTCCTGTTCTCGTCGGCGATGACGATTCCAGATGCAGCCGCTTGCCTTGAAGCGGTAACCATGCTCGAAGAATCGACCGAGTTGGTGGATAAACTGTGGAGCAACGCCGATTACTTCAAACGCGAAATGGCAACCCTGGGCTTTGATACCGGCGAAAGTGTCACCCCGATTACGCCAGTGATGCTGGGCGAGGCCCCATTGGCGCAAGAATTCAGCCGGGCGCTGTACGAGGCCGGCGTCTTTGGCATGGCTATTGGTTTCCCGACGGTGCCGCGCGGCAAAGCCCGCATCCGGGTGATGATCTCGGCGGCGCATGAAAACGACGATCTCAACCAGGGACTTGAGGCTTTCGCCAAAGTTGGCCGTCAACTTGGCGTAATAGCCTGAATTTGAGCATTGACATCCGACGGCTGACCGCGCTCTGTTCTCGATGGTCGGTCGTCGGTGGTCGGTTGTGCGAGTATTCTTATGCCTACCAACTTACCCCCCGATTACTACAAAGCCGAGGAGCAATTCCGCAACGCGTCCACCACCCCGGAAAAGATAGCCTGGTTGGAAGAAATGTACAGCCTGGTGCCCAAGCATAAAGGAACCGATCACCTGCGGGCCGATTTGCGGCGCAAACTTTCAAAGTTGAAGACAGCCTCCGAAAGCGGTAAGGGGGCGGCGCGTCAGGCCTCGGTGTATCACATCGACCGGGAAGGGGCCGGGCAGGTGGTCGTGCTGGGGCCGGCCAATTCGGGGAAGTCTGCTTTGGTGGCGGCGCTTACCAATGCCGATCCCGAGGTGGCGGCTTATCCTTTTTCGACCTGGGGGCCAACTCCGGGAATGATGCCCATTGATAATATTCAGGTGCAGCTGATTGATACCCCACCGTTGGATGGCGAATTTGTCGAACCGGAACTCTATAACCTGATCCGCCGGGCGGATATGGCCCTGTTGGTCGTAGATCTTCAGGCGGATCCGATTAGCCAGATTGAGAATACGCTGGCAGCCCTGGCTGAACGTCGCATTGTGCCGCAGCACCTCGGTGAGCAGTACGAAGGGGAATTGCGCATGAAGATCATGCCCATTTTGGGGGTGGTTAACAAAACGGATACCGAAGCACAGGATGAAGATTTCGAAGTGTTGTGTGAGTTATTGGAGGGGAAAGAGTGCCCGCTAATTCCGCTCTCGGTGGTGGAGGGGCGGCATATTGAGCGTTTGAAACAAGCTGTGTTCGACAAGCTAAATATTATGCGGGTGTACTCACGACCTCCCGGCGCCGAACCAAATTTCGAGTTGCCCTTTGTCTTGAAGCGGGGCAGCACCGTAGAAGACTTCGCTGGAAAGGTGCATCAGGATTTTCGCGAAAATCTCAAGTCGGCGCGGGTGTGGGGCAGCACCTCTTTCGACGGGCAGATGGTCAGCCGCGACTATGTGCTCTCGGAGGGGGATGTTGTGGAACTCAAGATTGATCGATAGCAGGTTGATGACGATGCAAATCAGCTACCGTGCCATTGGCGTCATCCACAGCCCTTTTTCCGAAATCGAGGGGATGCCTATCCAACCAGCCGGAGCAGAGGGCGTGTGCGGCTGGGTTGAGATTTTCCCTGAATTTCAAGAGGGATTGTGTGATCTGGATGGTTTTTCGCACATGATCTTGCTGTATCATTTTCATCGCGCCAATGGGTATCATTTATCCCTGACGCCCTTTTTGGACGACCAACCCCGCGGGTTGTTTGCGACGCGGGCGCCGCGCCGCCCTAACCCGATTGGATTGTCCGTGGTGAAATTGATCCGTTGTGAGGCGACGACTTTGCATATTGAGAATGTGGATATTCTTGATGGCACGCCCCTGCTTGACATTAAGCCGTATATCCCCGCTTTCGAACCGGAGGATGTTGTGCGTACAGGCTGGCTGGAGAAGTCCCGAGAAACCATCCGCAAGAAGCGCTCGGATAGCCGTTTTCGGTGAGGTTGTTAAGGGGTAACCGTCAGCGCTACCCAGTCTTCGATTTGACGCTGGGCGATAATGTTGAGATGGTGTTTTTCGAGAGCGGTCCGCATATTGGGGAGCTGCTCTTCGAGGATGCCAGAGAGCAATAATACGCCGCCAGAGGCAACTAAATTTGACAGACCTTCATCGAGTAGTTGGATAAGAATGTGTGCGAGAATATTTGCCACAACGACCGGGGCCTGCCGGATTGGAAAAATTCCCTGGCAAATTTGCGCCACCGAGCCGACGGCAAACCGGGCATTATCGGCAACCTGGTTGGTTTGAGCATTCTCCTCGGCGGCGGTGATTGCCTCGTGTTCGGTATCCACCCCGAAGGCGCGCGAGGCTCCTAGTTTGAGCGCAGCTATCGATAAAATTCCCGACCCGCAGCCTACGTCGAGAACGTCACCATCCCGAAATGATTTTTTCTGCTGCCCTTGTTCGGAGGGGGATGGGGGAGCGAAGACCGTTAGGGCCTCCTCCAGCAATTCTAAGCAAAGTTGGGTGGTGGGATGTGTTCCGGTTCCGAAGGCCATACCAGGGTCAATACGAATCGGGATGCGTACCCCCCCTTCCGTCCCCCCCGTAAACGGGGGGGAGACAGGGGGGGTGGGGGGGGTAAGCCAACTCGGAACGATAATCAGGCGTTCTCCGATTCGTACCGGGCGGTAGTGTTTTTTCCAGGCTTCAGCCCAGTTGATTTCTGCTACGGGAGTAAATTGCGCTACAGGGAGCGGCTGGATGCGCCCCAGAAAATAGAGCGCCTTTTCGATCTGCTGGCGAGTCTCTTCGAGTTGTGCATCGACAGGCAGGTAACCGCACACCCGCAGCGGGCCGATGGGGTAGCCCGGCCCATCCAGTTCGGTGGCGATGGTGGTGCTTTCGACGACTACGCCGCCGGGGATATAGCGGGCCAGCACTTCGGCGACGGCTTCAGCCATCTCGCCGTCAACGGTGAGTGAAATTTCCAGCCAACTCATCCCCCCATGACGTCTTTCAGGCGGTCGAAAAAGCCGCGCTCTTGCGGCGTTACCTCTGTCCCCAAACTCTCACCTAATTTTTGGAACAGGGCGCGTTGTTCGTCGTTGATGGCGCTGGGAATATTTACGTTGATGATGACAAGCTGATCGCCGCGATGGTTATTGCGCAAGTGGGGCACCCCTTTGCCGCGCATGCGGATCGTTTTTCCCGGCTGGGTTCCGGCGGGGATTTTTAATATCGCTTCGCCATCTACCGTGGGCACGGTGACTTCATCGCCCAATGTGGCTTGAGCCACGTTGATGTTGAGATCCAGTAAAATGTCGTTGTCGCGACGGTGGAAGTATTTGTGTGGTTGGGCTTGAATGATAAGATACAAGTTGCCGGGGGGACCGCCATTAATGCCTGGTTGCCCTTCGCTTGATAGACGAATTTGTGTGCCGGTATCGACTCCTGCGGGGATAGAGACCACCTTTTTGCGAGTTTTGCGCACTTGCCCGCGCCCAGAGCAGGTTGGGCAGGGAGTGACAATGACTTCGCCCTTGCCGCTGCAGGCCGGGCATGTGGTCACTTGCACCATCGAACCGAGAATAGTCTGGCGAGACTGACGCACTTCGCCTTGCCCGCCGCAGGTTGAACAACGCGTCGGGGTTGTGCCAGGTTTCGCGCCAGCGCCTTTGCAGGTTTCGCAGTGTTCGTCGCGAGTGATTTCAATTTCTTTTTCAGTGCCAAAGATGGCCTCTTCGAAATTGAGATGAACGCGATACTGAAGGTCTGCACCGCGGCGCGGCGCGTTGCGCGATCGCTGCGAACTTCTCCCGAAACCACCAAATCCGCCAAAGCCAAATATCTCCTCGAAGATATCACTAAAGTCTACGGTGTTCCAGTCGGGGACTCCGCCTGCTCCCTGAACGCCAGCATGACCAAAGCGATCGTAGGCGGCGCGTTTTTCGGCATCCGAAAGGACAGCATAGGCCTCATTGATTTCTTTGAACTTCTCTTCTGCGTTGGCTTCCTGGCTGACATCGGGGTGATATTTACGCGCCAAGCCTCGGAAGGCCGATTTGATCTCGTCTCCCGAGGCGTTTTTAGGAATCCCTAGAATTTCGTAATAGTCTCGTGGCATATGTATAGTCACAAGTCACAAGTTTCAAGCCGCAAGTCACCAGAAAAAACGACTATGACTTACGGCCTGCGACTTGTGCCTAATTAAGCGTTACGGAACTCACCATCGACAATGTCTTCATCGTCGGGGCCCGATTGCCCTTCCGGGGGCGGCGGAGCAGCGCCTTCTGCGCCAGGCATTGGCCCGGCCCCGGGCTGCTGATACGCCGCAGCGCCAAGCTGTTGGATAACCTGCCCAAGTTCGTCGGCTACCCGATTGAGGGTCTCGGCGTCGGTGTTTTCGTCTTCCAGCGCTTGGCGCACTTCGGCGACCTTCTCATTGACCTGAGTTTTGACATCTTCAGGGACTTTGTCGCCCAAATCAGCAAGCGCCTTTTCGGCAGTGTAGGCCATATTGTCGGCTTTGTTGCGGGCTTCAATGGCATCTTTGCGCTTGATGTCTTCTTCGGCGTGTTTTTCGGCATCCTGGCGCATATTTTCAACTTCATTGTCGCTCAGGCCAGAAGATGCTGTAATGGTGATATTTTGACTGCGCCCGGTGGCTTTATCTTGCGCAGTTACTTGCAAGATGCCATTGGCGTCAATATCGAATGTGACTTCGATCTGGGGAACGCCGCGCGGCGCGGGAGGAATGCCATCTAAGATGAAGCGTCCCAGCGATTTGTTGTCGCCAGCCATTGGGCGTTCACCTTGCAAGACATGGATCTCAACCTGTGGTTGGCTGTCCGCGGCGGTGGAGAAAACTTGGCTCTTGCGAGCGGGGATAGTTGTGTTGCGCTCAATGAGCGGGGTTGCTACCCCCCCCAGAGTTTCCACCGAGAGCGTCAACGGGGTGACGTCCAACAAGAGAATGTCTTTCACATCACCACCTAAAACGCCAGCCTGAATGGCCGCACCCACGGCTACGACCTCATCCGGATTGACGCCTTTGTGCGGTTCCTTGCCAAAGAATTTCTTGACGGCTTCTTGGACAGCCGGCATTCGTGTCATGCCGCCTACCAACACGATCTCGTCGACATCTGAGGGCTTCATCCCGGCATCATTGAGAGCCTGGCGTACCGGAGCAATTGAGCGTTCGACCAGGTCGGCGGTGAGTTGCTCTAGTTTTGAGCGGGTCAAATTCACAACCAGGTGTTTCGGGCCAGATGCGTCAGCAGTGACGTAGGGCAGGTTGATCTCGGTCTGCTGCAAGCTGGAAAGTTCAATTTTAGCTTTCTCTCCGGCTTCCTTAAGACGTTGCAGCGCCTGGCGGTCCTGGCGCAGGTCGATGCCGTGATCTTTTTTGAACTCATCGGCCAAAAAGTCGATGATGCGCTGGTCGAAGTCATCGCCGCCCAAGAAGGTGTCGCCGCTGGTGGATTTGACCTCGAAAACGCCTTCGCCAACTTCCAGAATCGAAATATCGAAAGTGCCGCCGCCCAGGTCGTACACGGCCAGTACTTCATTGGACTTGCGATCCAGGCCGTAGGCCAGCGACGAAGCGGTAGGCTCATTGATGATACGCAGCACTTCCAGCCCGGCAATTTTACCGGCGTCTTTAGTCGCGTTACGCTGGGCATCATTGAAGTACGCCGGAACCGTAATTACGGCCTGCGTAACCGGCTCACCGAGGTAGGCTTCGGCGTCGGCTTTAATTTTTGCCAGGATCATGGCTGAGATTTCGGGCGGCGAGTAATCTTTGCCGTCCATTCGCACGCGCAAGTCGCCGTTAGGCGCTTTGCTGACTTCGTAGGGCACCAGCTTCTTGGCGCGTTCTACTTCAGGGTCATCGAATTTGCGCCCCATAAAACGTTTAATGGAAAAGACTGTGTTTTCGGGGTTGACAACCGCCTGATTGCGGGCAGGCCGCCCTGTCAGGCGTTCGTGATTTTTATTGACCGCTACAACCGAGGGAACCAGCCGTTCACCCTCTGCTGAGGGGATAACGGTCGGCTCGCCGCCTTCAACGACGGCGGCAACTGAGTTGGTTGTGCCTAAGTCAATTCCAATAATTTTTGCCATAGTGATTGTTCCTCCAAAATAGGTTCGTTTTTCACGCCGCTACTCGCACCATCGCCGGGCGCAAGACACGCTCGTCGATCAGGTAGCCTTGTTGTAAAACTTCGACAATCTGATCGCTCTCATGTTCGTCGCTGGGGCTTTGTGCAATAGCCTCATGCAGGTTGGGGTCAAAGATCTCTCCCTCGGCCTGAATAGGGGTGATGCCATCGGCTTCTAGAATACTCAACATTTTGCGGTAGACAAGGTCGAGGCCTTCGGCCCATGCCGCACCCTCACCTTCTGTGGGACGATTTTTCAACGCGCGTTCTAAATCATCCAGCACTGGCAAATAGCGTTTGACAACCTCGCCGACGGCGTTTTTCTTGATCGTCTCACGCTCGCGCTCAACGCGTTTTTTATAGTTAGAGAACTCGGCTCGAGCACGCTGCCAGCCATCGAGATATTCGGTAGCTTTGGTTTGACTCTCATCCAGAGCAGCTTTTAGTTCCTTAGGAGAAAGTTCCGCCTCTGTGGGAGTATCGGACTCACTTTTGGGTTGATCCTCTTCAACAGGGGGAATTTCTTCTTGAGGGCTTTCTTCCACTAATATTTCTTCAGTGTTCTTTCTGTTTTTCTTGCTCATCCTTGATCGTTGTACCTTTCATGGGATAGCGTATCGCCGACCAAATCGCTCAATAAGTTGGCGACAAACTGGACGGCGGAAATGGTTTGGGCATAGGGCATGCGGGTGGGGCCGAGTACTCCCAGCGCACCGGTAGCAATGCCGGGCACGCCGTAACGTGATAGCACGACTGCACAATCACTCAGATCTTCCCAGGTGCCTTCGCCGCCAATGAGCACATGTACGCCGCTGGTTTCAGGGAGCAATACCGTTTGAGAAAGCAAATCCTCAAGCTGTGAGCGCTCCTCCCAAAAACGAATGGCGCGGTGTGCTACACCGGGTTCAGAGAACTCGGGTTCTGCCAGCACATTGGCCAGGCCGTCTCGGTATATATTGCCTGCCAGCACATTGTCGGAACGCTGCATTTCATCAATCGTAAGTTGGATAACATCGTGCAGCAAATCGTCTTGAGTGTGGGAGATCAGCGCAGCAATCTCAATAGCGTCTTTCTGCTGGGCAGTCTCATTGACCCATTGCGCCGCCGTACTGAGTTTGTGCTGTGGCACGGGTTCACCCAATTTGAGCATCTGCTGGCGGATTTCGCCGCCTTCTAAAACTAAAACCATTAGGACTTGTCGCCCGCGCGTGGCAATCAGCTCGAGGTGTTTCAAGTGGGCATGGTCGGGGTGCAGCGATGTGACCAGCGCGGCGCCGCGCGATTGCCGGGCCAATACTGACGCAGCCAGGCGCATCCATTGATCGATATCCTGGCGCGCCTGGTAGAACTGGTGCTGGATGGTGTGACGAATCTCCGAGGGCAGGCTGGTGCGTCCCATAAGCTGGCTGACAAAATAGCGATAGCCCTTCTCGGTAGGGATGCTCCCGGCCATTTTGTGGGGCTTTTGCAAGTACTCATTGTCGGTCAGTGCGGCCATTTCGTTACGCACGGTAGCAGAGCTGAAGCTCAACGAATACTGATCTACCAGGCGCTCAGAGCCAACCGGGTTGACCTTGTCTACGTATTCGCGAATAACCAGTGCGAGAATTAATTTCTGTCGTTCGGTAATATCATCCATTTTGCACCTGTTTTTAGCAGTCGGGCCTTTCGGTTGCTAAAAACACGCTATGAATCATAACACCCCCCCTGGTGTACGTCAAGAAATGGTGCTTCTAAGGTGAGTATTCTTATAAGGAATTAACAAAATTGCTGCCCCAGTGCATCGGAAAGTTAGAACATAGAAAGGATGCGACGCACTTCACACATTGAGAGCAGCCCAAAAGATCAAATGCAACAGATAAACGCCAGTTTGCCAGAATACAAAGGGGATCATCACACGGAGTTCGCAGTAAGGCGTTTGAGAAAGGGTCACAGGATTGAGGAACCATATTGCTTTGTGAGGATGAATGAACTATACTTATTTGGGCAAATTGGACTAAATAACTCGCAATATTTGATGTGCATTTGACGCAAAGAATGCTGCACAGGAGAACGTAACATGAACCGCCATCGCATGCTTATTGAGGCAGATGAACTGAAAACGAAATTGGATGATCCTAATATCCGAATTTACGATGCCACAATTCTGTTTTATATTAACCTAAGCCGAGAAGAAGCAGCAAAAATGCCATCTGCTTATGATCAATATTTGCAAGGGCACATCCCAAGTGCAGCATTTTTTGATCATCAAGAATTCTCAAATTCAAGCAGTAAATACATGTATATGGTATTGGCGGAAGATGAACTTGCTGCTCAAATTGGGCGTATTGGTATTTCTGATGAGACGGAAGTTATTTTCTATACAACTGGTTTGCTCCCTTGTGCAACTCGAGCTTGGTGGTTACTTCATTATGCCGGTCACGACAATGTACGCGTCCTCAATGGTGGTTTTTCAGCCTGGAAAGCCGCGGGCGGAGAAATAGAACAAGTACCTCGTCAGTACGTGCCAGCAAAGTTCGCATGTCGTTTACGGCCAAAACTGTTCGTAAGCAAAGATGATGTCTTGGCAGCCATGACAGACGAAAGTGTAGTTACCGTAAATACCCTGGATGTCAGAAGTTATGAGACTGGGCATATCGAAGGTTCTACCAACCTTCCCTGCATAGACCTCATGCAAGAATGGGATGCGTTTTTACCCAACGAAGCAATGGCAACTCGTTTAGAAGAAGAAATGGGGCATAAACGAATAATTACCTACTGCGGTGGCGGAATCGCTGCGACATTGAATGCAATGGCCCATCTGATGATTGGGAATACAAACGTTGCCGTGTATGATGGTTCTATGGATGAATGGAGTGGAGAAGCTTTACCAGTTTCACGGGGCGGAAAAGGTTAATTTCGCGGCACAAGTTGTTGAAAAACCCGGAGTTTTCGCAGTTCGATTAAAGTTGTTCGGCAAATAAATGTGTGGGGCGCGAAACGCCCCACACACCTACAAAGGCTCTTATGCGGTCGCAGGTGCTTTTGCTTCCCCGCGGCGCACGCCCAGCATCAGGAACAACGCCCCCAGCATAAAGACAGGTGCGACCAGCATAATGCTGTTATAGTTGTTATTGCTTACTTGAATAATCCAGCCGTTAATGTTAGGGCCAGCGATTGCGGCCAGGGTGGAGAAGAGATAATACAGGCCGGTGAACGTGCCAATGCGGGCGTCTTCCACCATATCAACGACCATGGGCAGTGAGTTGATGTTGATGAGCGCCCAGGCAGCTCCGGAAATCATCATGAACAGGCTGATTACGCGCACTGTTCCCAGGACAGGTAGTTGTGCCAGAGGCGCGGCTAACATGCTTGGGGGTAGAACGAACATTCCGCCGATGAGAATAACCAGCAATATCAGACCGGTGGAGATGGTCACGCGGCGGCCCAATCGTCCGCCAATAAAGCCCGATACCAGGGCGAAGAGGACGAACAACAGTGAAAGATGTCCGAGAATGCTGGCGCCATCGGCTTCGTTGAGACCAAGCTGCTTGACCGCGTACAGGGTGAAGAAGGCCTCGATGGCGTTGTACCCCACAAACCAGAAAAAGATTGCCAGGAATAATCGTAGCGCGCTTTTATCGGCATCGCTCCAAACCTCGCGCAGGCTGGCAAACATGTTGGGCTGTTCCTCCGCTTGTTCAAATTCTTTTGGTTCACGGACAAAAACCAACACCAGAACGGCAGCAACAATGACCAGCCCAGATCCCATCCAGAAGGGGAAAGCGGGGTTTTGTGCGTAAAGTTTACTGCCGATTAAAAAGGCAATGATAGCCCCGAGGCCGCCCATAAAGTTGATGATGCCATTGGCTTGAGAGCGCTTTGGCGAGGGGGTGATATCAGGCATTAGCGCCACAACAGGAGTGCGCCATAGCGCCATGCTGAGTAACAGGGTGCTGGTGCAGGCCACGAAGAGCGGCAAAACGGCAGCCAGGGGGATGATGCCGAAGGCCAAAGCCGAAATTGGTGCGCCGATGAGAATGAACGGAAGCCGCCGCCCCAGCGGGGTGCGTAGCTTGTCGGACCATGCGCCAACCGGAGGCTGGATGAATAAGGCGGCCAGGTTATCGAGGGTCATGAAGAAACCGATCCAGGCCGGGGCCAGCCCGAAGCGATTTGCCAGAAAGATTGGCACAAAGGCGTTGTAAATGCTCCAGATTACGCTGACGCCAAAAAAGCCCAGGCCTAACACAAAGATTTTTCCGTAATTGAATTTCATAATGAGACCTCCACAATACGGTGACAGAATAGAATGTTGGAAGGTTGGCAAGTTACGGGTAATATTTTTTAACTTGCCAACTTGCTAACTTTCAACAAAAAATCACGATCTTCATCAGATAGTTTGGCACGATCGAGTAAATCGGGTCTGCGCTGAAGGGTGCGTAACAGCGATTGCTCGCGGCGCCAGCGCTCTATGCGGGCATGATCGCCGGAGCGCAAAATTTCAGGTACCGGCCAGCCGCGAAATTCTGCCGGACGGGTATAGTGCGGGTGCTCTAGCAATCCATTGGAATGGGAATCTTTTTGCGAAGCATCGGGGTCACCCAACACCCCAGGGAGCAGGCGTGTAATCGCGTCAATCAATATCAAAGCCGGAAGTTCTCCCCCGGTAAGGACATAGTCACCAATTGAAATTTCGTCACTCACCAAATACTGGCGGACGCGTTCGTCTAACCCTTCATAGCGTCCTGCGATTAATGCCAGGCGGGGATGTTGCGCCAATTCTCGCGCCATGCCTTGATCGAACAGTTTCCCCTGGGGGGTTAGCAGAATCACCGGGCAGGCAGGCGGTGAGCCGGCAACTTCTTCGACAGCGGCAAATATCGGTTCGGCTTTCATGATCATCCCGCCGCCGCCGCCGTAGGGTTCATCGTCCGTAACGCGGTGTTTGTCGGTGGCCCAGTCGCGGATATTGTGCAAATGGAATTCAGCCAGACCACGTTCGGCGGCGCGTTTGAGGATGCTGCTATGGAGGTAAGATTCAATCGATTCGGGAATGAGTGTAAAGACGTCAAAGCGCATGAGATGATTATAGCCCAAGTATGGAAATTTATGCCGACTCGCAACGATGCTTAACCCCGGTTTGCCTTATTGAGGCAGCGTGGCGATTTGATTTTTGCCGCCTTGCTTGGCACGGTAAAGCGCCCGGTCGGCGGTAGTCATGATGTCATCGGCAGAGACCTTGCCTTCGCCGGTGTATCCCGCCAGACCAATGCTAATGGTATAGTGAAAATTTCCTTGAGCGGTCTGAATTGGATGGTCGCGGATCGCATCACACAAGCGTTGAGCAACTTGTTGTGCGGTGGTTTGATCGGTTTGAGGAAGACAGATGGCGAATTCATCGCCGCCATAACGTCCGAGTAGATCGTATTTGCGCAAATGCTGCTTGCAAAGGCGCATGGTTTCAATCAGCACTTGGTCACCAACCGCGTGGCCGTACCGATCATTGATTGCTTTAAAATTATCAATATCAAACATCATCCCGACTAGTGCAGCATGTTGACGATAGGCGCGTTCTAGTTCTTGGCCGAGTAGTTCAAAAAAGTGGCGCCGATTATAAATGCCTGTTAAGGGATCTGAAATTGCTAATTGCTTGGTTTTCTGGAAGAGTTCACGCTGCGAGGTGATGTCGCGAATGGTCAGCACGAGTCCAATGGTAGTGTTTTTCCTTCGCTTGATGGGAGTGATGAGGGCTTCGTAGTAGCGCAGGCGGGATTTAAGTTCTTTCTGGGTGGCGACAAGTTGCGTGTCTTGGATCTGACGATCGACAGCATCCCAAAACCAAAGAACCTCTTCGGCACACTTTCCGATTGCATCGTTAACCGAAGTTTCGAGAATAGCCTCGGCGCTGCGGTTCATTTCGAGGACGCGATTTTTGTGATCCAGCACAATCATTCCTTCGGCCAGGTTCTCGATAATGAGACTGTGTGCCAGGGGTACCAGATCAAACAACTGGTAACGAAAGAGCGCCCAGGCAATTAATATGCCCGATATGCTGAAGGAAGCGGATGTGAAGTTGAAGTGCGGGATGGGGCTGATCCCTAGAACGTACAGCAGATCCACTGTCATGGGAATGAGCAAGCCGAAGATCAAAGCCAAACTTTGGCTTTGATAGGTTCTTCTTGCGCCTCTCAGATTGCGAACGAGAAGAAAGAGAATGAAAAAATGCCCCAGGTAAGAAATAGGAGTCATTATGAAGTAAAACCAAAAATTATAGGCATTATTGAGTACAGGGAAGGGACCTGCGCTCAAGTCGATAGAAGGTTGCCCGCGAAACCAGAAGTGAAGGTCATTTGTCCAGATGACGATGTTGGAGGTTACGGCGAGAAGAATCAGGCTATAAAGCATGGGGCGAATGCCGCGCTCATATCCCGTAAACCGCTTTGCCAGCCTCAAGAAGAAAATTGGAATGCAGGTAATCCCGATAAATTGAAGATTAGACCAAAAAACTTTGGTATGGAGTTCAACGGCGAGGATTTCGAAGATAAACCCGATCAGCCAAATGAAGAGCGCCAATAACAAGCCTATGAAGGCGCGTGCAGAGGCTTCTTGGCGATAGCGTATTGTGGTAACCAACAACACGCCAAGAATGCTCGCCGATACAATGAAAGGCCAAATGAAGGGTGTAAATTCGAACAACATAGTTCTCCCTTCATTTTACCTGAAGATGGGCTTCTGAAGCAGGCTTTGGAGTGTGCATAGCGCCTCTTGTACTCGTTGGACAACGAAAACGGAGGGTGGTAAGATGACCGCATGTATTTGCACGGAAGTAAATGGTCTATGCGGCGCAAACGTCGCAAACGCGCCAATCCCTGGCGTGTGTTGATGCTGCTATTGCTGATCGCGGCGGCGATTTATATAAACCAAATTGTCATTCCGACAACCCCGCCGCTTTTTGTTCCTACTCCTACGGTAACAATTAGCCCAGAGTCGTTTGCCAATCAGGCTGAAGCGCTGTACAGTGAGGGGAAGCTGGGGCAGGCCATTGAAGCCTATGAGCAGGCAATTCTGGTTGATCCTGAAAATCCGGGTTATTATGTGTCGTTGGCAAGAATTCAAATCTTGGCTGGACGCTATGAAGATGGCATGGGTAATGCCGAACTGGCTTTGCTGCGTAATCCGGATAACCCGGTTGCCCACGCCATGCGCGCCTGGGCGTTGGATTTTTCAGGTGATTACTTGGAGGCCGAGGCAGGAATCAAACGAGCTATCGAATTGGATGAAAACAGCGCCCTGGCACACGCGGTGTATGCTGAAATCCTCGTGGACTCGGGGCAGTTTGATGAGGCTGCCGAAGAATCGCGCATCGCCCTGGAGCTGGATCCCACATCCCTGGAAGCGCGGCGGGCGCGCGGCTATGTGTTGTACTGGACAAGTAACTATGAACTTGCTCTCGAAGAATACAAAGCCGCCCTGGCCATTAACAACAAAATCCCTAACCTATATATGATGTTGGGGTATATCTACGCCGCGCTGGGCGAGTATGATCTCTCGGTAGAGAATTTTAACCAGGCAAATGCGCTCAACCCGTCTGACCCCACACCAGAGTATGAATCTTCGCGAGTGTACTTCACCATTGGTGAGTTTGCCCAGGCTTCACAATATGCCGAACAGGCCGTAGAAGACGACCCGACCAATGCCAGCTTGCAGGGCAATTTGGGAGTGATGTTCGCCAAAAACAATGAGCTGAGCAATGCCATCACGCACCTCTCCTTAGCGGTGCAAGGCGGCGTAACCGAAGACGGCCATGTCGTTGAGGGTATTCCTATATCCTATCGTGTCCGGGTGATTGAAATTTATTCACTCTATGGGCTGACGCTGGCGCGCCTGAATCGATGTGGGGAGGCTATCCCGGTTTTTCAGTCGATGTTAGCGGCTGTGCCGGATAATGAAATAGCTGCTTTCAATGCCCAGGCGGGACTAGAGATTTGTCAGGCAGGGGTGGAAGAAGTTGCCCCGCAAGGGGAAGAGACCCCTGCTCCATAAGATATGGATCGCAATATTACCGGAAAACGGCCAACCTTTCGTCACCAAGAGCCGCGCTCGAACTTTTATCGCGTGCTCATGTGGCTGGCGTTAATTGTCGCGGGAGCCTGGATAATCACACAAGTGGGGATCGGGCCAGAATATCGCATTCAGCCGTTTTTCCTGGCGACGCCGACGGCCACGCGCACCGCCGATTCGTATCTGTTGGCTGCTGAAGCCTATTTCAACGCCGGGAAAATTGACGACCCCAATGACACCGATGCTATCGATACCTATCGCCTGGCAATTGAGCTTGATCCAGATAATGCCCTGGCACGCGCCGAGTTAGCCCGCCTGTTGACATACTCAATTCGTTTGATGTCAACCACCGAGGCGCGCGTGACCCGTCTGGAAGAAGCGCGCCTCGAAAGCAGCAAGGCCGTGGAATTGGCTCCCGATAACAGCACTGTCCAAGCGATTCATGCCCTGGTGCTGGATTGGAGCGCATCGTTCGCTACGACCGAGGCGCAGCACCGCGAGTGGCTTATCGATGCCGAGCAAACCGCCAGTCTGGCCTATCACCTGGACCCTAACAATGCCCTGGCGCTGGCCTATTATGCTGAAGTGCTGCTGGATCAGGGGAAACTCTCACAGGCGCAGCAACATGCTTTACACGCAGTTGAACTGGCCCCCGAATTGATGGATACGCATCGGGTTTATGGCACAGTCCTGGAGACCTTTGGGCAGTATCGTGTTGCCATTGAGGAGTACGAGAAAGCCGCCGCCATCAACCCCAACCTGACCTTTTTGTACATTCAAATTGGGGTCATTTACCGGGAACTTCAGGTTTATGACGTGGCGCTAGAGCATTTTGATAAAGCCATTGGCATTAATGAGGCCAATGGTGTGCAAGACCCTTTGCCGTATATTGCGATTGCCAAAACGTATTCCCGCATGGGTGAATTCTTCATCGCCGCGCTGAACGGTGAGAAAGCGGTTAGTTTTGACCCCACTAATGCCAACACCTATGGCCAATTGGGAGATATTTATGTGCGGGCGCGCAATTTTGAGGGAGCCATGCCCGTATTGAAATGCGCTGTACTGGGCTGCACTGCCGATGAGAATGAAGTCGGTGGAGTAGCTGTGGCCGGGCTGCCGCTCACGAATTTGGAAGTGGCCTTCTATTATGCCCGGTATGGATCGGTGTTGGCGGCGTTAAGCCGCCCAGGAGCCAATTACTGCCCCGAAGCGTTGGCCGTACTCTCGGATGTGCGGGCAGTCTATTATGACAACGCACCATTGATGGGCATTGTGGAAGAGAACGAAGATATTTGCAGCCTGATTGAAGAAACGCCCGCACCTTAGGGGGCGAATCGTCTCTTCGGGAGGGCTGTCAGCACCCCCTCAGGGTTGACTCTCCCTTTTGTCAGAAATTTATAAGAATTTGTATACATTCCACGCGGCTTACTTGACTTTCGAGATAATCCTCGTTATGATTCAGCGCGCAATTAGCAACTGGTTTTACCAGGTGCTAAATCTAACGAGAATGAACTTATCAAATTTCGCAGGAGGTTCGTATGGCTTTCTCTATCAAACCGCTTGGTGATCGGGTCATTATTGAACCCATTGAGCAGGAAGTACAAACTGCCAGTGGTCTGGTGTTACCTGATACCGCAAAAGAAAAACCGCAGCAAGGCAAAGTATTGGCAGTCGGCCCCGACGTTGAGGGAGAGATCTCCGTTGACGATGTGGTGTTGTACGCAAAGTACGCCGGTACCGAGATCAAAGTTGACGGCAAAGAAGTTCTCATTCTGAGTGAGGCGGATGTTTTAGCCCTTGTGGGGTAAACGGACGCGCTAGAACGAAATAATAAGGAGTAATATCGTATGGCAAAGCAATTAGTCTTTTCTGAAGAGGCTCGCCGAAAACTTCAACGGGGTGTTGATGTTCTGGCGAACGCTGTAATTACAACCCTGGGGCCTAAGGGCCGCAATGTTGCTCTCGATCGCAAATTCGGCAGCCCCACCATTACCCACGATGGTGTTACCGTTGCGAAAGAAATCGAGTTGGAAGATCCCTTTGAGAATATGGGCGCCCAGCTGCTCAAAGAAGCAGCCACCAAGACCAACGACATCGCCGGCGACGGCACTACGACTTCGACCGTTTTGGCACACGCCATTGTGACCGAAGGTATGAAGAATATGGCTGCCGGGGCCAACCCTATGTTGTTGAAACTGGGCATCGAGTCGGCTGCTCGCACAGTTGCCGAGGAAATCAGCCGTATCGCTATTGAGGTTACCACCCGAGAAGAGATTGGCAACGTGGCCTCGATTTCGGCGCAGGATCGCTCGATTGGCGAGTTGATTGCCGATGTGATGGACAAAGTTGGCAAAGACGGCGTGATCACCGTTGAAGAATCCAAGGGCTTGGAGTTCGAGACCGAGTATGTTGAGGGTATGCAGTTCGACCGAGGTTACCTCTCCCCGTATTTTGTTACCGACCCCGAGGCGATGGAAGCCAATATCGAAGATCCTTATATTCTGATTCACGACAAGAAAATCTCTGCTGCTCAAGACATTGTCCCCATTCTCGAGAAGTTAGTGCAAATGGGCAAGCGCGAGTTGGTGATTATCGCTGAAGATATTGATGGCGAAGCGCTGGCTACATTGGTGCTCAACAAATTGCGCGGTATGCTCAACGTGCTGGCCGTCAAGGCTCCGGGATTCGGCGACCGCCGCAAGGCTATGTTGCA
The DNA here is from genome assembly GCA_964344175.1 of uncultured Anaerolineales bacterium. Taxonomy (GTDB): domain Bacteria; phylum Chloroflexota; class Anaerolineae; order Anaerolineales; family UBA11858; genus NIOZ-UU35. The sequence goes on from CAYFMI010000022.1 coordinate 47,729, forward strand.
GGATATTGCCATCTTGACGGGTGGTACCGTTGTGACCGAAGAAATGGGCCGCAAACTCGACAGCGTAACCGTTGAAGATTTGGGCCGCGCCGAGCGTGTGGTATCTACGAAAGATGATACGACCATTGTAGGCGGCGCCGGTGATGGTGATGCTATCAAAGGCCGCATTGATCAGATCCGCGTGGAAATTGACAAGAGTACCAGCGATTACGATCGCGAAAAATTGCAAGAACGGCTTGCCAAGCTCTCCGGTGGCGTGGCTATCATTGGTGTTGGCGCTGCGACAGAAACCGAACTAAAAGAGAAGAAGCACCGCGTTGAAGATGCCCTCTCGGCGACCCGCGCAGCCGTGGAAGATGGTATTGTCCCCGGTGGTGGTGTTGCGTTGGTCAATGCTATGCAAGTTTTGGCTGACCTGAAGATGGATTATCCAGATGCCCAGATCGGTGTGACGATTGTCCGTGATGCTTTGGAAGTTCCCCTCCGCAAGATCGCTGCCAATGCTGGCAAAGACGGCTCTGTGATTTTGGAAAACGTCCGCCGCAAACAGGCTGAGAAGAAAGACGGCAACCTGGGTTACGATGTACTCACCGAAGAGTACATTGACATGGTAAAAGCCGGCGTGATTGATCCTGCGAAGGTTACCCGTGGCGCTCTCGAAAATGCCGCTTCGATCGCGGCAATGATCCTGACCACTGAAGCGCTCATCACCGACATCCCCGAACCTGAACCCCCCATGCCCGCTGGCGCCCCCGGTGGTATGGGCGGAATGATGTAGTTGTTTCGTAGTCTCTAGTAAGTTTTAGGCCCCTAGGAGTTTTGTTCCTAGGGGCCTTTTTGAGTAAAGTTGGCGTTTATATTTTATAGGACTTACGCAGTCCGATGAAAGATATTCCGGGCTTTCCCTGCGCAAGTGCGTAACTCTTATTTTATATATTGTAACAATGTTTCCAGGCGTGAACCACACGCGGATCAAAGTGCTTTCCAGATTGGCTCAAAATGTAGGCATTGGCCTCTTCGGGCTGCCAGGCGTGGCGGTAAGGCCGATCGGAGCGTAAGGCGTCCCAGACATCAATTAGCGCAAAAATGCGCGCGGTAAGAGGGATTTGTTCTCCCTTCAGACCTCTAGGATACCCACTGCCATCCCATTTTTCGTGGTGGCAATATGGAATATCCAGCGCAGGTTGCAAAAACGTAATTTCGCTGAGCATATCGTGTGCATAGCAAGGATGTTTGCGCATAAGCTCCCACTCGTTTTCTTCAAGTGGGCCTTGCTTTTTCAGAATTTCATCAGGGATGCCAATTTTGCCAATGTCATGTAGTAACGCGCCACGATGAACGTGGATGAGTTCTTCTTCTCGCAAACCCATCATGCGGGCTAAATGAAGGGTATTCTTTGTTACTCGTTGCGTGTGGCCTTCGGTTTCTTTATCGCGGAGGTCTAAGGCACGCACCCAGCCTTCGAGGGTGGCTGTGTAGGCAATATCTAATTCCGCGTTGTAGCGTTGAATGTCACGGAATAGTTCTGCGTTGTCGATGGCGATGGCCGCTTGGGTTGCGAGCGTATTTAAGAAATCCAGCCATTCATGATCGACATCAAGGCGCTGGCGGTTGAAAATTTCCAAGACTCCCTTCATTTTTCCTCTGGCAATCAATGGAACGCCATAGTAGGTTATAAAAGCCTCTTTTCCGACAAGAAATTTTCTGACCAGAGCGTGTTCATGTTGGGGTAGGGATTTGATAGTAATAGATTTTCGTTTTAGCGCAACTTCCCCCGCCACCCCTTCCCCAAGGTGCAGCGTTGTGTTCATTAAACTCAAGTAATTGAAACCGCGTCCATCAGCGTATATGATTTTGTCAAACTCAGCATCATACAGCAATACGTCTGCGGCATCGATATCCAATTGACGAATGACCTGATCGAGTAGCACGCTCAAAGTCACGCGCAAATCCAGGCTGTTGGTGATGGCCTGATCAATGGCATGCAATGCGGCAATTCGCGATAATCGACGCTCCGTTCTTTCATGTTGGGCTGCTCGATGGAGGGCGTTAGCTGTCATGCTGCCTATTGCAGAAAGAAGACTAATTTCATCATTTGTTATTGGCGTGTCTCGACCGACCCATAAGGCGCCAATTGGTATTTCTTGGGCTATCAGCGGGACGCCTGCAATACCTTGCAAACCGATAGACTCGTCTGAAAAGCCATTATTTACATACGGTTGCCCGGTTGCGACAATTTGTCGTGAACTAAGCGTCATCCTGTTTTCATTGTCGGATGTTGAAAATGGCGTTATGGAACTTTGCCATTCTCCGTGGGAAAATTCGATGTGCAATTCTCCACTATGAGGATTACGGAGGACGAGAGCTGAGTGGCTTGCTTGCAAGAATTGCTCTAGTTTATTGAAAATGATCTGGGGCATCTCGGCCCGCATTGCTATTGTTCTTAATGCTGCTGCTATATCCAAAATGACATTTTGTTCGTGCTGTGTTTTTCTTTGCTCTGTAATATTAAAAATAGCACCAATTGCTCCTGTGATTCCTTCAGTTAGGCTAACGATTGGGTAAAATACACCTTCCCAGGTCATACCTGAGAATTCAGTGGTGCTTTGGACAGTTTCCCCGTGCAGAGCTTTCTGAAAATATGCGACAAATTGGGGGCTGTCCGCAAAAACAATCTCCAGTGATTTGCCTAAAACCTCGTTGGTTTTTAACCCAAGCGAAGATAACCCATTGCCTTGAGACAACGTGAACACGCCACTCTGATCTACCATCCATAAAATAAGAGGCGCGCTTGTAAGAAAACTGCTATGTCCATGCTCCATGAGTTTGTTAGCAACCCAGGTGGGAGGGCTATTATGATCTTTGGTGGACTTGTCTCTTTCCCCAGTGACTATTGCCAGCACCATAGATGTTTCCGTTTGAGTTCGTAGTGGTTCCATAGTTGTACGATGCAAGTTGCATTGCAAAATCTGCCAGTGACGATGCCTGAATCGAGAAGATTAGATCTTGCTCTTCGGTAGCAAGCAAGAAAGGTTCGCCATTGTAACCAGTTGCGAGCGCTTCTGCGGGATCACTAAGCAGCAAATTGCAAAAGTTTTTATTGATTACGGCTGCGGATATCAACCGACTGAGTTCTTGCCGTCCGTTACGGGATTGTGTTGGGCTGGAACTCTTGAATTTTATAGTAGGGGAATTGGCGACAACTGAGTTCATGGTTTCATTCACTTTCTCGTGTGCGAAAATTGATAAATGTTCTAAAAGAAAAAACGCCTTCTCGCAGCGAAGGCGTCAACCGGCGATTAATGTTCAGGTTGCGGAGCACCATGTGCCCATAGTAGCCAAAAAGCACCCAGAGCAATCAAGATATCTCCAAGGCTAAAGGCGATCTGCCAGGGCAGGGTAAATCGATCGGAAAGTAAAGGGAACTTCATGGTGTCAGTGGATAAGATAATGTCTTTATTCATACCGAAGCGATCACCGATTTGCCAAGCATTGTGAGCAGTTGGCGTTATTTCATTGGCAACTTCAAGACTGATGGGCATCCAACCGCCATTTGCAAGAATTACCAGGAGGTTTAATCCCAAGCCTAAGCCCAATGCCCAAAAACCCGGCAGATTTCTATTGACGATGGCAAATATCAATAGAAGTAGCTGTGAGCAAACTAGAATTGCAGAAGCAACAGAGTCGGAGATCAGCCTGGAAGTGCTGGGAAGATGGAACGCTAGCAACTGTGGAATAACAGCCAGCACAACCAGCCAGACCAATTGAATTTCAAAGGAGTGAAATTTCCGTTTCCCGATCCAGGCACGAGCCGCTCCGGCTAACAGCCCGGCGACGACGGCCAGGAGGAGGATCACCTAGAATCCGCCAGGACTTCCACCCGCTCCGGGAGCGCCTGCGCCCAGGACAAATAAGCTCAGTGTGAGTACCAGGAGTAATAGTTGCAGATGCCGGCGATCGAGTTTGCTTGCCGAAATAGTCAGATTGTGGATAATGTGTTTCATGTGAACTCTCCTTCTTACGGGTGATGTACAAGTATTGTACGGACTGCATCCTCCGAAAGAGGCTCTTAACCACCCTCTTAAAGATTAATGTAAGATTAGAGAGATCTGAGTTTCGAATTTGGGAATGTTGTTGTCAACAAACGAAGCTAGTTCATTAAGAGATGATACAGGTTGTTAGTTTCGGGGGATGGGGTGGTGTCAAGTTCTTTGTGTAAGGTTTGTTCACATTGACGATATTGACGGGCAATTTCTGTGCGGTTTCCCCTGGCAGCATGAATGCGCATAATTAATCGGTGCCCGGCTTCCTGGCAGGCATCCTCTGAAAGTAAATGACGACAATAATGCAGGCTCTCGGACAAGTCATCTGATGAAAAATGAAACTCAGCGATATCCAGCAGAGCCTGTCTGTATTCTCGTTGCAGGTGAATGCGCAGCTCAGATGTCCATGGGCTATCGATTTCGACGAGATAGGCGCCCTGATACACATTTATAGCATTTATGCGAATTTGGTTTTGAGTTGCCAGATCCGTTGTGCTGCGAGCTTCAGCCAGTAGTGCTTGAAAAACGTCCACATCATACCAATAGTTCATTGAGTGGTTGAACGTATAAATGCCTCGATCTTGCAAGAAGTGAATGATATCTTTGCCTAAGGCCCGGCGAAGGCGATAAATAGCGTTTTTGAATTGGCGATTGAGTTGCGGACCGGTACTCTCTGGCCACAGGATGGCGCCAATAGCTTCCTTGGTCAACCCTTTGGGATGTGCTAGCAACAGAAAGAACAATTCACGAACTGTTTTTTGGTTAGCCCATTCTGGCTTTGAGAGTAGTTCCCCTGAAATTTGTACTTGGGTTCGCCCTAACGCGCAAATAGAAATATCAGGATCAATATCGGGAAGACCGTTATGGTCAGAAAGTTGGCGGCATAGGGTAGATCGTTCTTGATCGAATTGATTAATTTCTTTCTAGCCACCTGACAGTTTTGACTTATCGGTAAGAACATAGCGGAATTTGG
>CAYFMI010000023.1:0-52197 GCA_964344175.1 uncultured Anaerolineales bacterium
ATATACGGTCTTCGAGTAATTAAGTTGCACAGGCAAACCAGGTCTGCATATGCAGAAAACGATGAAATTGTGGTAAAACTTAACCGCATTCAAGATAGGAGTAACCATATGAAGATTTACCGATTAGGCTGGTTTTTTCTTGCACTACTCACGGTGCTGGTCGTCATGGCATGCAGTGTGGTGAGCGATATTGCCGAAAAAGCAGATCAAGTCGAAAGTGCAGCCCAAACTGCACAAGCCTTTGCCACAGCCGGGCAGGAAATGCTAAGCACCGTCGAGGGCAGCGGCATCATGCAGACCGCTGAGGCAATGGGGCTAATGGAAACCATGCAGGCGGCCATCACCACCATCCCTGAGCAGGGTTCGGACATCAAAGCCACTGCCGATGTCATCCTTACGCAAGGGGCCTATGGCGAAGCCCCCGCCAATATCCCGCTGGTGACTGGAGAAGTGAATAATTTTTTCGGTAGCAATAGCCTGGTTTCTTACACCACACCGATGGATCTCGACCAAGTGGTCAATTTTTACCGCAATGAAATGCCAAACTACGGCTGGAGTACCGGCGATGATACAACCGTGCTAACTTCCACGTATGCCCTGCTTTCCTTCAAAAATGCATCGCAGCGCACCACCATCACCATTAGCCTTAACCCCCTAAATGGAGAGACCATCGTATTAATTAGTATTTTCTAAACTACACAGATTCAAATTAAATGCCTACCCCAAAACAATAATGGGGTAGGTCCCCATCATTGTTGGACATTTCCCCAGACTATTAAAATCCTAAAGTTATGGTTTCATCCTTCGTGTATAATTCAACTTCGTAAAAATAGACTGCATATCGAGAAATGCAGTCCAAAAGGTTTATTGTGTATCTTAGAGACAAATTTGGCCGCCCGCTGCAAGATTTGCGCATATCGGTAACCGATCGCTGCAATTTCCGCTGTGCCTATTGCATGCCCAAAGAAATATTTGGCAGCGAATATCCCTTCTTGCCCCGTGCGGAATTACTCACCTTTGAAGAAATTGCCCGGCTGGTAACAATATTAGCTCGCTACGGCATTCGCAAAATCCGACTCACTGGCGGGGAGCCTCTCTTACGCAAAGACCTCGAAATATTGGTAGAACTGCTGTCCCGCATACCAAATCTCGAACTGGCTATGACAACAAACGGCTCTATTTTGGCCCAAAAAGCCAAAACACTAAAAGATGCCGGCCTGGATCGTGTGACCATCAGTCTAGACGCGCTCAACGATGATACCTTCAAAAAAATGAACGATGTTGATTTTCCCGTCGCCAAAGTTTTGGCGGGGATCGAAACTGCGCAATCTGTGGGGTTATCACCGATAAAGATCAACATGGTCGTCAAGCGAGGCGTCAATGAAAACAACATCTTGCCGATGGCGCGCTATTTTCGTGGCACAGGGCATATTTTACGGTTTATCGAGTTTATGGACGTTGGCTCAACAAATGGCTGGCGCATGGATGATGTCATTTCGGCGAAAGAGATTGTCGAAATCGTTCATGCCCAAATGCCGATCGAACCCGTTGACCCCAATTATCACGGCGAGGTTGCCAACCGCTGGCGATATCGAGATGGCGGCGGCGAGATCGGCATCATTGCATCCGTCAGCCAGCCGTTTTGCAGCCAATGTACGCGCTTAAGGCTCTCTGCACGCGGCGAACTCTTCACCTGTCTTTTTGGCACCCAGGGCCATGATATTCGTGCCCTGCTGCGTGGCGGAACTTCCGACGATGAAATTATTCAATTCATGCGCGGAATTTGGCAGCAACGGGATGACCGCTATTCTCAACAACGTTCATCCGAAATGGGATCCACCCCCAAAGTAGAAATGTCTTACATCGGAGGCTGAACGTGCAAAATCACATCGAAACCGTCATTTTTGACCTAGATGGCACTTTACGACATAGTGTGCCCTCAGCCGATGACATCATGTTCGGCTTTTCTGTTCAATTGGGCATCCCAGACTCTGCGGAAGGCCAGCGTGCCGGGGCACGTTGGGCACATTATTATTGGGCGCAATCAGATGAATTGCTTGAGGATGTGGAAAATTACGACAAGATGGAACGTGAATTTTGGGTCAATTACGCTCACCGGTATTTGATGGCGCTTGACATTGCCGAAAAACAGGCACTCAAACTGGCCCCGGTGCTGTCTCTCCACATGGAAGAGGAATATCACCCCCAGAACACCGTCAACCCTGACGGCTTTGCAACCCTTCAGGCACTGCGTGACGAGGATTATACGATTGGTCTCATCTCTAATCGCACAACGCCATGTCACGATGAATGCCGCGAATTAGGATTACTGCAGTTTTTTGATTTTGCCTATGTGGCCTCGGAAGTGAATGCCTGGAAACCTGACCCCGCCATTTTTGACCGTGCCTTGCAACAAACCGGAAATCCCCCTGAAAGCATCTTATATATTGGTGACAATTATTTTGCCGACATCATCGGCGCGCAGCGTGCCGGGCTGCAACCAGTTCTACTCGATCCGAATCACGTTTTCCCGGAAGCTCAGTGTACCGTTATCAATTCGCTGGCAGAACTGCGCACCATGCTCATTCCGCGGGATAAAAAGCAACCTCGTAATTGACGAACTCTCCATCTTTATAAACAAACTTCGCCGAGAAAAATTCCGGCTGCTCCAGCCAGGGCATGAACACGCGGTCGCCCTCCCACAAGTTCAAGTCCAATAACGCGTTGTCAGGAATCCATGCAAGATTCCCTTCGGGGGAGTCGATTAACTCTCCGTCAAATTCGGGAACCACAAACACAAAGGCATACCAATCTTCATGATGGGCAAATTTGGGGAAAGAAATAAACCCTTTCAAGACGAGGCGTTGAGCATGCAAGCCCGATTCTTCGAGGATCTCCCGCCGGGCACACGCTTCAGGCGTCTCGCCAGGTTCGAACTTCCCTCCCAGACCATTCCACTTTCCTTCGTGAACATCATTTTCTTTCTTAACGCGATGCACCATCAAGGTATGGCCATCTTTCTTCACATAGCATAGCGTTGCTAATTTCACCAGGGTCTCCATTGCGGCTAACGAAGAAGCGAAACTTCTGTTGAAGTTTCGCTTCTTTGATTGGCGGAGAGGGAGGGATTCGAACCCTCGGTAGCCTTGCGGCTACAGCGGTTTTCGAGACCGCCCCAATCGTCCACTCTGGCACCTCTCCAATAGCGGGGGGAATTATACCAAGAGAGATGCGAGAGGTAAATAAGCATTCTCAGGAATGCATTTCCTGAACATAATTTTATATTTTTCGGACAGACTCTTATATTGCCACCATCGAGTGCGCTTCAGGAAAATATACCTCGGATATGCCAATATCCCTAAGCTTCTCCATCAGAGGGAGGGCGCCGCGTTCTTCGCCGTGAACCAGGAAAACTTTCTTGACCTGATCTTTGACCGCTGCGGCATATTCAACCAATAATTGCTGTCCGGCATGGGCAGAGAGACCGCCAATAGTAGCCACTTCAGCACGGCGCTTGTAGACTTTGCCAAAGATCTTAATGCGTTCTTCCCGGTCTGCCAGGCGACGGCCCAGGGTATGCGGGGCCTGCCATGAGACAATCAATATAGAATTGCGCGGGTTTTCGATGTTGTTCTTCAGGTGATGCAAAATACGCCCCGTCTCAGCCATGCCCGAGGCCGAGATGACCACCGCCGGGCCTTCGAGGAAGTTGATCGCTTTTGATTCTTCCACCGAGCGAGTGTAGGTGAGTAAGTCAAAGCCCAGGGCTGCGCCATGCTGATCGTTGCGCATAAATTCTTGGGTTTCGGCATCGAACACTTCGGGGTGGGCACGGAAAATATCGGAAGCATTGACTGCCAAAGGACTATCTACAAACACAGGGATGCGCGGAATGTCACCGCTGTCGATCATCTGATGGAGACAGTATACTAATTCCTGCGTGCGCCCCACAGCAAAAGCCGGGATAATCACTTTCCCGCCTCGCTCCACGGTCTTGGCAACAACTTTCCTGAACTCATCAAAGGCCAGGTTAGGGTCGCGGTGCGACTTATCTCCATAGGTGCATTCCATTAGCAAGTAATCGGTATCCACAGGTAAAACCGGGTCGCGCAATAGGGGCATCTCCCGGCGACCAATATCGCCCGAAAACCATAAACGGAAATGCCTCTTCCGCTCTTGAATATCCAGCACAACCGCCGCCGAACCTAAAATATGCCCGGCTTCTACAAAGCGCGCCGTCACGCCGGGGATCGGCTCGAATTCTTCCTCATAGGGAATACCGACAAACAATTGGGCTACATATGCTGCATCCACTTGCGTATAGAGTGGCTCGACGAGTGGCTTTCCCTGACGGGCCAGCTTCTTATTGAGATATGCCGCATCGGACTCATGAATATGCCCCGAATCCAGGAGCATAATATTTGCCAGATGGGCAGTGGCTTTGGTCGCATAAATGGGGCCTTCATAACCGTCTTTGACGATGTGAGGCAGGTTGCCGCTATGATCGATATGGGCGTGAGAAAGGATCACAGCATCCAGTTCGGATGGATCAAAGTGAAAATGACGGTTGCGTTCATAGGTATCTTTTCGCCGCCCCTGGAACAAACCGCACTCCAACAGCAGCTTATGCCCATTGATTTCGACTAAATGCTGGGATCCGGTTACGGTTTGGGCTGCGCCATGGAAATTAATTTTCATGGAAGTGGCTCCTTCGTTTGAATGTATCAACGTGTGCAGGTCGGTGAAAAAAATGCCCTGATTCGGATTTCCCTTCGGATGTGCACAAATCTTTGAAGGTTTATTAGTTTTCTTGCTTATCGCGCGCCCTGCATAATTTATCGAGATGATATGAGTAAGGTTAATAACTCATCACCATATTGCTCACGACGCCAGGGAATAGATGTCAGGATTTGGGCAAGCTCTTCTTTGGTGGAAGGATTCTGGTCTGCAAGCGCATAAAGTAAATCGCGCGGAAATATCACATCTGAATTGACCCCAAAAGCGCGGGCTTTTCGTGTCCGCCAGCGGCGCAAAAGTTCGACACGCTCTAAGTACTGATAGTTAGGGCGAGGGGATCGAGGCGGGCGCATTGGATCAGCGGCCAGCCCGCGTCGAACAGATGCCAGCAAACCGTCTCCAATCCATTGTGCCTGCCGCTTCGAAAACCCTTTCACGCGTTCAAGTTCCCGAAGAGAGCGGGGTGTATCCAGGGCAATTTGTAACAACGCTTTGTCACTAACGACCTTAAATAATGGACGGTCGAGGTTGCGCGCCTTGCGGTCACGGAATAAACATAATTCATTTAACACCGCCGCTTGTTGAGGGTCTAGATCGTGGGCGCCGCGGATTTTCCAGCAATCCACTTTGCCGTTGCGATGATTATCGGAGTTCACCTGGCTGCATCTTCGAAAATCTTCCATAGCCAATAACCAACGCCCGCAGGCTTCCAATTCAGCTTTCATCTGATCGCGTAACGGGATCAGAAAATGGGTATCGACCTGCGCGTAGATCAGCATTTCCTGCGGAAGCGGACGCTTCCCCCAATTGGCGCGCTGATATTTCTTATCTACCTGAATGCCAAAGTGCTCCTTGAGTACCGATGCCAAGCCAATGTGCGGCCAGCCAAGAATTCGAGCCGCAATCATGGTGTCGAATAGAGGACTTACCGTAAATCCAAAATCTCGATGAAGAATAATAAGATCATACTCCGAGGCATGAAAGATCTTCTCGATTGTTGGATTCTCGAAGATTTCGGCCAGCGGAGAAAGATCGTCGAGCGCCAGTGGATCAACGAGATAATCGGCCTCAGGCGTAGAAAACTGAATAAGACACACCTGTTCACGATAGGCGTACAAACCATTTGCTTCTGTATCTACTGCAATAATGGGTTCTCGCGCCAACTCCCCAACCAGGCGCGCTAAGGCTTTGGGGCGGGCAATAAAAATAGGGTCGGACAAATCATCAAGTTGCATGCCTCAATTATAGCGTATCTGGGATGTTCTTCTCGAAAACTACGGCATCCACATTTCCCCGGTAGTAATCCGGCCAGATACCAACTTGCTGATAACCAACCCCCTGATACAGTTGTATGGCTGGAATATTTCCAACTCGAACGGTCAAACGAATCGTAGAAACACCCAAATGCGCTTCACAAATCTGCAACAATGCCCTGCCAATGCCCTGGCGCTGAAATTCGGGCAACACCCCAAAAGTGGCAATCCAGGCCAGTTCATTCGGGCGATGCACCTCCCCGGCAATAAAGCCCACCATCTGATGATCGACCATCGCCTTGAAACGCTGGACACCCGTAAAGGATAATACCCCAATCAATTCAAGTAGCGACCAGGCATCTTGCTGAAAACAAACTTCTTCGAGATGACGCAGTTCTTTTAAATCGCGCCAGGTAGCTGGCAAAATTTCTGCCGGGCTACCTGGCATTCTTATTTTTTCTTTAAGCATCGGCTTAATAGGCCATTGCTCAGCCTAATTGCGAGCCAAAAATTAGGACTGCTTTTGACCTTTGATGAAGCCTTCGATCAAACTGGTGAACTCCATCGGGAAGATGAATTTCGTCGCTTCAGAGGAGCCCAGTTTCTTGAGCATATCGAAATACTGTAACGTCATCGTCTTCTGGTCTATCCCTTGAGCCTTCTCAAAAATCTTTTCAAGGGCTGAGGCATATCCCTCAGCTTGCAGCAATTGGGCTTCTTTTGCGCCCTCGGCATCCAAAATAGCGGCCTGTTTTTCGCCTTCGGCTTCCAGAATAGCCGCCTGCTTTTGACCCTCGGCCACGTTGATAGCCGCATCACGCTCACCGGTCGATTCGGTTACCAGAGCACGGCGGACGCGTTCAGCAGTCATCTGGCGATTCATGGCATCCTGAATTTCGCGCGGCGGGATAATCTCGCGAATCTCCACGTTGGTAACTTTGACGCCCCAACGTTCGGTGACCTCATCGAGACGGGTGCGTAACATATTGTTGATGTGCTCACGCTCCACCAGTACCTCATCCAATTGAATACCACCGATCACGGCACGCAAGGTCGTCGTTGCCATGCCCTGTGCGGCAGCTTCAAAGTTCCCCACCTGCAGGACACTTTCGACAGCATCCAGAATGCGGTAATACCAGATGAAGTCAATCGAAATACTGGCGTTATCGGATGTGATCGCCGTCTGATGAGGGATTTCACGCACCTGCTCACGCAGGTCAGCGCGCACGCCGCGGTCAATCACCGGAATGAGCAATACAATCCCTGGCCCTTTTGCACCTACACAACGTCCCAGGCGAAAAACAACCAGACGCTGATATTCAGGGATGATCTTGATGGCACTGGCAAACAACACCAGGGCAACCAGCAGCACGCCACCCACCAGGCAGGTTATAAAACCTCCGGCAGCGGCAGCAGTTTGAGCAAGTTCAGAGAAAAGCATGATATACCTCCATTAGGTAATAAAATTTTGAAAGTTAGTTTGATTCTTCCACTTCAAGAACAAACCCATCTCGCTTAAGCACGCGCACTACCGCGCCCTCCGCAATGGGATCTTTACTTCTCACAGACCATAATTCGCCATTTACCTGAGCAGAACCTTCATGGTGAATTTCGGTCTTGGCCTCACCAATCGCGCCAACCAAGGGGGAGAGGTCATGCGCCGGAAGCACTGCACTTGCTTCTAGAGTTTTTTGAACAATGATCCAGAAAAATCCGCCTGACAATAATGAGACCACTGAAGCCAACACCGGATTAACAGCGGGCTGCCACCAAACTTCGCTGCGAAATATGAACACCGACCCAGCAACCAGAGCAAAGATAGAAATCCCAAGATAGAGCATATGCCCCGATTTACGCACCGCCCAAATAAAGGGAAAGACTCCCAACAACAATATACCCAACGCCCAGTAATTAATCGGTAAGTTATAAATTCCCCAACCCGCCAAGAGAAGGGCAAAGATAGCCGCAATTTCCATTACACCGGTGCCGGGCGTCAAAATTGCCAACAGGGCCAGCGAAAAACCACTCACCAGGAATAAATAGGCTAAATTTGGGTTTAATAAAAGTTCTTCCATGCCGTTATCCTCCAACGGGTGATACCCACAGCCATCAAAGCGCTAAAGTGCCTTTTCGTAAAATCGGTAGGTTTTATAAATCTCACCGCCCATTACGCGGATAGGGCGGCTGATGGCATCATTGTTTTCTAAAATCCAACTCATCTCGGCGCGTCGAATACCCTTCTTGAGAGCCGCCTGAGCAGTCTCGTAGTAAAAGAGAGCGTCCACGCCCTGAGCGCGATACTCCGGCAAAACCCCCAAAATAAGCACCCTGGCCCATTCCACCTGTCGCCTTATTTTCCAATGCCAAACTAATTTGAGCATCGCCCACCATTCAGGTGTTTCGGGCCGGGGATTAGCCAAACGAAGCGGGCGGTTCAGATCGGGCAAAGTGATACTAACACCAATGGGCTGGCCGTCGATTTCGGCCACGAAGGTCATATCGGGGTCCAGCACCAGGCGCAGCTCTTCGCCCATCTGTTCGAATTCGGCATCCGTCATGGGCACAAAGCCCCAATTACGCGCCCACGATTGATTATAAATTCTCTTGACCCGCTCGACCTCCTGATCAAAATGCTTCATATCTACCTTGCGGATCACGATCTCGCCCCGGGCTTTGATCTTCTCTACCACACGGATCAATTTTTCGGGGAATTGATTGCCTCCGGCATAAATATCGGTATCCAGGGCGTAGGCGTGCAAATCCATGGCTTTGACATAACCGCGCTTCTCAATATACGAAATATAACGCGGCGGGTTGTACGTCATCAGAATGCGCGGGGTATCATTGAAACCGTCCACCAGCAGACCGCATTCTTCGTTGGTGGAGAACTGCGCCGGGCCGCGGATGGCATCGTAGCCGCGCTCCCGCACCCAATTTTCGGCAGTCTCCAACAAAGCGCCCGCTGCTTCGGGGTCATCCAGCACTTCAAAAAAACCAAAAAATCCAATCCGCTCATCGTGAAACTCATTATGACGATGATTGATAAAAGCCGCAATGGTTCCAACAACTTCTACACCGCGCCGCGCTAAAAAGTAGGCCACTTCGGCGTGCTCTAAAAAGGGGTGGCGGGTAATAAATGCCATCCGCTCCGCAAACAGCGGCGGGACCCAATGGGGGCTGTCATCATACACCCGCCAGGGAAAACTCAAGAATTCTCGTCGGTCTTTTTCAGATTCTACAACGTGAATTTGCAGAGAGTTCATATCATTCACCGGTTATTGAGCACTTTTAGATTCGATTGAATTTTGAGTTACGCAGTTGAAACAGAATAGCCCAAAAATTAGGGTGTGCGTAAGTCCTACGAATACCAGTCTCATTATACAACATTCCTGCTGAGGAAATTTTGCAAATCCCCGCCTCAGACATTTCCCGTGGTAAGATTCTTCCCATGGATATCGCCTTCTACCTGCCTGGTAGAGTGCCCGTATACACCTTTTCCCTGATCCTGGCTTTCGGCGCCGTAATTGGCCTATATTGGACAGCCCGCCAAGCGCCCACTCAGACACGTCAATTGCATTTCAACACCGGGATCTGGACACTGGCAGCCGCTGCAATCAGCGGGCGCGCCGCGTACATCCTCATCCATTGGCCCTATTTTCAAACACACCTGGACGAAATGCCCCAACTCTGGCTGGGCGGCATTACCGGCAGCGGCGCGCTGCCCGGCGCGTTGCTGGCGCTTTTTATCGGCGCGAAAACAAATCACCAACATCTCGGAGAAAGCGCCGATGCGTTACTGCCCCTGCTAACCAGCCTGACTGTCCACATTTGGTTCGCGTGCTGGCTGATTGGCTGCTTTTACGGACCGCCTACCGATGCCTGGTGGGGCATCCCTGCACACGACGAATGGGGAACGACCGCTACCCGTTGGCCGCTGCAACCCTTGTTGGCCGGGCTTAGCTTGTTGATGGCCTGGGGTGTGGATCAGGGGCGCGCCCGGGGCTGGATTCAAGCTCCAGGGTTGGCTGCCAGCCTCGAGCTGGGCGGCTTTGCCCTGCTCTGGGTGGGTGTGTCCTTCATCCGGGTTGATCCTGTCCCAAAAGCGTACGGTCTGCCTCTCGACGCCTGGATATTCATCCTGTTATTATTCTTCGCCCTAATAAGTATTTTTTGGATCCTTCGCAAAAGAGAGCTATGAAACGAACGATTGCACTCGCACAAATCAACACCCATCTCGGTAATGTGCAGGCCAACCTGCAAAAGCACCTGCACTATATCGACGAAGCCCGCGCTGCCGGAGCTGAATTATTGGTCTTCCCCGAACTTTCACTGACCGGGTATGCCCTGCAAGATCTGACCGCCATCGTGGCGCGCCGCCCCGCGCCCGACGATCCCATATTCGGGCCGCTGCTGAAAGCCAGCCGGGATGTGGATATGGTGGTCGGCTTCGTGGATGAAGACCCGCGCCACCGCTTCTATATCGCCGGGGCATATCTCTCCGGCGGGGAGGTGCGCTATGTCCATCATAAAGTGTATTTACCGACGTATGGCTTGTTCGATGAGGGGCGCTTCTTCGCCTGGGGCGACGCCATAGCCGCCTTCGACACCCCCATAGGCCGCGCCGGTATCGCCATCTGTGAAGATTTCTGGCATGCTTCACCCCCCTACCTGCTCTGGCTGGATGGGGCCGATATTTTGATCTTCACATCCGCTTCGCCTGGGCGGGGCATCTCCGATGAAACCAAACTCGAATCGGCTCGTTGGGTTGAGCATATCAACCAGGCTTATGCCAGTTTGTTTACCAGCTTCGTTATACATGTCAACCGCGTCGGCTTTGAAGACGGGTTGCATTTTTGGGGCGGCTCAACGGTTTTCGATCCTAACGGCAAGTTGCTGGCACAAAGTCCATATTTCGAAGAAGCCTTGACTACCGTGGAAATTGACCTCAACCAGTTGCACCGCACGCGCGCCCGTCTGCCCCTACTGCGTGACGAACGCACAGAACTGGTGCGCCGCGAACTCAACCGCATCGCCGATGGAAAGCGAGAGAATCAGCGATGAGTGATTTAACCATCAACGCCACTTTGGTACGCACCATTCTGAAGGGGTTCATTCACAGTGAAATCACCCGCGCCGGGTTTCAGCGCGCCGTTATCGGCCTTTCCGGAGGCATTGATTCGGCCCTGAGCTGCGTGCTGGCCGCCGAAGCGCTTGGCCCCGAGAACGTACTCGCTGTGCGTATGCCCTACAAAACATCCTCGCTGGATTCTCTGGAAGATGCCCAACGCGTCATCGAGCAAACCGGTGTGCAATCTCTGACTGTCCCGGTCACCGAGATGGTCGAGCCGCTCTTTGAACGCTTTCCGGATGCCAGCAATATGCGCCGCGGCAATGTTATGGCGCGGGCGCGCATGATTATCCTATACGATCAATCCGAGTCTTTTGGCGGGCTGGTTGTAGGAACCGGCAACAAAACTGAGATCTTGCTAGGGTACAGCACCCTATATGGCGATTCGGCCTGCGCCCTCAACCCAATTGGCGACCTCTACAAAACGCAAGTGCGCCAGTTGGCGCGGGCACTGGGCATCCCAGATACGATCATCGAGAAAGCGCCCTCCGCCGATCTATGGGCCGGGCAAACCGATGAAGATGAACTCGGCTTCACCTACGAAGATGTGGACAAATTACTAATGCTGCTGGTTGATGAACGCTTCCGCCCGGAAGAATGTATCGAGGCCGGTTTCGCAGAGAGTTTTGTAAGCGCGGTTATCGAACGCGTCCGCCGTAATCAATTCAAGCGCATCTTGCCGCCGATTGCCAAACTATCTAACCGTACGGTGGGGTATGATTTTCTCTACCTCAGAGATTGGGGGACCTAAACAAAGGCCTAGTCCCTTTTTTCGAAGTTAATCGCGATAGAGATAACCATGACACTTTTCCCCGCATTACGCCACCGGCAATATGTTATCTTCTGGCTGGGGCTGATCTTCGCCTGGACGGGCAATCAATTCCTCACCTGGACAATTCCCTGGCAGATTCGCTCGTTCACCGACAGCCCCCTGGCTTTGGGCAGCATTGGCCTGATCCGCCTGGCGCCGACAATTCTGTTCTCTCTTTTTGCCGGGATCATCGCCGACCGTTTCAACCGCCGCTACGTGGTGATGCTGACCCAGGGCGTGATGGGCGCGGCCGCGCTTACGCTGGGGGTACTGACATTAACCAAAACCCTTCAACTCTGGCATATCTATGCTTTGCTGGTGGTTCAGGCGACAGCCTTCATCATCGACTTACCGGCACGCTATTCATTGACCCCCAACATTGTTCCCGCTTCGGCGCTAGCTAATGCACTCAGCATCGAGATGATTGCCTTTCAAATCGGTGGTATCGCCGGACCAATCATCAACGGCGTGCTGCTGCAACATGGCGGAGAGCAAATTTCGTATCTGGTATCGGCGGGGTTATTTGGCGTCATGGTCATTGCACTGGCCTTGATGGGCGGGGTTCCACAACAGCCCTATGACGGCAAACGCTCCGGAGTCGATTGGGAGGCCATCCGCGAGGGGCTGCGCTTCACCTTTACGCAGCCGTTGATTCTCTCGGCCATGTTATTAGATTTCTTCGCCACATTGCTCACGCGCGCCGACTCGCTGCTACCCTATTTCGCTCGCGACATCCTGGGGGTTGATGGCGTTGCTTACGGCCTGCTCACTGCTGCACCAATGATCGGCGCGGCCCTGGCCGGAGTGATTCTTTCGCTATTCCCAACCATTCGTAACCAGGGCAAATTGGTGCTGGGCAGCGTGGCGATGATCGGCGTCGCCGCGCTACTCTTTGGGTTTTCGCGCACCTTTGCCTTATCTGTGGCAGCGTTGATGCTGGCAGGCGCCTCTGATTCAGTAAGTTCAATCATTCGCAGCGCCATCCGTCAGCTTCACACCCCCGACCGGCTGCGCGGGCGCATGACCAGCGTCAACCAGATTTTCTTTATGGGCGGCCCCTACCTGGGAGATGTCAAATCGGGCTTCTTGGGCGGACTGATCGGCGTGCCCCTGGCAGTCGGTCTTGGCGGAGCAGCCTGCCTGATTGCCGTGGGGTGGATCAATCGCCAATGGCCGGAGTTGAGAAGCTATCAGGGGAAATAGTCCCTAGCACTACCCCCGAAAACGGAGGCATCGAGGTACGTTTCAACTCGCCGCTTTGCTCCAAACCGATCTCAAACAAAATCTGATTGCAGCCGGTCTGATTGCGAAAAGCGACCGGAACCGGGCCAAAGTTAATCACCACGAATATTTGCTCATCCCCGCTAACCCGGCGGTAAATGACCAGGTTCTTCTCTCCGCTGGGGCCGCCGAGTAATTGCAAGGTTCCTTCCCGCAGAACTTTATGTTCTTTGCGTAAACACAAAAGAGCGCGATAAGTTTCTAAGATCGAAGTCGCCCTGCCCCTCTGCTGGGCTACATTGACCTCTCGATATTTCTTGTGTAATGGCAGCCAGGGGGTGGAGCGGGCGCTGCAAAAGCCGGCATTGGGGCTGTCATCCCATTGCATCGGTGTGCGGCAGCCATCCCGGTTGACATTCAACCCCAGGGCATCGGCCAAAAAGGCGGGCAGCCACCGATACAGCCGCCCCAGCGGATCTTTGGCTTTGTAGGCCGGGATGCGTACATCAGCCATGCCGATCTCTTCACCGTAGTAGGTCACCGGCACACCACGAGTCGTAAACTGCAACAATGCCAACAAACGGGCCATACGCGGCTGATGAGCAACCTTCGAAATGATCCGTTTCTGGTCGTGATTGCCAAACACATAAACAGGCATCAACGGTGCAGGGTATTCTTGCTCGTGGTGTTGAATCACTTCACGGAAAAAGCGCCCATCCACTTTGGTTTTGAGCAATTCCCACAAGAAGACCAAATTCAACCCGTCATTGCGTTCCCCAAGATATTGTTTGAGAATCGCATCTGGGCCGAACACTTCACCAATAAGCATTTTCTCTGGGGAATAGGAGTCGGCCAAAGCCCGAAGTTGGCGCGCCAACTCGAAGGTCTCTGGCTGGTGTTGATGATAGCGCCACTCCTGGAAAAATCCGGCCTGATCTTTGTAGGGGATATAATGCGGTGAAGGAGGATTATCGCGGAATTGGGCATCTTTGTAAACCGTATGGAAAATATCCAGCCGGAAACCATCTACACCCCGATCAAGCCAGTGCCGGGCGACATTCAACATGGCTTCTTTCACGGCGGGATTGCGATAATTCAAGTCGGGCTGGAATGGCAAAAAACTGGCGTAATACCATTGCCCGGTGTAGTCGTCGTACTGCCAGCCTGAGCCGCCGATCATGGCTTTCCAATTGTTGGGGGGGCGCTTGCCATCGCCACCCCGCCAGATGTACCAGTCGCGTTTGGGGTTATTCTGGCTGCGGCGCGCTTCTTGAAACCAGGGATGCTCCACCGAAGTGTGGTTCAGCACCAGATCGAACAAAATCTTCATGCCCCGGGCATGGACTTCTTCGATCAATTGATCCACATCTCCCAGCGTGCCGTACTCTGGGGCAACACTGAGATAGTCACTGACATCGTAGCCCCAATCCCCCTGCGGACTGTTGAAAAAGGGCGAAACCCAAATCGTTTCGAAACCCAAATCTTGGATATACTCCAGTTTCGAAATAATGCCGCGTAAATCGCCAATACCATCGCCATCTGAATCTTTAAAAGAGCGTGGATAGATCTGGTAGATAGTGGTCGTCTGCCACCAGGGGGGATTCTTCATATCGGATCCTTTCAGCTATGCAGTTGCTCCCATTCGGCGATCAGGGCATGGAGTTCATTCTGAATCTCAACGTAATCATCCCCCAGGCGCTGCACCAGCTTGGGGTTATCGGGCGGGGCGGCCAATTGCTCTCCGATTTCGGCCAGTCGAAGTTCCAGCTCAGCAACACGCGCTTCAACCTGTTCCAGGCGGGCTGTTTTGCGGCGCAACTCGGCCTGGGCGCGGTTCTTAGCAGCCCGCGCTTCGCGCCAGGATTCTTGCTCTGGGGCCTGCGCGCCAGCCTTCCCTGAGTCTGCTTCTTTTGGTTTTTCTTCGTCGCTGCGCAATTGACTATAGGTGCCGCGAAAAACGTGCAGCAAGGCGCCATCCTTATCAATTTCCCAGACCTGCGTCCCCAAAGCATCAATCAGATAACGGTCGTGCGAAACCAAAATCACCGTGCCTTGAAAATCGACCAGGACGGCCTGTAAGACTTCTTGCGAGGGGATGTCGAGATGATTAGTAGGCTCATCGAGCAGTAAAAGATTGGCGTTGCTGAGGGCCAGTTTTGCCAGCGCAAGGCGGCCGCGTTCGCCCCCGGAGAGGACAGCCACTTTTTTGAAAACATCATCTCTCGTGAAAAGATAGCGGGCCAGGTAGTTGCGGATGCCCGCTACCAGCAAATTGGGGGCAACTGACTCAATTTCTTCGATCAAGGTGTTCTCAGGATTCAAGTCTTCGTGCGCCTGAGCAAAATAACCAATATCGAGACTGGCCCCTAAATTAACAGTCCCGCTCAAAGGCGGCAATTGCCCCAATATTGTCTTCAAGAAGGTTGTTTTTCCAGACCCATTAGGCCCGATCAATGCGGCGCATTCCAGACGATGTAAAATGAGATCGGGGACTTTAACGAGGGGGTTGCCGGGATAACCAACCAACAGATCATACGTGCGCACCACCAGTTCTCCGCTGCGCTGACGTGCCCCCAGATTGAGTTTGAGTTCTTCTGGACGCTGGAGGGGATTGCGTAAAGCCTTAATACGGCGATGGGCTTCATCCACGCTCATTACGCTGGTGGTGGTATCCACTTGTTGGGCAATCTGACTCCAGGATTTGCCCTGCATGGCATCCAGGCCAATTTGATCGATGGCTTGAAGCTGACGGCTGAGACGGCGCAGCCGCCCCTTTGCCTGGATGACATTTTGCCCGGCGATATTGCGCTTAATATAGTCGAGTTCGTTTTCAAGGCGGTTTTTCTCGGCTTCGAAAGTTTTAGCACGCCGCTCCCAACGCGCCTGGCGCTGCTGCAAGTAATGGCTGTAATTGCCGCGATACACCTCGAAACCGGCCCGCCCCATCTCCCAGATGTGGTTGCAAACCTTGTCGAGAAAATAACGGTCATGCGAAACGATCAGCGCCGCGCCGTCCCAATCTCTGAGATAACTCTCCAGCCATTCCACGGCCTGAATATCGAGGTGATTGGTCGGCTCATCGAGCACCAGCAGCGCGGGCGCTTCGAGCAATAGGCGCGCCAGCAACGCGCGTGTGCGCTGCCCTCCAGAAAGATGCTCCAGATGCATATGGTGTTCGTCATCGGCAAAGCCCAGCCCGGTGAGTACCTGACGGATGCGCGTTTCGTAGGTATAGCCCCCGGCATGGTCGAAACGCGCCTGCAATGCGCCGTAGCGCTCCAGCAGTTCATCGGAAAGTTGGGCGCTGCTCATCTGCGCCTCAAGAGCGGCCAGTTCAGTCTCCTGGGCACGTAGATCTTCGAAGGGCAACAGGCATTCTTCCCAAAGGGTACTGTCGCTTTCCAGCACCGATTCTTGCGGCAGATAGCCCAGGGTTAGGCCGCGGGCGCGGTGGATCTCACCAGCAGAGGGTGCCTCCTGACCAGCGACGACGCGCAACAGAGTGGTTTTGCCGATCCCATTGGGGCCCACCAGAGCAATGCGCGCGCCGTGTGGAATATTCAATGAAAGGCTAGAGAATATATCTACCGGATCATAGGATTTGGCAAGATTGTGGGTGGTAATCAGTGACATGGTAAATTCGGCAACTGTGTGATCGCGAAGGTTATGCTGGCTCTCCTGCAATCCAATGAAAATGCAGATGAGGAACTTTTTGATAAGCCCCGGCGTTAACAACCAGCCGGGGAGGGTTTCTCTGGGTATCGAATTGCGCCGTCAGGTCTGCGGCCACTGCTAAAATTTCGATCAATAAACTGCTGTGGGCTGCCGTTAAATCGGCAAGGCCGCACAAACGCATCTTTGGCACAATCAGCACATGCCAGGGATAACTTGGCCGAGGATGATGAAACGCCAAGATCTGCCGGCTTTCGTACAAGCGCCTGATCGGCAAAAGGAAAGATCCATATGTAAAAATGAATCCAACAATTGTTCTGACGAAAAACGAGCGCGCAATTTTGAGGATCATAAGAATGCCGCCCAATTTTACCCTATGTCTGAGCGAGTGTACTTGCCCTCCTGCAAAATCTGGCTCGTGATATAATCGCACGACGCATAATCAGGCCTGCACGTTGCACCCTGAATATCGAGTGTAAACAATGAACGATCAAAACCAGAATACAACCATAAAAAAACCAAAAAAGGGCCTCAAAATCGCGCTTTGGGTGATTTTGGGAATTGCTGTATTGATTATCGGTGTTCTTACTTTCAACACCGTCAGCGGTTTGGTAGCCTCTTGGAATATCACATCCCTGCCGGGCGCAGCTATTGAGTATGTACCTACGGCCACGCCAAACGCCGAGGGCGAATCCGCCATCGAAGAAGCCGCGCCTGCTCCCATCACTGCACCCAGCGGACCACAGCCCCAACCCTGGGACGGAGCCAGCCGTGTCAATGTATTGTTAGTCGGTTTGGACTATAACAGTTGGCGCGGGGGCAGCGGGCCGCCCCTCTCCGACACGATGATCCTCTTCACTATCGATCCGCTCACAAAAACCGCCGGGATGCTTTCCATCCCGCGCGATATGTGGGTCAGCATTCCTGGCTTCGAATACGGGAAAATCAATACTGCCTACAAATTGGGCGAAGCCTACCAACTGCCCGATGGCGGGCCTGGGCTGGCAATGAAAACCGTTGAAGGGTTAATCGGCGTTCCCATTCACTATTACGCGCAAATCGATTTCACCGCCTTTGTGTATTTCATCGATCAGATGGGCGGCCTGAAGATGGATATTCCCTACGAGATTTATGTAGACATCTATGATGATCCCAAGGGGAAAATCCGCATTGCCCCCGGCGTGCAGACGCTGCCCGGTGAGTATGTTTTGGCCTATGCGCGGGCGCGCGGCACTCAGGGCGGCGATTTCGACCGCGCTCAGCGCCAGCAGCAAGTTGTCATGGCGATACGCAAACGCATTCTCGATTTTAGCCTGCTGCCCACCCTGGTGCAAAACGCCCCGGCCATGTATCAACAGATCTCCAGCGGCATCAACACCAACTTAACTCTCGATCAGGTCATTCAACTAGCCTGGTTGGCAGTGGAAATTCCCGCCGAGAGTATTACCAACCGCATCATTGGGCCAGAGCAAGTGCAGATTGGAAAATCGCCCGACGGGTTGGATATTCTGAAACCTGTCCCCGACCAGATTCGCGCTCTCAGGGATGAGATCTTTGCTCAAGACAATCAAATTGGGCCTTCGGCCTATGATGGTAAATCGACCCTCGACCTGATGGTCGAGGAGGGCGCCCGCATCAAAATCCTCAATGGCACAACCGTTGGCGGGTTAGCCACGCGCACAGCCGAGTATCTCCAAAGTCTCGGAGCCAATGTGGTCGTCACGGGCGATGCCGATGCAACCAATTATTCCAACACCAATATCTACGATTACACCGGTAACCCGTATGCGCTGATCTACCTTTCAGAGCTGTTCAACCTGTCCTCCTTCAAAATCCACGGACGCTACGATCAGGCCAGTGATGTCGATGTCACCATCATCTTGGGGGCCGACTGGGCAAATAGCAACCCCATGCCTTAAGGTTGTCTCCCCGTTAGAGGCAGTCGCCCTGTCTCTAACGGAGATCTCTTTGTTTTATGGGCACTTTCCCGGAACCACAACGTAATCAACCACAATTTCCAGAGAGTCCATTCTTTTGGACTCTGGTCGTCATTCTGGTCATCGCTGTGGCAATTACCCTCTATCTCATTTTCTCGATGATTACTTCGACGATGAATCAGGCTCTGAACCCAGCCTATGAAGACCCCCTCATTGTCGAAAGCGACACCAATGAGATCAACCCCGAAGAGCTGGAAAACCTGGATTTTTCGCTGCAACACCGCAACGGGCCGGAGTATCAGCCCTGGGATGGCAAAAGCCGGGTGACGATCCTGCTGCTGGGCGTGGACGACCGCTCCTGGGAGCTGGGCAACGGGCCACCCCGCACCGACACAATGATCCTGGTGACCATCAACCCCGAAAATCATACCGCCGGGATGATGTCATTGCCCCGCGATTTGTGGGTGGATGTTCCCGGCAATGGGTTCCGCAAAATCAATCAGGCCTTTCCGCTCGGTGAAGCCCAAGGGTATAGCACCGGCGGCGCTGGTTTAGCTATGGCAACAGTGGAGCAGTTTCTGGATGTCGACATTCCCTATTATATCCAGATCAATTTCGACGCCTTCACAAATCTGATCGATGAAATCGGCGGGGTGAAGATCAATGTCCCCGAAACGATAATCATCGACCCCTTGGGCGATGGCAATACCCGCAATTTACAACCCGGCGTGCAAACCCTCCCCGGCGATCTGACCCTGGCCTATGTCCGCAACCGCGACACCGCCGGGGGCGATTTCGACCGCGCCTCGCGGCAGCAACAGGTCATCATCGGTGTTATCAAACGGCTGACCGATTTTAATTTGCTGCCCACCCTGGTACGGAAAGCGCCCGCACTTTATCAAAACGTTTCTGCGGGCATCAACACGAACTTGACCATTCAGCAAATTGTAAAACTGGGGCAACTGGCTTACAACATCCCCGAAGCCAATATTCAGCATGTCGTCATCGGCCTGGAGCATGTCACCGCCGCCCAATCCTATGAGGGCGCTTATATCTTGAATCCCATCCCTGGGGAGATCGAAGCGCTCAAAACCATCATCTTCTCAACACAGCCCTCCCTCATCACGGTGACACCAACAGATACAGCTTCTGTCTCGCCTACCGCAATCATCCCCACTGCGACATTGACAGCAGAAGCCGAAGAACCAACCCAAGAACGCCTTCCCACGGTGACTGTTACAATCGCAGGCCCCAGCGTCGCCGTCCACAATGGCACCGGAGAAACCGGTCTGGCCGCTGACACAGCCGACTATTTACGCCGCAATGGCATCAACGTTACTGAGGTCGGCAATGCCAGCGAACCCTACACCCACACAACCATCATCGACTACACCGGCAATCCCGATATCATCAACCAACTCTCCCAGTTGCTAGAAATCCCCTACCCAAAAATCTACAGTCAGCACAACCCCAATAACGCGGTGGATGTATTGCTCATTCTGGGAGATGATCTGAAAGCCCCCCCCTGATCGTCCACCCCTTCACAAACATTTCTTTTTTCAATTTCATATCCCAGGTATACTTACCTTATGGAATCTCTCTCTGGCGTGGTGGAACGCGTAACTTACTACAACGCCGAAAATGGTTATAGCGTCATTCGGTTAAGCCCTTCGGGGCGTACGGCCCGCGGCACCAACCGAGATGGCCTTGTCACTATTGTTGGCAACTTGCCAGAACTTGCCCCCGGAGAGCATGTTAAACTGCTGGGGCGCTGGAGCAAACATCCCAAGCACGGCGAACAATTCAGCGTCGAGCAATGCCAGCAAGTGCTGCCCGCCACCGTCGCCGGAATTCGGCGCTACCTCGGGTCAGGGCTGATCAAAGGCATTGGGGGGCGCCTGGCCGAGCGCATTGTCGATCATTTCGGGGAAGCGACTCTCGAAATCATCGAGCACCACCCCCAACGTCTGCACGAAGTCCCCGACATCGGGCCGAAGCGCACCCATCAGATCGGCCAGGCCTGGCAGACTCAGAAACAAATCAAAGAGATCATGCTCTTTCTGCACAGCCATCATATCAGCACCAACCTGGCTGTCAAAATTTATAAAACCTATGGCGATCGCGCCTTAGGCGTGGTGCAAGAAAATCCCTACCAGATGGCCCGCGACATTTATGGCGTAGGCTTCAAAACCGCCGATCGCATCGCTCAAGATCTGGGGTTGCCGCCGGAGCATCCCGCCCGCATCGAAGCCGGGGTGATCTACACCCTTAACGAATGGAGCAACGAGGGCCATGTTTACGCGCCGCGCGGCATGCTGATTGAGCAAACCGCCGAACTGCTTAACGCCGATACTGAACTCGTAGACGCCGCCGTGGAACGCTTGACCGAGCAGGATACCATCCGATGCGATGAGATTCCCGCAGAGGCAGCGGCGGAACGGGGAACGCCAGCGCGGGGCGCGGCGGAACCCCGAGGGGAATACCGCATCCCAGGCATCTATCTGACTCCGCTCTACTTCGGTGAAGTGGGCCTCTCGGAGCGGTTGAAAACACTTCAGCGCGGCATTGCCGAAGAAAGGGCGCAATATCAAGCCCGCCTACCAGATCCCGACCTATCCCCCGAACAACAAGCCGCCGTCCAGACGGCGTTGAAGCACCCCCTCAGCGTACTCACCGGAGGCCCCGGCACCGGAAAAACAACCTGCCTAAAATCGCTGATCCGCAATCTCGAAGCGCTATCCATCCCCTATGCTCTGGCCTCACCAACCGGGCGCGCCGCCAAACGCCTATCCGAAACCACCGGGCGGCCCGCCAGCACTATTCACCGCCTATTGGGGTACTCCCCCGCTGAAGGCTTCCAACATCATCCCGAAAACCCCTTACCGGTGGACTTTCTTGTGATTGACGAAGCCTCCATGCTAGATTTGATCCTGGCGAACAACCTGCTAAAAGCCCTGCGCCCGGGCACTCACTTGCTGCTGGTGGGTGATGTAGATCAGCTTCCCTCGGTTGGCGCGGGCGACGTATTGCGCGATGTGATTGCCAGCGGCGTCGTCCCGGTTACCCGCCTGAACACCATCTTCCGGCAAGCTGCCGGATCACAAATCATCACCAACGCGCATCGCATCAACCGTGGCGAGATGCCGGCCTTTTCTGCCTCGCGCCAGGAACAGGCTGCGCCCCTTCCAGGTGACTTCTTCCTCTTCCCCACAGAAGAGGCCGCCTCCGCTGCTGATTGGGTCGTAGATGTGGTTTGTCAACGCATCCCCGGTACTTTCGGCCTTGATCCACGCAGGCAAATTCAGGTTTTGGCCCCCATGTATCGCGGCCCAGCCGGTGTCCACGCGCTGAATGACCGGCTGCAAGCGCAGCTAAATCCCCCGGCAGCCAACAAAGCTTCCAAAACGCTCTTTGGGCAAACCTTCCGCCCCGGCGATAAGGTTATGCAGACACAAAATGACTATGATAAAGATGTGTTCAATGGGGATATCGGCTTTGTGCGCGGGGTAGATCTGGTCGAACACATCCTGACAGTGGATTTCGACAATCGCTTCATCGAGTACGACTGGAGCGAAGCCGACCAGCTCGTGCTGGCTTACGCCGTCTCTGTACACAAAGCCCAGGGGTCAGAATTCCCTGCCGTCGTGCTGCCGATGGTTACCCAACATTATGTAATGCTGCAACGCAATTTGCTCTACACAGCGATCACCCGCGCCAAAAACCTGTGTGTGCTGGTCGGCAGCCGCAAAGCCATTGGCATGGCCGTTGGCAATAACAAAGTGGCCCGACGCTTTACCGCCCTCGATTGGCGCTTGCAGGAAGGCAGCCATGGATAAAGCGCCGACTATCCGAATTCGGATGGCACAGCCAACCGACCTTTACGGTATCTGCCTGCTCGTTGAGCAATTAGGTTACCCCGCATCCGAAGAACAAATCCAAGTCAGGCTCAATGCGCTGCTGGATGACGTGAATCACGCGTTATTCATTGCCGCGTTGAAAGACAACCAAATCTGCGGCTGGGTTCATGGGTTTATCCGCCGCCTGATTGTGGTCGATTGCCACCTTGCCATTGGGGGGGTGGTAGTAGAGGAACAATTTCGCTCTCAAGGGATCGGCACAATGTTGATGGCTGCCATCGAGCAATGGGCTATCGAAAAAGGCGTAAAGTTTGTTTTCGTCCGCTCAAACATCAACAGAGAAGAAGCCCATAGATTCTATGAGAGTATTGGTTATGTGCTTTTGAAAACATCTCAATCGTTCAGAAAACAAATAGCCCCATAGTAATATCCGACACATTTGACTCACGGCTCAAATCTGTGTACACTCTTAGCATATAGATGCCTTCAAGATAGCCATCATTTGAGGAGAATACTATGGCAACCCAATCCTTCCAACTCGTGATGAGTGCCGGCCCAACGCCCGATAAAGCATTTCCGCTCTCCAAACAAGAGATTATTATTGGACGAGACACTAATGCTGATATTTCCATTAACATTGCTGAAGTTTCACGGCGGCACGCTCGGATGCGCTTCGAACCCAACGGGTTTTCCATCGAAGATGTAGGCTCCACCAATGGAACTTTTGTTAATGGGCAACGTTTAACCAGCCCACAAGTGTTGCGCCCAGGTGACCGCATTCAGCTTGGCGAAGCGGTGACAATGATTTATCAAGTATCGCAATATGACATGAACGCCACCGTAGTGACGCCATCCAGCAGCAAGGAAACAATCACTCCAGCACAAGGCATGCCCCCGGTTTCTGCGCCGCCGCAGGCTCGCCCTGCACCACCACCGGCGCCGGCCCGCCCACCCGCGCCGCCACCAGGACAACCGGTTTACTCCGGTCAGGTGCCGTCTGGCCCGCCGGCTCAAATGGCTCCCCCTGTTCCTGAAAAAGAAGGCCGCCCCTGGTTATGGGCCGGGCTGGGATGTGTTGGCGTTGTCCTCTGTCTGGTCGCTGTTGGGGCAATCGCATTCGACATGATGAATCTATATTGCACGCCGCCCTTTAACTCGTTGTTCAGTTTCGTGTATACCTGCCCGTAATGCCTTTCGTGATTCGCGAAAATAACTATGCCACATCCCGAATATAAAATTCGGGATGGCTTTTTAATCCCCCCCATCCCCAAATCAGGAGAAGCAGGACGGGAGCCTCATGTCTGTTTTTCATTGGCTTTGTTCTAATTTTGCTTCCCCATCAACCCATTCCATTTGCAGGGTCATCAAATGTGCGCCTAATGCCGTCACTTCGGCTTGAATGAGATTATCATCCACACGGATACGCTGGACGCGATATTCTAATTCGGTTAACGAGCGTACCGCTTCATAATACTTTTCAGCCAACGGATGGGCAAAAAATGGGAATGGATCATCCCGCTCAACCGCATCCAGCACAATGTCGACAGCTTCGATGGCTTCTTCTGCATCGCTAAAATGACCGGCTTGCAAATCTTCATCGGCAACGACCAAAAGAGACTCTAGCGCGATATTTTCAACGCTCTCTGGATGGCGGAGTAAGTCGGCCTCGATTCCAAAGTTACGCATTTCAGGGCCATCTGGAAGCCAGGCGGTCAGAAAATAGGCCGAAGGGTCAAAGCGCTCTTGATATCGCCGCACTGTGTCGTAATACGTCACCGTCAGGCGGACATCTTCGCGCAACTTCGGGATGAGTTCTAGCTCCCGAAGGGCGTTGATAAACTGGCTTTCGAGTTCTGCAAGACCGCTTGAGAAATGCGTCTGTAAGGCCGCATCCAATGCCCCGGCGTGACTGCCTCCCTCCACCGGCAGGATGTTGCGATAAAAATTCGAGAATTTCTCCCATCCCCAGGTATCGACCATAAACTCGATCAGAGCGCCAGCTTGCAGATAACCAATCTCATGCTGTGATTTGTAGAAATTTTCCGTCAACGGTTCAAGAGGGAGATACCAACTTTCCCCGGTTGCAGGATCTTCCAAGTCAAGTAATGCTGCGGCACGCGGCATCAAAGGCTCTGGCTTAAAATGCCCCCCTGTAAGATATACAGCCAGCCCTTCGACGAGAATCGAAGGACGAAGTTCTCCCCCGATGCGGCTGTCGAGAATATGCACCATCTCATGATGCAACACCAGGTCGAAATCACTGCCGGCGTAATTGCGATCCAAATAAGAGATATAGATCTCGCCCCCGGCAAAGCCGCCATGCCCCAGCACCCGCGACATCAGCGTAATTTCTATTGGCTCGGTGAACTCAAGCCCCATTTTCTCTACGGCGTCATCGGCCTGGGCATCGGCGCTGGCAAGCAATGCCTCAATATCACGCCCGGCAGCCGTGCCAGTCAGGTAGTACACAAGACAACAATCGCTTTCTCCAATTGCCCACAGGGAATCTGGCTCTGGAGGAGGCAGTTTGTCTTGGGGCTGGAGGGTGATCGTTTCGCTCCAGGTGGTCTCTGAGGGCAGAATCGTAAAGCCGATTTCATGCGCGCCCGCCTCGAGCTGGGCAGTATCCCACACCCAGGGGAAGGTTGCCTGCCAGCGTCCCCCGATCCCAAAGGGGGTAAAGGTAGCCTCACCAAGGGCCTCCCCATTCTCATCGGAAACTTGCACCGAAAAGCGCGGCCCTCTTCCAAAATCGGGCGGGGCAATCACCTCAATGCTGACATAATCCCCAACATACAAGCCACCATCGGGATGGGTGCGCACATTGAAAAGAGCAGGGGCAAATGTTGGGATTGGGGCAGGGGGTGCTTGGGTATAGGATGGTGTGGGTGTTGGGGAAATGGTCGCTGTGGGCGGCTGGGGCGACGGCGTCGGCGTTGGCGGCACCAGCCGCGCGGTTTGGCATCCCAAAAGAACAAAAAGCGCCAAGACAAAACCGGTAATTTTCAATCGCATGACATACATTATACCGTTATCCCTTTGCCACATAGAGGGGCGCTGGTAAAATCATGCAGATATTCCCATTTCAGGAGGAACCCCATGGCCCCTATGTTTGTACCCGGTCCCGTAGATGTTGACCCCGAAGTGCTTAACGCACAAACCCGCCCGATGCTGCCTCACCGCAGCGCGGCGTATGAAGAAATTTTTCACCGAGCCGATGAGAAAGCCCGCAAATTGTTCGGCACACAAAAGCGGGTCTTTATCAGCACATCTTCCGGCACCGGCCTGCAAGAAGCCGCAGTGCGCAATTTTGCCCGGTCGAGTGTGCTCTCATGCAGCAATGGCGCCTTTGGCGACCGCTGGCACAGTGTGGCCGAATCAAACGGCAAAGCTGTAGACAAACTCGAAGTTCCCTGGGGGCAGCCAATTACCCCCGAAGCGGTTGCCGAGGCCTTGCGCCAAAAGGAGTATGAGATCCTGACGGTGGTGCATAATGAAACTTCTACCGGATTGCAAAACCCGGTCGCGGAGATCGCCGCAGCCGCGCGCCAGGTCAGCCCGGAGACGCTGATCTGTGTGGATACGGTTTCATCGTTGGGCGGCGCACCAATTAAGATGGACGCCTGGGGGCTAGACTTTGTGCTGACCTCCTCACAAAAAGCGCTGGCACTGCCCCCGGGGCTGGCTCTGGGAGCGACTTCCGACCGAGCGTTGGCGCGCGCCGAACAAGTCCCCGACCGGGGCTGGTACTTCGACCTGGTACGGCTGGAAAATTACCGGGTCAAAAACTCCACTCCGGCCACCTCGGCGGTTTCGCTGATCTACGCGTTAGATTTTCAACTCAATCGCATTCTGGCCGAGGGGCTAGAAAACCGCTTTGCCCGTTATCAGAGCATGGCCGAGTGCATTTACGCCTGGGCGCTCGAACACGGCTTTGGGCTGTTCGCCGCCGAAGGATACCGCTCACGCACCGTCACCACCATTGAAAACTTACCCGGCATCGACGTGCCCGCCCTAAACGCCTTCTTACTCGAACGCGGCATGCGTATTGCCAATGGCTATGGTTCACTGAAGAACAAGACCTTCCGCATTGCCCACATGGGCGAGTTAACTCTGTCCGATGTGAGTACCCTGCTGAGCGCCATCGACGAGTTTATGGCCAGATAACCCCATCGCCAGCGGGTAACAATTCCGAAAAACACGCATGACCCACGAAGATATTATCCTCGACAAACATGTATACGGAGGCGAATGCCTGGGCCGTCTCTCCGATGGCCGCGCCGTGTTTGTTCCCTATGGTCTCCCAGGAGAAACCGTGCATGTGCGTCTGACCGAAGACAAGCCGCGCTATGCGCGCGCCGAACTCGTCAAGGTACTCACCCCCTCGCCAAACCGCACCCAGCCGCGCTGCCCGCACTTTTTCTCCCCATCTTCCGCCTCCCCCATAAACGGAGATGAGACAGTGGGCATCTGCGGCGGGTGTCACTACCAGCACATCCCCTACAAGCATCAACTAACCCTCAAAAGCGAAATCCTACGCGACCAGCTAGAGCGCATCGGAAAACTCTCCGCCCCCAATATCCGGCCCATCATCCCATCACCGCAACCCTGGAACTACCGCAATCACATTCAATTCCACATTGCGCCACAGGGAAAACTAGGCTTCCAGGCCCCTCAAGGTCAGGGGGTCACCCCCATTCAAGAATGCCATCTCCCCGACCGTGCGATTAACGAACTCTGGCCGCAATTGGATATCGAGCAGATCCCGGGACTCGACCGCGTTGCGGTGCGCGTGGGTACAGATGATGACCAGATGCTGATCTTCGAAAGTTCTGAACCAGAACCCATCAGCCTCAATTTAGATGTATCGCTCTCAGTGGTGCATCAAGGCCCGGGCGGCATACTGGTGATGGCCGGGGATGACCACATCATTGTCGAAATCCACCAACGCCTGCTGCGCGTCTCTGCAGGGTCTTTTTTCCAGGTCAACACGCCTATGGCCGAAAAAATGGTCACCCATCTGCTCGACCACCTGCCGCTGACCGATGAAACCACGCTGATCGACGCCTACTGCGGCGCAGGGCTGTTCAGCGCTTTTTTGGCCCCGCGGGTTGGGCGACTGATCGGCATCGAGGCTGCTCCAAGCGCCTGCGAAGATTTCGAAATCAATCTGGATGAATTTGAACATGTTGAGTTGTACGAAGCCCCGGTGGAGGGCGTGCTTCCGGCGCTGAAACAAAATCCCGATGTCATTCTGGTGGATCCTCCCCGCTCAGGGCTGGCGCGCCCGGCTCTGGACGGAATCTTGTCTTTGGCTCCAAAAACTCTGGTCTACATTTCTTGCGACCCGGCCACGCTGGCGCGCGACGCCAAGCGGCTGGTCAATGGGGGATACCATCTCGAACAGATTACGCCCTTCGATCTGTTCCCACAGACCTATCACATCGAAAGCATCAGCATTTGGCAAAAAACCAACTGACTTTTTGAAACAATTAGCCATTACGCACTTCCCCAGTTCCAGCGATAAGAGGCCGGAAAATTCACCTTCCACGGCTTTCTTAAATTTGTGCTATACCAGAAATTTACCGCAGAGAACGCCGGGTTCGCTGAGTTTTTTAAATTTTTCTCTGCGTTCTTTGCGCTCTCAGCGGTAAAAGCGCTTTTCGTTTCGACTTTAAGAAAGCCCTGTTCACCTTCCCAACCCTTGCGCAATCAGAAATCCTGCACTATAATTAGAACATAAGTTCTAATTATAGTTATGGGAGGCCCCTGATGGATATTGGAATGCTCTGGTTCGATAACGATAAAAATGCCGACTTGGACATCAAGCTCAGACGGGCTGCGGCCTATTACCAAAAAAAGTACGGGCAGTCCCCCAACCTGTGCTTTGTTCACCCTTCAATGCTCCCCAACGGGAGGCCGCAGCAGGCTTCAGATGTCGAAGTACGGACATCTTCATCATTGCTTCCCAATCACTTTTGGCTGGGCATCCATCGGCAAGAGGCCGCTCCCAAACAGTAAAATTCCCCCCAGGCCAAAACCCTCCGGGCGTTGCTCCTCACACTCCAATGGAGTTCCTCACAACGTCCGGGGGTTTTGTATTTAAACCGCCAGCGCAGTAATCAGCACATCCAAAGCGACATCTCCCTCCAGCCGCCCCTGCTTGATCTGCTCGTCAATATCAAGCAGGCGGCGGTAAATAGCTTCGAGATCATCCAGGGTGAAGTTGCGGGTCTGGGGGATGATTTTCTTAATCACAAAGGGATGCGTTTTCAATTCGCGGGAAATATCGCCCTCACGGAAACCGGCATCCAACAATGCGCGGGTCAGCAGCAGCAACCGGAACTGGCGCACAATCATCCCAAACAACCGCAGGGAGTCGTCATCTTCCAAGAGATGGCGCAGCATCCGCAGGGCGCGCCCTCCCTGGCGGTTGCCCAGCGCATCCACCATAGCAAACACATCCCCCTCCCCCCAGGAAGCCACCAGATATTCGACATCATCTGGCTCGATGGCCCGGCTGTAATTGGTATAGGCCAGCAATTTTTCAATTTCCTGCGCTGCCTGGCGCGGGGTATCGCCCACCAGGGCTGCCAGAGCTGCGGCTCCTTCGGGCGTGATCTCACCGCCCTGCTCTTTGGCGCGTTGTTGAATCCAGCGCACCAGATCATGTCCCCGCGCCAGATAGAATTCCCTCTCGTAAACACGGTGCGATTGACCCGCTGCCCACTTTTGCAGCCAATGGCGTTTGTTTTTCTTCTTGTCGGCGTAGGAAACCAGGGGACGAGTGACCGCCAGCACCAGGGCTGTTGTAGGCGGAGTATCCTCAAGCAGTTTGGTGAAACGCGCGCGCTGGGTTTTGCTATGCAAGTGCGCCAGCGGGTCATGCAATATCACCAGACGGCGCTCTGCCAAAAAGGGCATCGCTCTGATGGTAGCATCCAATTCATCAAAAGAAGGGAAAACCTTATCGAAACGGGCAATATTCATCGAGGCCATTCCAGGGTCGCCCAGCTTGGCTTCCATAGCCGCGATAAACTGGGCAATGGCGTAATCGTCATCCCCGTGCAGGATGTAAACGACCGGCTTTTCAGACATTTTTCTAGGCTTGGGTTATCACACGATGAGCTTTCAAGCTACCGCGGCGATGCGCTTCAACAGCAACAATTTCCAAATTACCCGGGTTACCGGAAGTGGTGATATTTTTTTGTAGTTTCATGCCCAACGGCTGCGCCACAATCAATGCCAGGGTTGCTAAAACGGCCATGACGGGTAAACGCTCAAATTTATCGCGCCGGCGCGGGCCAGCGCCCCACATCCCTAACATGGCTGCCAACCCGGCCAATGTCCCTGCTGTCGCGTAGTTGGTTCCGCATCCAGGATGCACCGCCAGGTGATGCTCACCAGAGCGCATCCGCTGCAAGGCTTCGTGGGCGGCTTCCTGCACCGCTTCGGTTGGAAGATCACCTACCAGCCAAAACCCGGTAGGATTCGAGTGTCCGCCCATGGGCTTTTTCGGGAACTGCTTCGCCAGAACATGCAAGGTTGCGTGTTCCAAGCCATGATTACGGCGAATACGAGATAACACAGGCAGTTCTAATATTGCTTGCAGGGATACATTTTCAAAAAAGGACATGTGTTTCTCCAGTTATACACACAGGAATTTAGCGCTCAACGCGGTCTTCGTCGAGAAGATTTCGAACAGCATTTGCGCACTCATCAATGGTAACACAAACGCGCCTGGCGTAGTCAACGGGTATAATAGTTGGCATGTACAAACTCATTATCTTCATTGGGCCGGTTGCCAGCACAATTTCATTTAGCGATGGCTGGCCGGAATTTCTGCACCATGCAGAGGCAATGCCCGGTTTGGTGCGCGAAGCCACCATCCGCGTGCGGGCGCTTCTCTTCGGCGATCTGAACGTCGAAATGATCCACGAACTCTATTTTGAGACGCAAGCCGATTTGCAATGGGCGCTGGCATCGCCATCCGGCCAGGCTGCCGGAGCGATTCTGCAAGAAATCACAGCCGGGCAAGTAACCCTGCTGATTGCTGAACACAAAGAAGATAGCGCAGAAAACCTGCGCAGCTATCGCCAGGAAGGGCATAATGCTGACACCAAATAATCTGCAAGAATTTATGACCCAGGCCGGCATTGAGGGCGAAATCGTTTTCTTGTCGCAACCCACACCCACGGTAGAAGCCGCCGCCGAAGCAGTGGGCACGCGCCCCGAGCAAATAGCCAAATCGGTGTTGTTCACCATCCAGGAGCAATATATCCTGGCAATCACCTGCGGTACACGCTTCGTCGAGCGCAAAGTCATCGCAGCGTTGTTTGGGGTGGGACGCAAACGCGTAAAACTCGCCCCCCCGGAGGTGGTCTTGAAAGTCACCGGCTACCCCGTTGGAACAGTGCCACCCTTCGGCCATCCCCAACCCTTACAAACCCTGCTGGATCCGCAAGTGCTGACCCACAACCAGGTATATGCCGGAGGCGGCGCACACAACGCATTAACGCGGCTTGACCCGCAGGCCATTTTGAAAACTACTCAGGCCCAGATCATTGATCTGCACACACCACCAGCCTAGGTTAGAAAAATTCTGGCAAAAATCAACATCGTAAACCTATGCATTTAAAACCACGCAACAAACTCATACGCCTTTTCTTATCGGTAATCTTTGTTTTGGCAATTGTTGGGGGGTACTTTTTCTACCAATGGTATCAGCGCAGCGGGGTGCGCACGTCTCGCCTGCTAAACTGGCTGCGCAGCGCCGATAAAAATTCGGGCTGGATGATCGCCGCGAGGACACGCTGTGGCGATGCCCCCTTTGCCTTCCCCACCGATGGATTTGTGGGCTTTTTATGGGATGACTCCTTCCGCCCCGGTCATCGTCATCAGGGAATTGACATCTTCGGCGGCGAAGAACCGGGCCTCACCCCCGTCTATGCAGCCTACTCCGGGTATCTCACCCGCTTGCCCGATTGGAAATCGTCTGTAATTATCCGCATCCCCAGTGACCCGCGCCAACCCTCGCGCCCGATCTGGACCTACTACACTCACCTCGCCAACCGAGATGGATCATCCTACATCGAAGCCGAATTCCCCGCCGGAACCATCGAACAATATGTTGAGGCGGGCACCCTGCTTGGTTATCAGGGCAATTACTCCGGTGATCCCAACAACCCCACCGGTGTACATTTGCATTTTTCGATTGTGCTTGACGACGGCA
This sequence comes from uncultured Anaerolineales bacterium, assembly GCA_964344175.1. Classification (GTDB taxonomy): domain Bacteria; phylum Chloroflexota; class Anaerolineae; order Anaerolineales; family UBA11858; genus NIOZ-UU35. The sequence goes on from CAYFMI010000023.1 coordinate 31,849, forward strand.
GCGGCCAGTTTCTCAATGAATTGAAAATTCAAAACACCCTCGACCCGTCACCTTATTTTGGGCTGTCCTTGAATGCCAAGACGAATTCTGGGGAAATTCCCCTGTGTGAAGAAGAATGAAACAACCAGCCGCAGACAAGTACTCAGTGTCTGCGGCCCATTGGGAGTAACTATGGGTGAATTAACAGATCGCACTGTACTGATCACCGGCGCCGGGCGCGGCACTGGGCGGACACTGGCCCAAGCCTTTGCTGCCCGCGGGGCCATTGTATGCGCCAATGACATCACCCCCATCAACCTCGACGAAACGATTGCCAACATCACCGCTGCCGGGGGGCGCGCCCGCGATTATGTCACCGACATTTCCAAGAAACTGCCTGTTCAGGCCATGCTCAATCAAATTGAGGACGAGTGGGGCCGCCTGGATATTCTCATCAATAACGCCCATGTTGACCCCAAAAAGCCACTGTTGGATCTAGATGAATGGGATTGGCGACGAGCCGTGGATGTCAACCTGACCGGTGCATTTATCACAATGCAATCCACCGGGCGGATCATGCGCGCCGCCGGGGGTGGGATCATTATCAACGTGCTGGCTTCTCACCCCAGAGAGGCCCCTCTGAGCGCCAGTCAGTTTGGGCTGCTGCGCCTGACCGAGGCCGCTGCCCGGCAATTTTCAGCGTATAATATCCGTGTGAATGCAGTATCTGCCGGGCCTGTTGGGATGCATGCCGAGCCTATTGCCTCTGTACATACTATCGCCGAAGCGGTGCTGCATTTATGCGGCGACAATATGGCGCATCTCACCGGAAAAATATTCTCAATGGATGTCTAAGACCGCTATTTGTGCAGCATTCCGGAGGAGACCATGACTTATAAAACGATCCTTGTTGAAACTCACCAGCGCGTCGGGCTGATACACCTCAACCGCCCGAAAGCCTTGAATGCACTCAACCCCGCCCTATTGCACGAACTGATGGATGCTTTGGAAAACTTCGACCGGAATGACGCCGTGGGTGCGATGGTCGTCTGCGGGAGTGAAAGAGCCTTCGCTGCCGGAGCCGACATCAAAGAGATGGCGTCATCTTCGGCGGTCGAAATGCTGCAAAGCGATTTCATCCCAACCTTCGACCGTATCCGCCAGATCAAGAAACCAATCATTGCGGCAGTCTCGGGCTGGGCTTTAGGCGGCGGCAGCGAACTGGCACTCTCTTGTGATATGATCGTCGCCTCTGAGACGGCTAAATTCGGTCAGCCGGAGATCGAAATTGGGGTCATCCCCGGAGCGGGCGGCACACAGCGTCTCGCTAAAGTCGTCGGCAAAGCCCTCGCCATAGAAATGGTGCTCAACAACCGCACGTTGAGCGCTGCCGAAGCCGAACGCTATGGGATCGTCAATCGCGTTGTCCCTGTAGAACGCTATCTCGATGAAGCCCTCGAGCTGGCTGCCGAAATTGCCGCCCGTGCCCCATTAGCCGTGCAACTGGGCAAAGAAGCTGTTAATCAGGCCTTCGAGAGTTTCCTATCCGATGGGCTGGCCGATGAGCGCCGCGCTTTCACGCTTTTGTTTGCCTCGCAAGACCAAAAAGAAGGCATGGCTGCCTTCATTGAAAAACGCACACCGGAATGGAAAGGGAAATAACCACGCGACGAACCACACAATGATTACGTTTCGAGATCTGGTGAATGACCTTCGAGAATTGGGACTTAACGGCACACAGCCGGTGATTGCCCATGCCTCACTCTCGGCGTTTGGCAAAATTCAGGGGGGCGCCGATTCCCTGGTCGGCGCCCTCCTGGCCGTAAGCAGCGGCCTGATGATGCCAACCTTCACCTATAAGACGATGGTCACACCTGAAACCGGGCCTCCCAATAACGGCATCACCTACGGCAGCGGGGCAGAAAGCAACCGCATGGCGGAATTTTTTCACCCGGAGATGCCCGCCGACCCGTTGATGGGCGTCATCGCCGAAACCCTGCGCAACCACCCTGAGGCACGCCGTTCGCAACATCCAACATACTCTTTCGCGGGGGTCAACGTCGCTGATGCATTGGCAGCCCAAAGCGTGGCCGACCCGTTCGCGCCTGTGCGTGTGTTGACCGATTCTCAGGGGATGGTATTGCTCCTGGGAGTTGGGCATACAGCCAATACCAGCATCCATTACGCCGAGAAACTCGCCGGGCGCAAACAATTCATCCGCTGGGCACTCACCCCCAAGGGAGTCCGCCAGTGCCCTGACTGGCCGGGCTGCTCCACCGGATTCAACGCTATCGCACCAGAAATCGAAACCTTCACCCGCAAGCTGCAAATTGGTAACGCCATTGTGCAGCTTATTCCCCTGACCATGCTGGTCAAAACTGTAAAGCGCATCATTCTACAAGACCCCGCTGCATTGCTGTGCAACCGCATCGATTGCGAGCGCTGCCTGGCGATTCGCACGAATATTGCAACTCCATAGATAATGTAGAACCCCGCCGCAAGCGGCGGGGTATTCTGGCTTTTTCCGCATAACAGGAGGTTTCCATGCCCCAAAAACCACTATTGGGCCTGAAGTTGCCTTCCACGCGGGCTTTCATGGCCGAGGCAGACCGGTTGGAAGAGTTTTCGCTCTTCGACCGCATTCATGGGTATATTTACCTGCATTGGCCTTATTTATATATTGGCACAGGAACCGGCGAGCATCCTTTGGCGCGCTTCCTTTACCCCTTAAGCCGCTTGCTCAAACCCAAAAAAGCAGACCGCCAGCCGGGAGAGATTGCCGATGGCTATCATGGAAAAGTTGTCCCCCTGGACGCCGCCACGCAGTTGGTCAGCGTTGAAGAAGATATTGCGTTAGAGAATTTAGAACACGTAATTCCCTATGAGCGCGCCCGTGATATCGTACTCAAAAACCCCGATCACATCATCGCGCTGGAATGCCCCTGCCGCTCGTCACGGCCAGACCCATGCCTGCCGCTAGATGTATGCTTGATTGTTGGCGAACCCTTTGCCAGCATGGTCGCCGAACACCACCCCCAACGCTGCCGCTGGGTCAGTTCAGAGGAAGCCGCAGCTATTTTGAGCGCGGAGCAAGCGCGTGGACATGTGCATCATGCCTTCTTCAAAGATGCCATGCTGGGACGGTTTTATGCCATTTGCAATTGCTGTGCATGCTGCTGTGGCGCAATGCAAATGGCCCGCAACGGCGACCCGATGCTCTGTTCGTCGGGGTATCTCTGTGTGGTGGACGAAGACCTATGTATTGCCTGCGGAACTTGCGAAGACGTCTGCCAGTTTGACGCCGTTTCTCTTAGCTATGGGCATTCAATCATTGATCAGGATACCTGCATGGGCTGTGGGGTTTGTGTTGCTCACTGTACCGAAGAAGCGCTCTCACTGCGGCATGATCCCTCCAAAGGAGAACCGCTGATTATCACCGAGTTAATCGCCAACACCCTATCTGCCAAAGCCTGAAATCGACGCGAATGGTTTTCATATACTTTTCTAACACCACTCTGATAGTGCCCAAAGACTGCGAATGTTATAATTTTTTCTACTTACGCCGTTCATAGAAAAGTCATCGGCAATGGCATTCACTCCCGCAAGCGCGTAAGCTCTACGATAAAAACCTGTCCAAAAAAATTCGGGCCTCAATATGCGGTTCCTGCAACAAATTTTTGGGCCGATTTTATGATGTATCAAGGGATCTTCCCTTGCAAAGGAAGGAACCAACTATGATGCGATTTGATCGCTTTACCGAGCGTGCCCAAGAAGCCGCCCAACGCGCCGCCGAGGTCATTCAACGTTATGGGCACAATCAAATTGATACCGAACATATCCTGCTGGCGCTGATTGAACAGCCTGAGGGGTTAATCCCCCAAATCTTAGAGATGTTAAGCATCGACACCGCCCAACTGACCGACCGACTGGACTATGTGTTGCGCACCAGCCCCAAAGCGAATATCTTTGGCGGCGGCGCCGGGCAAATTTTCATTACCCCGCGCGTTAAGCGGATCGTCGATTTAGCCAATCAGGAAGCCAACCGCCTGAAAGACGAATATATCTCCACCGAGCATCTTTTCCTGGCAATTTTGAGTGAGCGCAATACCCCGGCAGGGCGCATGCTAGATGGCGCCGGGGTAACCAGAGAACGCGTCTACGAAGCCGTACAACAGATGCGCGGCGGCCAGCGCGTCACCGACCCCAAAGCAGAAACACGCTATAAGGTGCTTGAAAAATATTCCCGTGATCTGACCACAATGGCACGCGAAGGGAAACTTGACCCTGTCATTGGGCGGGATGTTGAAATTATGCGCGTGATTCAGATCCTCTCGCGGCGCACAAAAAACAACCCTGTGCTGATCGGTGAGGCCGGTGTTGGCAAAACGGCCATTGTCGAAGGCCTGGCGCAAAAGATCGCTTCGAATGATGTCCCCGAAATCCTTTCCGGTAAGAAAGTTGTCTCACTCGACCTGGGCGCTATGATCGCCGGATCGCGCTTCCGGGGCGAGTTCGAAGAACGCCTAAAAGCCGCCATCGAGGACATTCAACGCGCCGAGGGTGAGATCATTCTGTTTATTGATGAGTTGCACACCGTCGTTGGGGCCGGGGCCGCGCAAGGAACTCTCGACGCGTCCAACATGCTTAAGCCCGCCCTGGCGCGCGGCGAACTGCAATGCGTCGGCGCGACCACCCTGGATGAGTACCATAAATATATTGAAAAAGACTCCGCCCTGGAGCGGCGCTTTGCTCCGGTGTATGTCGAAGAACCCAGCGTCGAAGATACCATTCTCATGCTGGAGGGGCTGCGCGATCGATACGAGGCGCACCACAAGGTCAGCTTCTCCAATCAGGCGCTTGTGGCGGCGGCACAACTTTCGAACCGCTATGTCTCCGACCGGCATCTGCCCGACAAAGCCATCGACCTGATCGACGAAGCCGCCGCTAAACTGCGCGTCGCTTTGTACTCTCTCCCGCCTGAACTAAAAGCCATGAAAACTGAAATCGACCGTTTGGTAGCCGAAGAAGAACAAGCCGGGCTAGAACGAGATTATGAGCGCGCCGCCGAAAAGAAAACCGAGCGCTCCCGTCTGGAAGAAGAGTTCCAGAAAAAACGCCAGCAATGGGAAGACGAACACGGCATTGATCAGATCGTCGATGAGGACGATGTTGCTGAAGTCGTCTCGCAATGGACGGGCATCCCCGTCAATCAGATGCTGGAAACCGAGGCCGAGCGCCTGCTGCACATGGAAGAGCGCCTGCACGAGCGCGTCATCGGCCAGCACGAGGCCATCACCGCCATTGCCGATGCCATCCGCCGGGGCCGCTCTGGGCTGAAAGACCCTCGCCGGCCAATTGGGTCGTTCATTTTCATTGGCCCATCCGGTGTGGGCAAAACCGAGTTAGCCAAAGCGCTGGCCGAATTCATGTTCGACAACGAAGATGCCCTGGTGCGTATTGACATGAGCGAATACCGCGAGCAGCATACCGTCTCGCGTTTGTTCGGCGCCCCCCCAGGATACGTCGGCTACGAAGAAGGCGGCCAACTGACCGAGGCCGTTCGCCGACGCCCCTACCGGGTGGTACTCTTCGACGAAATCGAGAAAGCCCACCCCGAGGTTTGGAATGCTTTGCTGCAAATCTTCGATGATGGCCGCCTGACCGACGGCCAGGGCCATGTGGTGGACTTCCGCAATACGGTACTGATTATGACCAGCAACCTGGGCACCGAATATGTGCGCAGTTCTGGCAGCCTGGGCTTCCTGGGGAATGCCGGTGACGCCAAAGAGCGCGAAGCACAGGAGAAAATCCAGTCGGCGTTGAAAAAGACCTTCCGCCCTGAGTTCATCAACCGCATCGATGAGATCATCACCTTCTCGCAGCTATCGCTGGAAGAAATGATACAGATCGTCAAATTGCAGATGAGTGAGGTGGAAGGGCGTCTGGCCGAACATGGCCTGAAAGTTGAGTTGACTCAGCCCGCCCAAGAGTGGCTCGCCGAAGTGGGCTTCGACCCCGATTTCGGCGCACGCCCACTCAAGCGCGCCTTGCAAAAACACATCGAAAGCCCGCTGTCGGTCAAATTACTCGGCGGCGAGTTTAAACAGGGTGATGTTGTTGTCGTCGATGTCCAAGGCGACGATGAGAAAAAGCTGGTCTTTAACACCGACCGCGCCGAAAAAGAAATCAAGAAAACCAAAGAAGAAAACGTCGAGGCTTAATCAGAAATTTGGCTGCGCCTTCGATGCAACCGCTCCGGCAGATCTGCCGGAGCGGTTTTGTTTTACCAGTTTTCTACTCGATTAGTTCCATGATATACTCTGAACATTATTCTAAAGAAGGTACAATTTCTATGTTAAAAGTTAACATTGTCTATTGTGAAGTCTGAGGGTACACCCCCAGAGCCGTCAGTTTGACCGGCGCAATTCTCAACACGTATAAAGGTCATATTCAAGAAATTACTTTAGTGGCTTCCGATGGAGGGCGCTTCGAAGTGAGCGCTAACGACGAGTTGGTTTACTCAAAAATACAAACCGGTCGTCATGCGGAACCTTCTGAGGTTTTAGACTCTTTAGGAAAAATGATCAACGAGGAGAAGGAATGACAGTAGTAAAGAAAAAGGAAGGCCGGGTATTTTCTGGCGCCCGTCCAACAGGCCGCCAACATTTAGGCAACTATCTCGGCGCAATAAAAAATTACGTCGCACTGCAAGATGAGTACGAAGAAGCCATCTACAGCATTGTAGATATTCACGCGCTGACAACCGTAGAGACCACCCAAAACCTGAAACAAAATACCTACGAAATGGCCCTCGACTGGCTGGCCGCCGGGTTACGCCCCGAAGATAGTATCATCTTCATTCAATCGCATGTCCCCGAAGTGCTAGAACTGCATACCTTTCTTTCAATGGTCACTCCTCTGGGAAAATTGACCGACTTACCCACCTTCAAGGAAAAAGTCCGCCATCAACCCAAAAATATTAATTATGGGTTAGTCGGCTACCCCGTGCTGATGGCCGCGGACATCACACTGTACAAAGCGGTGGCTGTCCCTGTGGGGGTCGATCAGGCTCCCCACATCGAGTTCACCCGCGAGATCGTGCGCTCCTTTAACTATCGCTATCAGCGGCAAGTACTCGTCGAACCACAGATGAAAGCCACTACCATCCCCAAAGTAATAGGCATCGACGGTGAAAGCAAGATGAGTAAAAGCCTGGATAATCATATTGAACTGGCTTCCACACCTGAAGAAACTCAAAAACGAGTCATGCAAATGGTCACCGACCCTCAGCGGGCGCGCCGCTCTGACCCCGGCAACCCCGATGTTTGTAATGTCTTCACCATGCATAAGATTTTCTCGGCAGATGAAGATATTCAAATGATTGACAGCGAATGCCGAGCAGCAGGGATTGGCTGTGTAGATTGCAAGAAAATATTCGCAAAAAGCCTGAACGACCATTTGGCTCCCTTCCGCCAGCGCCGCGCCGAATTCGATGAGCAACCTGACCACGTTTGGGACGTTCTGCAAGATGGCGGACAGCGCGCCAGGACAATTGCACAACAAACCTTAGCCGAAGTAAAAGAAGCCATTGGTCTACCGTAGATAAGACTTACGCAGTTCGTTGAAAATTTACCGAAAAATAGGGGTGTGTGGGGCGCTCCGCGCCCCACACACCCCTATTTTTCGGACTTTCCTCTCGCAAGTGCGTAACTCCTAACCCTTTTATCCACGTTCACAAATTTCGGAGGAAACATCATGAACGAATTTTCCAGTTTTTTGTCGATGCTTGCATCAGCCCTTTTGGTCATCGCTATTCCTATTCTAGTTGCAGCCGCATTTCAATGGGCACGTCACAAAGCCGCTGAAATCAAACAGAATCTCTCCAAAGAGCAATTGAGCATGATTGAAAATGGCGTCAAATTGGCCGTCAAGGCTGCCGAACAAGCCGGTTTCTCAGGATTGCTCAAGGGCGGCTCAGAGAAAAAGCAGTATGCCATTGATGCCGTTCAGCGCTATATGGACCGCGCCGGAGTCGCAATTGATGTTGATGAAATCGCCACGTTGATCGAGGCCGAGGTTAACGCACAATTCTCAAATTATGCTCCCCCCGTAGACACACCGGAAACCCGCAGCGCATTGATCGATAAGGCTGTCGAGGCTGCGGTGTTGGCAGCCGAGCAAAGCGGCGCCAAACGGGCCGCTGTTGATATCGCTGCGGGTGTGGCAATGTCGAAAAAGGACTTTGCCGTAGACCTGGCGGAAAGATATCTCCTCGAACACGGCCTCAAGGTCGATACAACATTGATTGACGGTATGATCGAATCGCAGATCATGAAACTTAAACTTAAGGCCCTGGAGTGGAAGGCCACCGGCACAAACCAATAAACGGCACAAGGTGTGCCGCGTGAGTGATTCAACCATAGGGGACGCCAAGAAACACAAAGAGAAAAACTTTGTGCGCCCTGGTGTCCCTTGTATTTTTCTCTACCAGGATCAAATTATGCGTATTTTATTGCAACGAGTTAGCTCTGGGCGCGTCTCTGTGGAGGGGCGGCCCATTGCTGAAATTGGCCCTGGGATGGTGATTTTGCTGGGCATCAGCCCCGATGATGGTGAGGAACAGGTCAATTACCTGACCCACAAGATCGCCAATTTACGGATTTTCGAAGATGCCGACGGGAAATTAAACCGCTCGATTTTGGACGTGGGCGGCGAGGCCCTGGTAATTTCGCAATTTACGCTCTATGCCGACTCCCGCAAGGGACGTCGTCCCTCCTTCACCAACGCCGCGCGCCCCGAAACCGCGAACCCATTGGTACACCTTTTCGCCGAAAAACTAATCTCCGAGGGGGTTCCTACGCAAACCGGCAAATTTGGCGCGCATATGTTGGTGGAAATTCACAACGATGGGCCGGTGACAATCTGGATAGAAAAATGAACTTCGGGAGAATCACACTGCAAAGGCTCCCCCCACCCTCCACAAGGCACACCCAACCTGCACGGCGCTGGCGCCCGTTTTCAACATGAGATCAACATCCGAAGCCGATTGCACACCCCCGGCCCCAATCACGGGGATGCCTGCCTCCGTGAGCATTGTCACAGCTCTGAGCGCCTGCGGGAAAACTGCCGGCCCGTAGAGACGGCCACTTATTCGGGCATCGCCTCCACCGAGAGATTCAACCGGGGCAAGGGTTCCCCGAGGGGCGCCCAAACTCACCAAACTCGCCCCCGCCTCAACAACAGCCTGCGCCAATTCCATACACTGTTCCAGGGGTAAACGCACGATTACGGGGAGTTCTCCTAAAGCAGCCTGAGAGAATTGTGCCGCCGCTCCGGGGTCTACCCCTGGCGGCAAGCCCACTTCAATACCCATTACCCCTTCTATACGCTCCACCCGCTCAACCATCCAGGCTAACTCATCGGGATTCTCTGCCAACAAATGCAAGATCACCGGCAGCGGAGAAGAAACCCAACCCCGCGCAAAACGTCGAATTGTCGCAGAGAGACCGGGGTTTGGCAGCCCCGTATGTAGCAAAAAACCGCCGGGGTAGGGAATATAGCGTGTGCCCTTAGCCGGTGTGCGGGGTATGCGGCTGATAGGGTTGGTGACAAACGCTCCCAGGCGCGCCAAACCCACCGGAGAATGGATATCCGGGGCAAACCCCAGAGTCCCGGCGGCGTTCATCAGCGGCTTCTCAAAAAAGAAATCTGTTTTAGGCATTGCGTCTGTTTACGGCAAAGAAAACAAGTGGATGACTAACCCTTCCATCGAAAAGGTTCGAGTAAGCCCATCAAACTGTCATCGGGGGATCCAGCTACGCGATGCAAACCCTCGACTCCCATCAAGACATCAGGGATCGCTAACGCCCGCCCAGCGCGTTTGGATGATCGACGCACAAAGAGCGCACCCTGCGTGCGATGGCATAGAGCAGCATCCACTTTTTGTTGGAATACCGGCGCAATATTTAGCACAAGATCGGCTGGGTCATGCGTGTTGGCGTGGCGCGGGCGGGGGTGGCCGGGGAAATCGGCATTGAAGGTGTAGAGTATCCGCGCGCCTGTCGGGTTGGTTTGCACGGCCTCCACAACAGCCTTGTGGGTGAGCACATGCGCCGGATGACCATATTCACCGCTAGACCCATGCGTGATAACAGCATCGGGTTGAATGAATTTATAATGGTCGCGTAGCCGTTTCGTCAATAAGTCAAATTGGCTCGTATAGGGGAATAACTCGTCATCTTCGCCAACTAATGGGTCAACATAGTCGAGGAAGTCGACGCCTGCCCCACCCAGCGTTTGCACCGCACAGCGCATCTCATGTTCACGCACACGACCGAGTTCGGCGCGCTCGCAGAGTGGCGGTTCACCAAGCTCACCGCCCTCGCCGCGCGTCGCGCAGAGGTAATAGACTTTTGCACCGGCACGCGCCAACAAAGCCAGCGCGCCACCAGTGAGGATGGTTTCATCATCGGGATGAGCAACGACAACTAATACTTTCATGCTTACCATGCTAGAGAATTCAAATCGAATACTGGGCCATCTTTGCAGGCCAGTTTAAATCCCTTGCGGGCCGAAACAGCGCAAACACCGCACTCGGCCAACCCGCCACAGGGCATTGGTAAAAGGATCAACGCCTGGGCCGCGCAGGCCAGACGTCCATGAGGATCAAGACGCAGTTTTGTGCGCAGACTCGGCAACATTTCAGAAGACAAATCCATCGCCAGGAAATCCGCCCAGCCCAACGCATCGGGAAGTTCATCAAAGGGATACGCCTCAACGGCCAGAGGCAGCGCGGGCAGCGGCGTATCGGAGAAAACGGCCATGTCGGCCTGCGGGTTTTCGGCGATCAGCGGCAACAGACGCTCCACCGAGTTATTGGGAGCGGCCAGGGCTATATGCTCAACCTCAGGCGGCGGTGCAAAGCCGCGCCCCAGCGGGCCGCGCAAATTCAACTCTACGCCTGGAAACCAATGCCGCGGCTGGAAGGCAGGATTCTGCAGAAATACCTCGGGGGCAGTACCAACCCGAAAAAGATGCACAGCTACAACAGAATCCGCTTCGCCGTCATCGACGAGCAGGTATTGGCCTGGGGCGGGAATCAGCTCCGGAGGGCAATCCAACTGATATGCCGGAGTCTCACCAAATCCCGATATTATCTCGGTAATGCGACCTTTGCTAATTCGCATACAGGCATGGTATCATGGTTGGGTTCATTTTTGAAAGGTTTTGTCCGATTTAACTCAACAAAGGAGATTTAGAATGAATGTAACCGTTGCGATTTCTGCTATTGCTGGCCTGTCTTGGCTGGCGGTTGTTGGATTGCTGGTTTTGACGGTTCTACGGGCTTCGCGCCAGAAGCCGGTCAAGGGGATTATCACATCGCTGGTGGTTGTTTTGCTGCTGGCGTTAGTGCTTAATACGGTCAGCGCCGGATTAGTTTTCATTGAACCACAGGAACGCGGCGTGGTCATCTCGGCCATTCAAGACGGTATCCGCCCTGATGCTTTGCAGCCCGGCCTGCGCTGGGTAGTGCCCTATTTCGAAAGCGTGGTCACTTATCCAATATCACGGCAAACCTATACCATGTCGATTGCGCATGAGGAGGGCCAGATCTCTGGCGATGACTCGGTCGAAGCGCGCACATCCGATGGGCAGGTCGTCAAAATCGATGCTTCGATCATCTTTGCCATTGACCCCTCCAAAGTTGTGGATGTGCATGTCAAATGGCAAGACCAATATGTCAATAACCTGGTGCGCCCTCAAGCGCGCGGTGTAATCCGTGACGCGGTTTCACAATTTGGCATCGAGGAAGTCTACAGCACAAAACGCATGGAATTATCTTCGATGATGACCACCGATATGGCCGATACCCTGGAAGAGGGCGGCTTGATTCTGGTCGATTTTGTGCTCCGCAACATCACCTTCTCGGAGGAATACGCCGCATCGGTAGAACAGAAGCAGATTGCCGAACAGTTGGCCCAGCAGGCCGCTTTTGTGGTTGAACAGCGCAAGCAAGAAGCCGAGCAGGCTCGACAGACCGCTGAAGGTAGCGCGGACGCAGCGGTGATTCAAGCCCAGGGTGAAGCCGATTCGCTGCTGATTAATGCCGAGGCCCAGGCCGAAGCACGCGTCATTCAGGCTCAGGCCGAGGCGGAAGCGCTGGCATTGATCGCTGCGGTACTGGAAGACAACCCCGATTTGCTGACCTATCGCTATATCGAGGAACTGACTCCCTACATCGATGTTATGCTGCTGCCCAGCGATAATCCCTTCTTGTTCCCGCTGCCCGAACTGCAAGAAACCCCCGCACAGCCACAAGCCTTGCCGGAAAGCTCAACCGAAAGCCCCTAACCCGTCTTTTGATAACGTGGAAGGTTGAAAGTTGGTAATCCAGCTTTCAACCTTCCATTTTTAACTTACCACACACCAATGAGCGAACAAAACGCCGAAACCTCCTCTGAGAAAAAAATCCGATTAACGACACTCTCCAGCTGTTCTGGTTGAGCCTCGAAGTTAAGCGCCCAAGCGCTGGCGCAGGTGCTGCGCCCCATTGAAAATATCTTCGAATCTACGGATTACCCAAATCTATTGGTCGGAATGGGCGACCCCGACGACGCCGCAGTCTGGCGGTTGGACGATGAGCGCGCCCTGGTGGTAACGACTGACTTCTTCACGCCGGTTGTCGATACGCCTTACGAATACGGCGCTATTGCCGCGGCCAACAGTCTCTCGGATGTGTATGCCATGGGCGGAACGCCTTTCCTGGCGCTCAACGTGGCGGCTTTTCCACCCGACTTGCCACCAGAGTTTCTCAGCGAGATTTTGCGCGGCGGAGCCGAGAAAGCCCTCGAGGCGCGCGTCGTTGTGGGTGGCGGGCATACCGTGCAAGACAAAGAGCCAAAATACGGGCTGATTGTGCTGGGCTTTGCCCACCCCAAAAAAATGATTACCAAAGGCGGGGCACGTCCGGGCGATGTGCTAATACTCAGCAAGCCGCTGGGCTTCGGTACAACGACTACCGCCATCAAGCAAGGCAAAGCCGCACCCGAAGACATAGCCGCAGTCACCGATTGGATGATGCGCCTCAACCGGGATACCGCCACATTGGGGTTGGAATTCGGTGTGCGCGGCGGCACAGACATCACCGGCTTTAGCTTACTCGGCCACGCCTGGGAGATGGCATCTACATCGGGAGTTGGCCTGCGCTTCGAGTGGGAGAAACTCCCTTTCCTTGATGGCGCCCGACGGTATGCCCAGGAATTCATCTTCCCCGGAGGCGCGTCCGACAACCGTCTCTATTTCCAAGAACATGTCCACTATACCCGCCCCCTGGAAGAAGATGAACAAATGCTGCTCTTCGACCCGCAAACCAGCGGCGGGCTGCTACTGGCCGTTCCGCCCAATAAGAGCGACGCATTGCTGGCCCGCGCCAAAGAAACCGCCCAGTTGTTATGGGTGGTCGGCAAAGTGACCGCAGGCAATCAGATTGAAATTGTCTAATTCTCGTCGTGTTATCGGCATCGGTCACCTGCTTTGGGCTTGTCGTTATAACCTGGTCCCTGCCAAATTTACCCTAACCAAAAACAATAGAACTTACGCAGTTCAATGAAAGATATTGGGCTTTCCCCGCGCAAGTGCGTAACTCCTAAACAATACAACGCTGAGCGGGCATATCTCCGCAATATGAAACCTGACGGCAAGAAATACGTATACGATAGCAATGGTTTCACATCTGTACCTACACAAGGAGATTGTTGTGAATAATCGCCCAGGTTGTTTATCGGGAATACTCAAACTGATTTTGCTGGACTGGCTCTTCGATTGGCTGCAAGACCGCTTCGGGTTTGGGCGCGGCCCATCCTGCACGGGTTGCGGATGCGGCTTTATCTTGTTGATTGTCTTTGTTGCGCTGAGTTGCCAGGTAGTTTTAGGGACAGACTGGTTGAGGCTGAGCTTCTAGTATAATGAGGGGAAACAAAATCAAAACAGGCTGAACCGACTCCTTTGAGGTTGGTTCAGTTCTAGGAGTTTCCCTTGCACTTTGCGTATAATTTTGCCTCCCGGCGCTCCCCCGTGATGGGGGTAGGCGGCATGGTAGCCACATCTCAACCCCTGGCCGCTGCCGCCGGTTTAGAGATACTCGCCCGCGGCGGCAACGCTGCCGACGCTGCCATCGCCACCGCTGCGGCGCTCAATGTCACCGAACCGATGTCTACCGGCATCGGCGGCGACGCCTTTGCCCTGTACTACGAAGCAAAGACGGGCCAGATCACTGCGCTGAACGCCTCAGGCCGCGCCCCGGTCGCACTGACCATCGAACGCATCCAAAAAGCTGGGCTATTCGATAATCCCCAATCCCCCATTTCGAATCCCTATCACCCCCTCACGATTACCGTCCCTGGCGCGTGCTCTGGCTGGAGCGAAATGGTTGCGCGTCATGGACGCCTGACTCTGACCGAAGTACTGGCTCCGGCCATCCGTCTGGCAGAAGGTGGTTTCCCGGCAGCGCCAGTGACAGCCTACTTCTGGGGGCGCGGCGCAGAACGCCAATTGGCGGGAGCGCTTAATGGGCACGAACTCACCATTGATGGTCGCGCCCCCCAACCTGGTGAGATCTTTCGCAACCCTGGGTTGGCACGCACATTCCGTACGGTTGCCGCAGACGGCCCCGAAACCTTTTATCGCGGCGCAATCGCCGAGGCAATCGTCGATGTGATTCAACAGGCGGGCGGCTGCATGAGCCGGGATGACCTGGCTGCTCATCAGGCCACCTGGGATACACCCATCAGCGCCACCTATCGCGGCTATCGTGTTTGGGAATGCCCTCCCAACGGGCAAGGGTTAGCGGCCCTGCTGGGTTTAAATATTTTGGAAGGCTTCGACATCGCCAGGCTAGAACCACTTTCTGCCGAACGTCTCCACCTACAAATTGAAGCCATGCGCCTGGCCTTTGCCGATACCCGTTGGTACGTCGCTGACCCTGCATTTTCACAGCCCCCCCTGGATGAACTGCTCTCGAAAAAATATGCCAACGAACGCCGCGCGCTGATTGATCCGCAACGTGCCACCCTTGGCCAGCAGCGCGGCACACCGGTGGCGTCATCCGATACAGTATATCTCAGCGTGGTGGATGACAAAGGGAATGCCTGTTCCTTCATCAATAGCAATTATATGGGCTTTGGCACGGGGATTGTTCCTCAGGGTTGGGGGTTCACCCTGCAAAACCGGGGGCATAACTTTAATCTCGACCCGGAACATCCCAATGCGTTGGCTCCAGGGAAAAGGCCATACCATACCATTATCCCAGGGATGATTACAGTAGACGGCGGACAGCAGACACTTGACAGCGTCCACACGCTCTTCGCCAGTTATGGCGTCATGGGCGGTTTCATGCAGCCGCAGGGACATTTGCAAGTCGCCAGCGCGTTGATCGACGATCATCTCGATCCGCAGGCCGCCTTAGACCGGGCGCGCTTCTGCATTGCCAATGGAGAAGCTGGCGGCACAGTTGACCTTGAAACAGGCATCGATCCCAGAGAAATTCAAAAATTAGGCGATATGGGGCATCCAGCCCGAATCATCCATGGCTATGAACGCGCTGTCTTTGGGCGCGGGCAAGTCATCGTCCGCGACTCTGAAAGCGGGGTATTGATCGGCGGCAGCGACCCGCGCGCCGACGGCTGTGCCATGAGTTTATAACCCACATCTCAAAAAGTACCAAGACGCGTAGAATACTTAGGACTTACGCAGTTCGATGAAAGATATTCCCGGGCCTTCCCTGTGCAAGTGCGTAAATCCTAATACTAACTTTGCAACCCTGAGGTTCTTTGTGGTGTGATACTTGGAGGGTACTTTGTCAAATAATTCCGTCATTTCGATCAATGATTTAAAAAAAATCTACAAAGTTCCGGAACGTGAAGCCGGATTGAGAGCTGCCTTCACCAGTCTGTTTGTCCGCAAGCATCGTGCCATCAACGCGGTAGATGGCATCACCTTTGATGTGCAGCCAGGTGAAGTTGTTGGTTTCTTAGGGCCAAACGGAGCTGGAAAAACCACGACACTAAAGATGCTCTCCGGGTTACTGCACCCCACTTCGGGGTCGGCCCGTGTGCTGGGTTTTGAGCCAAGAACACGTCAGCCTGACTTCCTCCGTCAAATCACTCTGGTAATGGGCAATCGCAATCAACTTAATTGGGATATTCCTGCGGTTGATTCCTTCGAACTATATCGCGCCATCTATGAAATCCCGCGTCCGGAATTCGAAAAGACACGCGATGAATTCGTCGAATTGCTTAAACTTAGCGACCTCATCCACAAACCGGTGCGCAATTTATCGCTGGGCGAGCGCATGAAAATGGAGATTGTCGGCTCACTGCTGCACAAACCCCAAGTACTCTTCCTCGATGAGCCAACCATCGGCCTGGATGTCACGATGCAGCGGCGCATTCGCCGGTTCATTGCCGAATACAACCGCCGCTACGGGGCTACGGTGCTGCTGACCAGCCACTACATGGCTGATGTGCAAGCGCTCTGTGAACGGGTTATCGTGATCCATCACGGGCGCATTCTTTACGACGGGGGCTTGACCGGATTGGTGGAAAGTTTTTCGGCCTACAAAAAGGTCAGTGTGACAATGAAACATAGTCCGAACGACCTGAGTCAATATGGTGAAGTGTTAGAACGCTCCAGGAGCCGCGCCACATTACGCATTCCAAAAACCGAGATTTCACGCGCCACCGCCAATCTACTCGCCGAGTTAGATATAGATGATCTAACTGTAGAAGATCCTCCCATCGAAGACGTGATTGAGCAAGTTTTCTCGCAAGAGAGCCTTCCTGAGACCACCACATGAAACGCTATATTGAGTATTACCTCGCCAGCATGAAAATTGCCGTCATTCAACAGTTTCAGTACCGCGTGGCAAATTACTTCTACATGATCGGTATGGTCGCCGAACCGGTAATCTACCTGGTGGTGTGGTCTACCGTGGCCGAGGCTCAGGGCGGTGAAGTGGGCGGCTATACACCCGGCACCTTCGCGGCCTACTACATCGTATGGACACTGGTGCGCAATATGAACCTGGCCTTGACACCCTGGGCCTGGGAAGGCCGCATTCAGCGCGGACGGTTGGCTTCCGAATTGCTGCGTCCTATTCATCCAATACACAATGATGTGGCCTATTTTGCGGGATGGAAATTCGTGGTGATCCTTTTGTGGATTCCGCTAGCCATTGCCCTTTCGCTCATTTTCAAACCAGATCTCAACCCCAGCCTGATCGAAGGGGTGGTGTTTTTCTTTGCCATTTGGGGAGCGTATCTGATCCGCACGTTACTGCTGACCCTGATGGGCCTGGTCACTTTCTGGACAACACGCGTCAGCGCTATCTTCGAGTTGGTCTTCGCCGCAGAGCTGATCCTTTCGGGGCGATTGGTACCCATGTCGCTCATGCCAGAATGGGTGCAGCAAGTGGCAAATTTTTTGCCCTTTCAGTGGACGTTTGGCTACCCCATTGAGACATTGGTCGGGCAACTCTCCTCTCGCGAATTATTCGCAGGCCTGGGAATGCAATTGCTGTGGATTACGCTGGAGTTGATGGCGATAAAACTCATCTGGCCGCGCGCCATCAAACGCTTCTCAGCAGTTGGGAATTAGGATTTGCTAAAAAATTACGATGAAGAACACAAAGATGTATCAGGAAATGAATGCTCTTTCTTGCGGAATCTTTGTGACCTCCGTAAGGCAATAAGAGTGGCTATGAAACCTTTACGTCTTGCTTTGACATATCTACGCATTGGGGCGCTCAACGAACTGCAATACCGCGTCAATTTCTTTATCCAATTGCTGCAATCGCTGACCGCGCTGGCGACCGGGCTAATCGGGTTAGGATTGGTGTTCAATCACACCACAGACCTCAATGGCTGGACAAGGCCCGAACTGCTAGCCGTGATGGGCGTGCATATCCTCATGGGTGGGGTCATTAACGCCGCCATCCAGCCCAATATGATGACACTGGCCCGCGATGTTCAAGAGGGCACGCTCGATTTCGCCCTCACGAAACCCTTCGATGCGCAGATCATCATCAGCGTGCGCGAATTCCGCTTTTGGCAGCTTGTAGATATTGTCATGGGGGTAGCTGTGCTGGCCTGGGGCGTGATTGAAGTGCAACGGGGGCTGAATATTTGGCAGATGCTGGGTTTTATGGCCGCACTTTTTATGGGATCGCTGATGATTTACAGCTTCTGGCTGATCCTGACCACAAGTGCCTTTTGGGTGGTACGCGTCTACGAGATGATTAACCTGTTCCAGGGGTTATACGCCGCCGGGCGCTGGCCGGTGGGCGTTTATCCTGGCTGGCTCAAAGCTATGCTGACTTATTTGATCCCCGTGGCTTTCGCCATCACCATTCCTGCCGAAGCCATGATTGGGCGGCTGACGACCACCTCCTTATTGGGCGCGGCTGCACTGACCGTCGTCTTACTGCTGCTGTCCCGCAGCGTCTGGAAACTAGGGCTGCGCAATTACTCAGGGGCGTCGGCGTGATATAATATGGGTCATACTGCAAAAATGAACAACTAAAAAGGAGATTCCGATGCTTATTAGTAAAGAGCTTGAAAATGCTATCAATGCCCAGGTTGGAGCGGAGTTTGCGGCCAGCCTGCAATATGTCAGTATTGCGGCCTATTTCGATGCCGATGACCTCCCTCAACTGGCGGCTTTCTTCTACCGCCAGGCCGAGGAAGAAAAAATGCACGCCATGAAGTTCGCTCATTTCGTTGTCGAAGCGGGCGGCCAGGTGCGCATCCCTGCGATCGAGGAAACCTTCTATAACTTCACCGGCCCGGAGCATTGCGCTCAACTGGCCCTGGATTGGGAGACGGAAGTCACCAGGATGATTAACGGCCTGATGGATATCGCCATCAAAGATAACGATTACATCTCTCAGGATTTTCTGCGCTGGTTTGTCGCCGAACAATTGGAAGAAATTTCCACCATGGGGACGCTGCTTAAGACCATTCAGCGAGCCAATGATAATATCCTATGGGTGGAAGATTTTCTGGCACGCAACCCCATTGTAGAAGCGGGGCACGGCACAGGCGCGGAGGCTGAATAGTCTCTTAGAGCGCAAGATCACCACCAAAAACGGGCAGCCTCTTTGGCTGCCCGTTTTGATTCTCCTGTTTGGCCGTGAGTTATTCTTCCTCGCCGGGTTCATCCCCGGTTGTATCTGCCTTCAATCCCCAAAAGAGGAGCGCGCCTCCGGCCCCTAAGGTAAAACCTCCTAACCCGCCCGCAGAAACATAGCGAGCAAGCAACCCCGCAAATAGGAAGAAGCCCAAAAAAACAGCAATTTGTAACTGCCACTGCTTTTCAGGCTGGCGATAGGCATAAAGTGTAAACCATCCGGCGGCAACGCCAAACACCAACAAGCCAAAAAATCGAACTATCCCCCCAACTATCGCAACTACATCAAAGAAGTCCATCGGTTGATCCTCCTACTCGTTCACGCCGATTACTTGCACATCGGGGAAAAACTGTTTCACCGTGCCAGCAACCCAACCTTGCAGTGTAGCGGCGGAAAGAGGACAGCCTACGCAGGCGCCGCCCAAACGCACTTTCAGTTCGTCACCTTCGAAAGAGACCATATCAACCGAGCCGCCATGATATTGTTCAATATAAGAGCTGATCTGATCAATTAACCCTTTGAGCATCTCTTCCTTCGAGAAGTTCTGATCGGAAGTATCTGGGTTTGTCATATCATCCTCCAATGGGCTTTATCCCATTTTTAAGTCCATGTTTGAGCATCGCTACAACCTGGTCGTGCGAATGAGTGCGCTTCAAGCGCCGGGCAACAACTTTGGCCAGACGATCTAAAACAAGTATACCGGTATTTGGGTGTTCCTCGTTAAATTTCTTGAGATTCTCGCCGCACACGCAAAGTAGCTGTGTAGCTTCTACACAATGAGCGCCCGATGTATAAGTGCCGCTGCCAAAAGCAGCCGACCAACCAAAAACATCATTTTCGCGAATGTGCGCTACTGTAATGGGTTCGGCGTCATCTGGTTTGAAACAAATCGCCACTTCCCCCTTGACGACAATATACAAATACTTAGCTTCATCTCCCTGATTGAAGATGATTTCATCGGCTGTACAATTGCACAGGGCAAACAGATGCTCGAGGCTAGAAAGTTGCTCATTGCTCAACCCCGTGAATATTTGCATTGTGGAGAGAACTTCTAATAACATAGCTGTTTCGGTAATGATACGGTCTAAAGTCAGGCGTCATGTATTTGCGACGATAAATGTAGCTGTTCTTCGTTAGTGTAAACTTCTTTCTGTAAAATGGTGACGAAAAAGTAGGTCAAGGGTATC
>CAYFMI010000024.1:0-49939 GCA_964344175.1 uncultured Anaerolineales bacterium
TGACAGTAGGCGCTGGCGTTGTCACCCAGATCATTGAGTAGGTAAATTATGGCTGATCAAAAGATACGCATTCGCCTCAAGGCATACGATCATAGAGTTCTGGATCAATCGGCAAAACGGATTGTGGATACCGCTGAGCGCACAGGTGCACGCGTGGTAGGCCCGGTGCCTTTGCCCACTAAAATAGAACGTTTCGCCGTGCGCCGCTCTACCTTTATTGATAAAGACTCACACGAGCACTTTGAAATTCGGACGCACAATCGTCTTATTGACGTTTTAGAGCCAGATTCAAAGACTATTGATATGCTAATGCGGTTGAATTTGCCCGCGGGCGTAGATATCGAGATCAAGATATAGCAAGTTGTAGTTCGATTAGTGCATCGGGCACACCGGTGCACTAACTCACGAATGTGCAATAGATAGCGTAAGAGTTATTTTGCGGGCGGCTCAACAATTTTTCTGCCGCAGTAACGTACCTAACTGCGCTATTTGGGATGATGCAGCAAAGCCCAAGCTGACAGTCCCTGATCAAATCATTCCCCGCAATGGTACGAAGTTTGTGGTGAACTGATAAAAACATAAGGAGAACAACCGAGATGTTAAAAGGGCTGATTGGAAAGAAAATTGGTATGACCCAGATTTTCGATGATGTTGGTGAGGCTATCCCCATCACATTGCTCGAAGCTGGGCCTTGCTATGTTACCCAGGTGCGCGATACCGACCGCGATGGTTATGCGGCTGTGCAGCTGGGTTTTGGTGAATCAAACCCTCGCCGCCTTACCGGTGGACAATTAGGACATTTGAAACGAAATGACCTGCCGCCTCTGCGCCATTTGCGTGAATTTCAAGTGAAAAATATCGATGTCTCTGAAGGTGAGCAAGTGACCGTAGATGCTTTCGAAGTCGGCGATTTTGTCGATGTCGTCGGGCGCAGCAAAGGGCGCGGCTTTGCCGGTGCTGTCAAGCGATATGGCTTTGGCGGTGGCCCCAAAACTCACGGTCAATCTGATCGTCATCGCGCAGTTGGTTCGATTGGCGCGACTTCTGGAACCGCGCGTGTCTTCCCTGGCAAGCGCATGCCTGGTCATATGGGCAATCATCGTGTGACAGCATCTAACCTGAAAGTTGTTTTGGTGGATGCGGAGCGCAATCTTATTGGCGTGCGAGGATCAGTGCCAGGCCCTAAGGGTGGCTTGATCTTGATTAAAGAAGCGCGCAAGCAGTAGCGGTTGGAGCAAAGCGATCATGGAAGTTAATGTTTATAACATGAAGGGCAAGAAGGTTGATACAGTGGATTTGCCTGTGGGGATCTTCGAAGCCTCTATCAATGTAGATCTAATGCACCAGGCTTATGTTCGTCAGATGGCGAATGCTCGCTTGGGGACGCATAAAACAAAATCCCGCGGCGAAGTTTCGGGCGGCGGACGAAAGCCCTGGCGTCAAAAAGGCACCGGACGTGCTCGCCATGGTACGATCCGTTCTCCAGTATGGGTTGGCGGTGGCAAAGTGCATACGCCTCGCCCTCGTAATTATACAAAGAGAATGCCCCTCAAAATGCGCCGTGCGGCTTTGCGGTCGGCATTATCTGTAAAAGCAGCGGGCGATGAGATCATTGTTGTTGATGAATTGACCATCAAAGAACCCAAAACCCGCTTGATGGCTCAGGCGTTAGATAAACTCACCGGCGACGAAAGTGCGCTTATCTTGATCCCTGCTAAGGGTGAAGAATATACAGCCGTCGAATTATCGGCGCGTAACCTGCCCCATGCCAAAACCCTATTGGTGAGCTATCTTAATATCCGGGATTTGTTGAGTTACGACAAACTCATCCTGCCGCTGCAGGCTTTGGATGCGATTGCCAATCAGTTGGGATAAGTGAGAGATAGCTATGGCGACAAGTGTTTACAATATTTTGAAACGCCCCTTGTGGACGGAGAAATCGAGTCATCAGTTTTCTAAATTGCATCAATACGTGTTTGAGGTTGACCGTTCTGCCTCTAAGGCGATGATTAAGGATGCCGTCGAAACTTTGTTCGATGTGCGAGTGTTGCGGGTAAACACCATGATTATGCCTGCAAAACGAAGTCGTCGTGCGCTCAGCCGCCGCCTCTTGGTGCGTCGGAGTGCATACAAGAAGGCCCTGGTTACATTGCATCCAGACGATACCATTGATGCCTTCGAAGGAGTACGATAATCATGGCAGTCAAAAAATATAAGCCGGTCACCCCGGGCATGCGTGACCGAACAGGATACACATTCGAAGAGATCACTAAGGATAAGCCCGAACGTTCCCTGGTGGTCAAGCGTCACACTCGTGGTGGACGCAACGCGTATGGCCGCATCACTGTGCGGCATCGCGGCGGTGGTCACAAGCGCAAGCTGCGTATGGTGGATTTTAAACGCGATAAGCGCGATATCCCTGCTCGCGTAGCGGCGATTGAGTATGATCCCAATCGCACTGCTCGTTTGGCATTATTATTTTACGCAGATGGCGAGAAACGCTACATCATCGCTCCTGTGGGGTTACAGGTTGGAGACACTGTGATTGCCGGTGCAGATATTGATGTCCGCCCTGGAAACAGCATGCCGATCAGTCATATTCCCACCGGCACGATGATCCACAATATCGAGTTACAACCCGGGCGGGGTGGGCAGATGGTGCGGTCGGCAGGTACTGCGGCGCAGTTGCTTGCTAAAGAAGGAAGTTACGCACATGTGCGCCTGCCCTCCGGAGAAATTCGATTAGTTCATCGCGATTGCTATGCCACCATTGGGCAAGTGGGCAACCTCGATCATGGAAGCATCAAGTTGGGGAAAGCTGGCCGTAAGCGCCATATGGGCATTCGCCCCACCGTGCGCGGCTCTGCCATGACCCCGCGCGACCATCCCCACGGTGGTGGTGAAGGCCGTTCTCCCATTGGTATGCCCAGTCCGAAAAGCCCCTGGGGCCAGAAGACGCTCGGTAAAAAGACGCGCCGAAATAAACGCACGGATCAGTATATTATCCGTCGTCGTGGAAAGAAGCGGCGCAAGAGCTGATAAGTCTATGGTCGCTTCGTATAGTAGTCGAGCAGTCTGTGAAAGACGACGACTAGGAGACTAAGAGACTAAGAGACTAGGAGACTAGGAATTATGTCACGATCACTAAAAAAAGGGCCTTATATCAGCCCAAAGCTATTGAAAAAAATTGAAGCCATGAATGACAGTGGCGACAAAAAAGTTATTCGCACCTGGAGTCGAGCGAGTGTAATCTTCCCCCAAATGGTGGGGCATACCATTGCCGTTCATGATGGCCGTCGGCACATTCCCATCTATGTCACCGAGAACATGGTCGGTCACCGTTTGGGCGAGTTCGCTCATACTCGAACGCACCGCGGCCATGTTGTTGAGAAGAAACGGAAATGAGGTAAATGATGACGCAAGATATTCGTGCTCATGCCCGGAATATTCAAATTTCTCCGCAGAAGGCTCGCTTGGTGGTTGATCTGGTGCGTGGAAAAAATGTTCTCGAAGCACTCGATACACTTAAGTTCGTGTCGAACAAGGCCGCTCATCCCGTATCGAAGGTGATTGCTTCGGCGATGGCAAATGCTGAAGAAAACTTCGGGATCAATCGAAACGATTTATACGTCTATCGCATCTATGCAGATCAAGGCCCCACTCGGCGCTGGCGTCGCTTTGGTGCTAGAGGTCGTTTTAAGCCCTGGCAACGGCGCTCCTCGCACATAACCGTTGTCTTGCGCGAGCGAGAAGCATAAGGTTAGGAGAAATTATGGGTCGCAAAGTAAATCCAATTGGTTTTCGTTTAGGCATTAACCGTACCTGGGATGCTCGCTGGTTTGCAGAAGGCGATAACTACGTTGAGCAACTTCACCAAGATTTTGCCATTCGCGAAATGATCTATAGAGAAAATGATCGCGCAGGCATTTCTCGGGTTGAGATTGAGCGTTTCCCCGGTAAAGTGCGTATTGTGGTTCACACCGCCAAACCCGGTGTTTTCATTGGCCGCAAAGGTGCCAATGTCAAGAAGGTCCGCGTAGATTTAGAAGCATTAGTCGGAAAGAAAATTGACCTGGATATCAAAGAGATTGAGAACCCCGATCTTGATGCCTATCTGGTGGCCGAAAATATTGCTGGGCAACTTGAGCGCCGTATCAGCTTTTCTCGGGCGATGAAACGTTCAATCGGCCAGGCCATGCGCCAGGGCGCCGAGGGTGTGCGTGTTCAGGTTGCCGGTCGTTTGGGTGGGGCAGAAATGGCTCGCACCATTCATATGCGCGAAGGCCGCGTGCCTCGCCAAACCCTGCGTGCCGACATCGACTATGCTACAGCTGAGGCGAATACAACCTACGGACGTATTGGCATAAAGGTGTGGATATACAAGGGAGAAATATTCCCTGAAATTGAAGAACAGCCTGAGACTACCGAAGGCGTTTATATTAGTGAGTAGAACTGTCACAAGCAGCATGAATGCTTGGACGATGAGAGAGTGATCAACTATGTTGATGCCAAAGCGTGTAAAGTATCGTAAGCAAATGCGCGGCCGCATGAAGGGTAAAGCCCAACGCGGCTCAGATATTCACTTTGGTGAGTATGGCCTGCAAGCCCTGGAACCTGGGTGGGTTTCTGCTCGTCAAATTGAATCGGCCCGTCGTGCAATGGTGCGTGCCATGCGCCGCCGTGGTAAAGTTTGGATCCGCATTTTCCCCGACAAACCAATCACCAAGCGCGCAGCTGAAAGCCGCATGGGTAAAGGTAAAGGAGCCGTAGAATTTTGGGCCGCGGTCGTGAAACCTGGCCGTATCATGTTTGAAATTGGCGGCGGTATCCCTGAAGATGTGGCAAAACGAGCCTTGAAATTAGCGTCTTACAAGTTGTCTGTCAAAACAAGAATCATCAGTAGTGACGCGGCTACAGGAGAGTAGGAATGAAAGCAGAAGAAATCCGCGAACTGTCTAACGACGAAATCCTGGACCATGTGGACGAGGCACGGGAAGAGTTGATGAACCTACGCTTCCAGCAGGCTTCGGGTGAGTTAGTAGATTACACAAGACTACGCATTATCCGCCGTGAAATCGCTCGCTACAAGACGATTCTCAAGGAACGGGAGCAAGAGTCAGCATTGGAAGGTGAAGCATGAACAATCGCCGTCGATTAACCGGAATAGTTGTCAGCGACAAAATGCAAAAAACCGTTGTCGTTGAAGTGAGTAGATCTTATCGCCATCGTCTTTATGGCAAAGTCGTATCCGATAGTAATCGCTTTATGGCACATGATGAGATCGGTTGCAAAGTTGGCGACCAGGTTACCATTGTGGAGAGTCGTCCTATCTCGCGCCGCAAGCGTTGGGTGGTCGAAGAAATTCTCCAGAGCAGTGAGACTGCCATCGAAATTGCGGATAAAGCAGAGGCAGAGCAATGATCCAGCAAGAGTCTCGATTAAAGATAACCGACAACACTGGCGGACGAGAATTACTTGTCATCAAAGTGTTGGGTGGATCACGGCGCAGATACGCCGGAGTGGGCGACGTAGTCGTCGGCACGGTGAAATCTGCTACCCCGCACGGCGCTGTCAAGAAGAGCGACATCGTCCGTGCAGTAGTCGTTCGCACCCGGAAGGGCTGGCGACGCGCCGATGGCTCCCATATCCGTTTTGATGATAACGCAGTTGTGCTGCTGGATGGTGAGAGCAAAAACCCCAAGGGTACGCGTATTTTCGGCCCCGTTGCCCGTGAACTTCGCGAAAAAGGCTTTATGAAAATTGTCTCATTAGCACCGGAATCTCTCTAGCGTAGTGAGAATAGTAGGAGCATTAAAGTGAAAGTAAAAATTAGAAAAGGCGATACTGTTGAAGTCACCAGTGGCCGCTCCGAATATAAGGGCAAGCGTGGTGAGGTTATCAAGGTATTTCCTGCCAAACAACGCATTTCAGTGCAGAGTATCAATATCCGCAAAAAGCATCAGGGACAGTATCAAACTCAGGGCCGTAGTGTGTCCCCTGGAATTATTGAATTCGAAGCCCCGATGTCTATTTCAAATGTGATGTTGGTTTGCCCTTCATGCGATGAGCCCACACGTGTTGGCGTACAGCGAGATGAAGAAGGCGCTCATCGAGTATGTAAACGCTGCGACGCGCTGATTGACTGAGGTCGGTGAGAGTGAAATCATGAGCATGAAAGAACGTTACGAAGAATTAGTTCCGGCCCTGATGAAGACCCTCAACCTGGATAACATCATGGAAGCTCCACGTATCCAGAAAGTTGTTGTAAACATCGGCGTGGGTGAGGCATTAGATAATGCCAAAGCCCTCGAGGCCGCAGTTAGCGACCTGACCCAAATCACAGGACAGAAACCAATCATTACTCGTGCACGCAAGAGTATTGCGAATTTCAAGTTGCGCGAAGGAAACCCAATTGGCACAAAAGTTACCTTGCGCGGCGAACGTATGTGGTCTTTCCTTGACCGCCTGATGAATGTTGCTTTACCGCGCGTGCGCGACTTTCGCGGGATATCACCTAATTCGTTTGATGGACGTGGTAACTATACCCTGGGACTGCATGAGCAATTAGTGTTCCCAGAAATAGATTACGATAAGATCGATAAGTTGCGCGGCCTGGAGATTAGCATCGTGACATCTGCGAGAACGGATGAAGAAGGCCGCGAACTGTTGCGAATGCTGGGTATGCCGTTCAGGAAGGAAGGATAGAAATGGCTAAAACTTGCATGGTTGTTCGTGAAGACCGGCGTAAATACAAAACTCGCGTCCGAAATCGCTGCCAGCGCTGTGGGCGCCCGCGCGGTTATATACGCCGTTTTGGTTTGTGCCGTATTTGTTTCCGAGAATTAGCGCTAGATGGAAAAATCCCTGGCGTTAGAAAGTCTTCCTGGTAATCCGGGCGGAGGGTTGACGCATGAGTGTAAGTGATCCAATTGCCGATATGTTGACTCGTATTCGAAATGCTACCATGGCTGGTCAGACAATGACGGCTATGCCTAGCTCGAAGATAAAAGTAGATATCGCCAAGATCTTAAAAACAGAAGGTTTTATTAGCGATTACGAAGTGGTTGATGGCGAACGCGTGGGCACAAAAGTCTTGCGTATTCGACTGAAATACATCGGGGAACGACGCGAGCGTCGCTCGGTCTTAACCGGGCTGAAGCGCGTTAGCAAGCCTGGCCGTCGGGTATATACCGGCAAACAGGATATTCCCTGGGTGCTGTCAGGTATGGGCATTGCCATCCTGTCCACTTCGAAAGGCGTGATGACCGGCCGTGAAGCGCGCAAGAATGGCGTTGGCGGCGAGGTCGTGTGTAAAGTTTGGTAGGAGGTTAAGCTGTGTCACGAATTGGTCGTTTACCAGTCGAAGTGCCGCAGGGTGTTGATGTGAACATCAAGGGGACACATGTGCGTGTCAAAGGCCCTAAGGGGCAGCTTGAACACACATTCCCGGCCGCAATAAAAATTACCCTCGATTCTGGGGTAATTACCGTAGAGCGCCCATCCGATGAAAGTTCACACCGTGCCATGCACGGCATGACAAGAGCAATCATTAACAATATGGTGATCGGTGTCACAAATGGTTTCGAGAAAGTTTTAGAGATCAATGGCGTTGGTTATCGTGGCGAGATGCAAGGCCAAAACCTGGTTCTGAATGTTGGGTACTCACATCCCGTAGAGGTTGTGCCCCCTGAGGGAATTACCTTCGAAGTTGGTGAGCGTAATCGCATCATTCATGTGCGAGGCTACGACAAAGCTCGGGTTGGACAGGTTGCCGCCGATATTCGCAAAATTCGCCCCCCTGAACCGTACAAAGGTAAGGGTATTAAGTATCAAGACGAGCGAATCCGGCGCAAGGCCGGTAAAGCCGGTAAAGTGTAAGGTGTACTATGGCAAAAATTAAATCACGTGCAGTTGCTCGTGCTCGCAGGCACCGGCGTGTTCGCAAAAAAGTTGCTGGAACCCCTGATATGCCTCGCCTGAATGTGTTTCGCAGCTTGAATGAGATATACGCACAGGTGATTGATGATGAGTCGGGCCGCACTCTGGCTTCTGCATCGACAATCGAAAGCGACCTGCGTCCAAAGATGAAAGGATTGTCGAAATCCGAACAAGCTCAAGCTGTCGGGAAAGCAGTAGCTGATCGTGCGCAGGCTGTTGGTGTAAAACAAGTTGTCTTTGATCGCGGCGGTTATCGTTATATTGGGCGCGTGCGCGCCCTGGCCGATGGCGCTCGCGAAGGTGGCTTGCAGTTCTAATACTGTAGGAGAACAATATGGCGAACTTTCAAGCTGAACAAGAATTCGACGAGCGCGTAATTGAGATCCGCCGCGTAGCCACGGTTGTAAAAGGTGGCCGCCGCTTTTCTTTCCGTGTAACTGTCGTCGTTGGCGACAACGCCGGAAGCGTTGGTGTAGGTTCGGGCAAAGCGAATTCGGTGCCCGATGCCATCCGCAAGGCGGTTAAACAGGCTCGCCAGAATATGCACCGGGTGGCGATTTTCGATACCACTATTCCGTATGAAGTGATCGGAAAAGTCGGTGGAGCGCGCGTGTTGCTAAAGCCAGCGTCTCGCGGTACGGGTGTTATTGCAGCAGGTGGCGTGCGTGCTGTCCTCGAGGCAGCGGGCATTTCCGATATTTTGACCAAATCTTTGGGCAGTAATAACGACCTGAATGTAGTCTATGCCGCTATGGCAGCGCTAGATCAGCTCCGTTCACCGCAGCAGGTGGCCGACGAACGTGGCATTCCCGTTGAGCGCGTATTGCCGTTCTGGAACCGAGGATAGCGATATGGCGAAGAAAAAATCAAAACAAAAAACGCTGCGGATCACCCTGGTTAAAAGCCCGATTGGGTACTCTGAGCGTCAGAAAAATACGGTCCGTGCCCTGGGGCTGCGTCGTATGAACCATACCGTAGAACAGCAGGATACCCCTGTGATTCGCGGGATGATCGACAAAGTCAGCCATTTGGTACGGGTTGAAGAATAGGTATTCCGATGAAATTGCATGAGTTGAAGCCAAACGATGGCGCGACGAAGCGAAGAAAGCGGCTTGGGCGTGGTATTTCTGCCGGTCAGGGAAAGACAGCTGGCCGAGGCACTAAGGGGCAGAAATCTCGCGCGGGTGGTGGAACCTCCCTGTGGCATCAGGGCGGCAACCTGCCCTTCTTCCGCCGCTTGCCCTTCAAGCGTGGTTTTACGCCCCCCCATCGCGTAATCTATAATGAGGTCAATCTCTACCAGCTTGAGGGATTCAGAAAAGGCAGTCAGGTTACCCCTGAAACGCTTGCCGAAGCCCGCATGCTGAAAGATGAACGCAATCCGGTTGTTATTTTGGGTGAAGGTGAGATTAAAAAAGCGCTCAAAGTGAGTGTGCATCGTATCTCGGATGGTGCGCGCCAAAAAATTGAAGCCGCCGGTGGCAGTGTAGAAATTTTAGATTGGTCTGAGTAGTCTGATTAGTTTACGATGATCTGGCTAATAAGACCCATTCGACGCATCAGACCAATTAGATCAATAACAAGGAGCCAATTATGAAGCGGTCTGCTTGGCGCTATCTGTGGACAGCCCGAGACATTCGACGCAAATTACTGATCACGTTGGGCATTATGGTGATCTACCGCTTAGCGGCCCAGGTGCCTGTTCCCGGTGTGAACCGCGCTGCGCTGGCATCTATTATTTCTGGTGGCGGGGCAGCGGGTACGCTGGTGGGCATCTTGGATTTGCTCTCTGGTGGTACGGTGTCTAACTTCTCTGTGATGGCGATGGGTGTATATCCATACATTACAGCACAAATTATCTTGCAATTGCTGGTGCCGGTTATCCCGGCATTGCAGCGCCGCATGGAAGATGACCCGCGCGAAGGCCAGAAATGGATGGAAAAGTGGACCTATATTTTGGCGGTCCCCATGGCGGCTTTGCAGGCAGTTTCGCAAATCCGCATTTTCAGCAGTTTTGCTGGCGGCGTTCCGATTATCGATAACTATGGATTTTCGGGCAGCGCGCTATTGCCTTCGCTGGCGATTATTTTTAGCATGACTGCTGGAACAATGTTCGCCATATGGCTGGGTGAATTGATCTCGGAGTATGGTATCCGCAACCAGGGTCTCTCGCTGCTCATTTTTGCAGGTATTGTTTCGAACATCCCGCAGAATTTCGCGCAGTTACTGACCAGCGAATCTCGCTGGCTTTTGGTTGGGTTTTCCATCATCTTGATGGTATTGATTGTCTTTGTGATTGTCATTGTGCAACAAGGGCAGCGAAATATCCCGGTCATGTACCCTGGTCGTCGCGTGGGGCGTCGAATGTCGATGCCTGTGAAAGGTACCCTGCCGTTGCGTGTCAACATGGCGGGGATGATCCCATTGATTTTCGCCCAATCGCTACTCACCTTCCCGGCGATTATCGCCAGCTTCTTTGTAGATTCGGAAACAGCTTGGGTTGCTAATTTAGCAGTGAATACGCAGAATGTCTTTGGCGGTGGCAGCGATTGGTATTGGCTGATTTATTTCCTCTTTGTAGTTGGGTTTGCGTTTTTCTATACCGATGTGCTTTTCGCTCAACAGAATTACGGCGAAAATCTCAAACGCTCTGGCGCGCAAATTCCAGGTGTCAGCCGTGGAGAACCGACGCAAAAATACCTCACAAAGGTGTTGCGGCGCATTACCTTCCCAGGCGCGTTTTTCCTGGGGGCTGTGGCCATCATGCCATTCTTGGTTGGGCTAGTCCTCCCATTAGGAGATAATGCGGGCACCCTGTTAGTGACCTCATCAGGCTTACTGATCGTCGTCGGTGTCGTGCGCGATACCTTCTTCAATATTGATGCAGAACTCAAACTGCATGGATACGACGAAACCCTGCTGGTTCGCTAAAGAGATAGGGCATTATGGCTAAGCATATTGTGATGCTTGGCCCTCCCGGAGCAGGGAAGGGCACGCAAGCGAAAATGTTGTCTGAGAAGTTAGGTGTGCCGCACATTTCTTCGGGCGACATATTTCGTGAGAATCTGCGCGGGCAAACTGACCTAGGAAAAAAAGCCGAAGGATATATCAATCGCGGTGAACTTGTTCCCGATGATATAACAATAGGCATGATCCGCGCTCGTTTGAGCCGCCCCGATTGTCAGAATGGTGTCTTGTTAGATGGATTTCCCCGCACAGCGCCTCAGGCCGAAGCGCTCGATGCAATGTTGGGTGATCTTACCCAGGGACGCGTGGATGCCGTTCCATGCATTCTCGTGCCAGATGATGTTCTGATTGCTCGCCTGACGGGACGGCGCACATGCCGCGCTGAAGGACATATTTACCATTTGATGTTTAAGCCGCCCAAAATAGAGGGCGTATGCGATATTGATGGTTCTGAACTTTATCAACGTGAAGACGATACGCTTGAGACAGTTTCACAGCGTTTGCGTGTGTATGCTGAACAAACACAGCCGTTGATCGATTATTATCAACAACTTGGCGTATTACTCGAAATAGATGGCAATCAATCTGTCGAAGCTGTTTTTAATGCAATAGTAGCCGCCTTAGGTGTTGAATAGGATAGAGAGATGGTTTGGCAGCGTAGTGTGGTCGTAAAAACACCCGAAGAAATTGAGATCATGCGCCAGGCAGGGCGTATTAACGCTCTGGCATTGAAGACGGTTCACGATATGCTCAAGCCCGGTATTTCAACAGCCGAGTTGGATGCTGCTGCAGAACAAATCATTCGAGAGCATGGCGGTGAACCTACCTTCAAAGGGTACCCAGGCCCGTATCCGTTCCCGGCGACGCTGACGATCAGCGTGAATGAAGCATTGGTACACGGAATTCCGGGCAAGCAGGCGCTTCAGTCGGGTGACATTGTTTCAATAGATTGCGGAACGACCTTTGAAGGTTTTATTGCCGATTCGGCATTTTCGGCGGGTGTGGGCGAAATATCGAAAGATGCTCAGCAGTTGCTCACCGTTGCCGAAAAAGCGCTCTATGTTGGCATTGAGCAAATGCAATCTGGCAATCGCATTGGCGATATTTCGGCGGCAATACAAAAATACGTTGAGAAATACGGTTATCATGTACCGCGTGAATATAGCGGACATGGCGTTGGCCGTCAGATGCACGAAGCGCCGCAGGTGCCCAATTATGGCCGGGCAGGGCGTGGCATGGTGATGCAACCAGGTGTCACTTTGGCCATTGAGCCTATGCTGTTAGTTGGAACCTATCGGACGCGCGTCTTACCCGATCAATGGACGGTTGTCTCAGCCGATGGATCCTTAACCGCTCACTTTGAGCATACGGTGGCTGTGACCGAGAACGGCCCATTGATTTTGACGCCGTTTGAAGAAAGTCATGGACTGAATTAAGAAAGGCTAGTATAATCAAGGCTTTGGCTGTATGAGAAAGCCTTGGAGGCTGGTTGGAAGAGAGGCATGTATGAAAGTATCCGCATCGGTAAAAAAACGCTGCGCGAAGTGCAAGATCGTAAAGCGAAAAGGCAGATTATACGTAATTTGCGAGAATCCGAAACACAAACAGCGACAGGGATAAAATGACATGGCACGTATCGAAGGTGTAGATTTACCGCGTGATAAGCGCGTGGAAGTAGCTCTAACATATATTTATGGCATTGGCCGCCCAAGCTCCAATGAAATTCTTAGTACGGCGGGCATCAACCCTGATACCCGTGTAAAAGATTTAACGGATGCAGAAGTTGCCAGCTTGCGCGAAGCTATCACCCAATCTTACAAAGTTGAGGGTGACTTACGCCGTGAAGTTCAGATGCACATCAAGCGTCTGATTGAAATTGGCAGTTACCGCGGCATCCGTCATCGGCGCAATTTGCCGGTGCGTGGTCAGCGCACGCGCACAAACGCGCGTACTCGCAAAGGCCCCAAGAAGACTGTCGCAGGACGTGGTCGCCGCCGTGGTGTTGCCAAGAAATAATTTGCGATTGTAAGAGAAATTGTTTGCTCGTAAAGCAAACTTCTCTTTAAGATCGCGCAAAATGCCGCGATATCAGATTTCCGACCGAATGGGGTCTTCCTCCCCCGTGGCTGATCGGTTTGTAAACTGAATATCCTGGCCTATAGCTCAAAACCAAATCACGACTTGAGTGCGAGGTAGTATGGCTAAAAAAGGTACAACGCGCCGTAAGAAGGGCGCACGAAAAACAAAGCGCACTTTGTCCTCTGGGCAGGTGCATATTTATGCGACGTTCAACAATACCATTGTGACAGTGACCGATCCGCAAGGAAACACGGTTTGCTGGGGCAGCCCTGGAATTATGGGGCTGAAAGGCTCTCGCAAAAGTACCCCTTACGCGGCTCGCTTGGCTGCTGAACATGCTCTCAAGCAAGCCATGGATATGGGACTGCGCGAAGCAGAACTTTATGTCAATGGCCCTGGACGTGGTCGCGAGGCGGCCATTCGTGCGGTGCAGGCTATGGGTGTGAAGGTTACGGCCATCACAGACAAAACCCCTGTGCCGCATAATGGTTGTCGGCCTCCGAAGAAGCGCCGCGTTTAGTATTAATGTTTATCATTCATCGAATGTCATATTGATGTTCATTCATGAGTGATGATGAGCAAGGAATCATACAGATAAAGGAATGAATTATGGGACGTTATCGTGGGCCCGTATGTAAACTTTGTCGGCGTGAGGGCGAAAAGCTCTTCCTGAAAGGCGCGCGCTGCTACTCTGCAAAGTGCTCTTTCGAACGCCGAGGCTATCCCCCTGGAGAACATGGGCGAACAGCTCAGTTCCGTCGACGCCGCGAGTCGGACTTCGCTCGCCAGTTACGGGCAAAACAAAAAGCTCGCCGGGTCTATGGCGTTATGGAGCGACAGTTCCGTCGCTATTACGAAGAATCCCTTCAACGCCGTGGTCTGACGGGTTTGAACTTGCTTCAAATCTTGGAATCGCGTTTGGATAATGTGATTTATCGAATGGGTTATGCCAGCAGCCGCACGCAAGCACGCGTGCTGGTTACACATGGACATTTCAACGTCAATGGACGCCGAACAGATGTGCCCTCGATGTTGCTTTCACCTGGTGATCAAATTGCTGTACGTGAAGGTTCTCGCAAGCGCACGCACTTCAAAGAGATGCGCACCGAAGCTGCTGAACGCACAGTGCCCGATTGGGTAAATCGCGATGTGGAATTGCTCTCAGGTCAGGTGGTTCGTTTGCCTGAGCGCCTTGAAATTGATGGCAACCTGAATGAGCAACTCATTGTTGAGTACTACTCACGGCGGTAAATCAATCGTGAAATACTGGAACGACACAAAACCTCGTATGTTGAACTACGGAAGGGGTGAACGGTGTTGGGAATAAGTAATATAGTGACGCCTAAGATTGAGCGTGAGGCCGAGTCTCGCAATTACGGCAAGTACGCGATTAGCCCGCTAGAGCGCGGCTATGGTCTCACTCTCGGAAACGCCCTGCGGCGGGTTTTGCTGTCATCTTTGGATGGCGCCGCAGTGACATCTATCCGTATCGCGGACATTCACCATGAATTTCGCGATATTCCGGGTGTGCGCGAAGACGTTATCCATGTCATGTTGCAGATCAAAAAACTGCGCATGAAACTCCATGAAGCCGATACAGCTCGGATGCATCTGGAAGTGCATGGTTCGGGCGTTGTCACTGCTGCGGACATTATCCCGCCCTCGGATGTTGAGATCATCAACCCAGAGCTTTATCTCTTTACGGTGGATGATCGCGATGCACCGCTGGAAATTGAGTTGACCGTGCAGCGCGGGCGGGGGTATTCCCCCGCAGATGACCGCACTGGTCGGTTACCCATTGGCGAATTGCCTGTTGATGCCATTTACAACCCAGTGCAGCGTGTGAATTACGATGTCGGTTTTGCTCGGGTAGGGCAAAGCACAAATTATGACAAGCTAACCATGGAGATCTGGACCGATGGCACCGTTGAGCCAGAAGCTGCCCTTAGCACCAGTGCAAAATTGCTCATGGAGCATTTACAGCATTTGGCAGGCGTAAGCGCAGAATCGCTGGCAGCTATGGTCGAAGAACACGTCGAGGAAGAAGGCCTCGGCGACGAAATCATCGAAACCCCTATTGAAGATCTGGATCTATCGGTGCGAGTGTTCAATTCGTTGAAACGCGCCGGTATTACGAACATTGGTGAGATTATTGAGTTGATGGATAAGGGCGATGATGCGGTCTTGTCCATACGGAATTTTGGCGTCAAGAGTTTGATCGAGTTGAGAGATAAAATGGTCGAAAAAGGCTATGCCCTCGACGGTATCCTTGACAGCCTTGAATTGGAGTAAGCAGAAATGCGACATAAAGTAGCAGGTCATAGATTAAGCCGCACCAAGGGCCAACGATCGGCTTTGCGCCGGACGATGATCAGGCAGTTATTTGAGAATGAGCGCATTCAAACAACACGTGCCAAAGCTGAAAGCATTCGCCGTCCGGCGGAAAAACTCATCACCCTGGCAAAACGTGGCAACAATGCCGAAAGCGCCGGTGCAGTGCATGCACGTCGTTTAGCGGTAGCCCGACTGGGCAATAAAGAAATTGTCACCAAATTGTTTGATGAAATTGCGCCGCGTTACGAAAGCCGCCCGGGTGGTTACACCCGTATGATCAAATTAGGCCCCCGTCAAGGCGACGCGGCTGAAATGGTTGTTTTAGAGCTAGTTGAAGAGTAATCAATGTTCAGTAAACAGTTATCAGTAGGCAGTAGAAAACCGGATACTGTACACTGAATACTGACAAATGGCACGTTACCAAATTATTCTCGCTTACGATGGCACGAACTTCCATGGCTCCCAACGACAGTTGGATGCCCGCACAGTTCAAGGTGTCGTTGAAGAAGCGCTGGAAAAGCTAAATTGGGAAGGCAGTAGCATTCTGCTGGCTGGACGAACCGATGCAGGTGTGCACGCCGATGGGCAGGTAGCTGCCTTCGATTTGGATTGGCGTCATCCGGTGGATGATCTCAAAAATGCGCTTAATGCCTTGCTTCCTGCTGATGCTTCGGTACGGCAGATTGCCGAGTGCGCTGCTGATTTTCACCCACGCTACAACGCTTGCTCGCGCAATTACAGGTATACATTGTTGTGTGATCCGGTGCGCAATCCCTTAGAAGAGCGCTATGCTTGGCGAATCTGGCCTGCCCCCAATTTAGACCGGCTTCAAGATGTTGCCGATCTCTTTGTTGGGGTACACGATTTTGCGGCCTTTGGCAGCCCCATGCGTAAGAATGGCAGCACGGTCCGAGAAGTCATCACCGCACGCTGGCATCATTCCCA
Organism: uncultured Anaerolineales bacterium; assembly: GCA_964344175.1. GTDB lineage: Bacteria > Chloroflexota > Anaerolineae > Anaerolineales > UBA11858 > NIOZ-UU35. Next base: position 16,264 of record CAYFMI010000024.1, read on the forward strand.
TGATTATCTATTCTTTGAGATAACCGCCAATGCGTTCCTCTACCACATGGTTCGCAGGTTGGTTCATGTGCAGGTGATGGTAGGTCAAGGGTTTCGCAGTCTGGAAGAAATTCGTCAACCCTTAGAAAGTCCCCCTAGCGCAATCCTTCAAGGGTTAGCGCCCGCACAAGGGCTTTCGTTATATTCAGTGCAGTACTCGCGAGAATAACAAAGTGTAAATACCTGAACGAAGTCACATCCCCAAAATTTTGTCTCCCCGTGTGACAAGGTCGGAGTAGTTACAAGTGCTCAAAAAACAGGTAGATATTTCTGCCTGAAAAAATAAATACGGAGTGTAAGACCGTGTATAAAACGTTTTACCCAAAACCAGAAGATATTACTCGTGAGTGGGTCTTGGTGGATGCCAATGACAAAACCCTCGGGCGCTTGGTAACGCAAATTGCCACAGTGATGCTGGGGAAGCACAAGCCTGAGTTTACCCCCGGTGTGGATCTTGGCGATTACGTGGTAGTGGTCAACGCCAAACGGATTCGCGTTACCGGCAATAAGCTGGAAGATAAAATGTACTATCGCACCAGTGGCCGTCCCGGTGGTTTGAAATCCATCAACCTGCGCGACCTGCTGGCGAAGAACCCCGAACGTGTAATCGAAAGAGCTGTTTGGGGCATGTTGCCTCATAATCGCTATGGGCGCAAACTGATGACGAAATTGCGCGTCTACCCTGGCCCCGATCATCCCCATGAGGCTCAATCACCAAAACCCATCGAAGAAGTTTTACCTTCGAGTGAGGAGTAATTATGGCTAATCAATATTATGAAGGAATCGGACGCCGCAAGGCAAGCACGGCCCGCGTGCGTGTGATGAGCGGAACCGGTCAATTTTTCGTCAATGAGAAATCCATGGAAGAGTATTTCCCCCGCTTAGGAGATGCGAAAAGCGTTATCGCTCCCCTGGAGATGATTGGGCAGCGTGGTTCCATTGATGTCAGTGTGTTGGTCCATGGCGGCGGCGTTACCGGTCAGGCCGATGCTGTGCAGCTTGGTTTGGCAAGAGCGCTGTTCAAAATGAACCCCGATGTTAAGCCCGCTCTACGAAAGGGCGGATTCTTGACCCGCGACTCACGCGAAAAAGAGCGCAAGAAACCTGGTCTCAAGCGCGCCCGCAAGGCCCCTACTTACACCAAGCGTTAATCATACTCGTCTACTGGCATCGTTACCGCGGAGATCGCCGAGAATGCAAAGCTTCAAACCTTTGCGTCCTCCGCGTCCTCTGCGGTAAGTTTTTAAAGGATCAAACATGGCTGGTATCACCCTCCTTGGTCTTGGCCCTGGCTCCCCAGATTTGATTACGCGTGAAGCCTGGCACATCCTTGAAACAGCCCCCGAAATCTACCTGCGTACGCGCCAGCACCCGGTTATCGCCGGTTTTCCAAATACGCTGAGGGTGCATACCTTCGATAATTTCTATCAGGAATCGGATTCTTTCGAACAGGTATATCAGCAAATAGTTGAGAAGATCATCACGCTGGGGCAACGCCCTGCGGGGGTGATTTATGCTGTCCCAGGGCATCCCTATATTGCAGAAGCGACCGGCCCGGAGATCCTCCGCCAGGCCAAAGCGCTTGAAATTCCTTGCTTACTCGTGGCGGGTCTCAGTTTCCTCGAGCCGACTTTCTCTGCCCTGGGGCTGGATCCTCTGCCGCATACCGCCCTCGTGGATGCGCTAAGCATCGTTCGCGGGCATCACCCTCCCTTCCCTCCCGATACTCCTGCCCTGATCGCCCAAATTTACGATCGTCAGATCGCTGCCGAGGTAAAAATCACCCTCATGGCAGTTTATCCCGATGAGCATCCCGTTCGCCTGGTGCATGGCGCCGGTTCGGATGCTGAGCTGATTGAAGATTTGCCTTTGCACGCAATTGACCGCAGCGCGTATATTGGCCCGCTGACCACACTCTATTTGCCCCCGCTTGGCCCGGCTACATCGATGGAAGCATTTCAGGAGTTGGTGGCGCATTTGCGCGCCCCGGAGGGCTGTCCCTGGGACCGTGAACAAGATCATCAATCGCTGCGCCCCAATCTACTCGAAGAAGCCTACGAAGTCGCCGAAGCCATCGACAATGATGACCCCGCCGCAATGGCCGAAGAATTTGGCGACCTATTATTGCAGGTAGTGCTGCACGCTCAGATTGCCAGTGAATATGGTGAATTTTCGATGGCGGATGTGATTAATGGCATTCACACAAAACTGGTACGGCGGCATCCCCATGTGTTTGGCGAGGTAGATTTAGATGACCCTGATGCCGTGATCCAGAATTGGGAGCGTCTGAAAGCCGCTGAACGCAAGGCCAACGGTGATGATAAAAAAGGTTTGCTGGATGGAGTTGCCAATGCCCTGCCAGCCCTGACGCAGGCGCAGACCTACCAAAAACGCGTCGTGCGGGTGGGTTTTGACTGGCCGGATATTTCGGGAGTGATGGATAAGATATGTGAAGAGATCGAAGAAATTCGCACCGCCCCCGATGATGATGCCCGCGCATCCGAAGTGGGTGATTTGCTTTTTGCGATAGTCAATTTGGCGCGTTGGTTAAAAATTGATGCTGAAAGCGCCCTGCGAGAAGCCAATCAGCGTTTTCGGGCGCGTTTTTCATTCATTGAACAATCGGCCCATGCACAGGGCCGTGAATTGGGGGATATGTCATTGGATGAGATGGAAGAACTGTGGCAGGCGGCGAAGTCTTACAAAAAATGAGTGGCAGCAAAACGCTGCCACTCATTTTTGATCTACCCGCTAATAATCCCTTTGAGAATGTCACCGCCAATTCCGGCCACACCGGTTTGTTCGCCGCCGGTTTGGCTAAAACTGATGCCGCGTTTGATGCGGTCTACCAACCGCGAGAAGGGCAAACTTTGTAGATACACTTTTCCGGGGCCGGTCAGCTTGGCAAGGAAGAGACCCTCACCCCCGAAGAGCGCATTTTTAAAGCCCCCCACGAACTGAATGTCGTAATCTACTCTGGTATCAAAAGCCACGATACAGCCGGTATCCACACGCAGAGTTTCGCCTTCGGCCAAGTCTTTCTCAATGACTGTACCGCCCGCATGAACAAAGACCATCCCATCGCCGACAAGGCGCTGCAAAATGAAGCCCTCGCCACCAAAGAAACCTGCTCCCAGGCGCTTGGTGAAGGCAACTTCGATTTCCGTGCCTTGTGCCGCGCATAAGAACGAGTCTTTCTGGCAAAGCACTTGCCCGTTGAATTGATCCAGGTCGAAAGCCACAATCTTGCCGGGGTAGGGAGCTGCAAAAGCGACGTGCGATTTTCCTTGAGCATTGTTCAAGAAGGTAGTGATGAAAAAGCTCTCACCGGTGACCATGCGCTTGAAACCCTTAAACAGGCCACCGCCGGTTCCGGTTTCCATTTCAATGCCGGTTTCCATGTAGGTCATGGTTCCGGCCTCGGCGCGCACGCCCTCACCGGGGTCGAGTTCAATTTCTACGAGTTGCAGATCGTCGCCGAATATTTGATAATCAATGACATCAGCCATTTTTACCTCCGTATAATCATTCGTCTCAGATGACAGTCACAGGCCTGTGACTGTCATCTTATTTCTAGCTATTATACGCTACTCCGGCTCCTAAAGTTTCAAAATATCGTAGGCTCTTTGGGAACTGTCGTGACCCCCCCCATACCCCCAAATGCAGATACCCACCACGGGGATTCCCAGAGACCTATATCGCAAGTCTAACCGGGATTGTGCCTGCGCCAACTCGACCATTGTATTTGGTGCTGGGTTGGTGTTCATTAACCTTCCGAAGGCAGCCACATCGCTGTGGCGCAGAGCTGCTAGTCTGCTGCCCAACCATTTTGTTGCGTAGACGAGTCACAGATTTCGCCGGCGCGCCGAATGGCAAATTTTACGCCAATAGGGCCGATAATTTGTACCAAAAAGGTTGTGGCTGTAATGACATTGATAATCAATGCCCCCAGGGCTTCTCCTTCGCTGCCCAGGGGGACAAAGCGGTCGCAAGATGCCAGCGCCAGGCCAATGGCAACCCCGGCCTGCGAGAGCAGCCCCAAACCCAGGTTATCGCGCACCTGGGGCGGCGCGTTGCCCAATGTGCCGCCGATCCATGCGCCGCTGTATTTGCCAAAACTGCGCAATAACACATAGGCGATGCCGATCAGACCCATTTGGGGAAGAAGATTGATTTGGAAGCGCGCCCCGACCAGCGCAAAGAAAAGTACATAAATAACCGGCCCGGCCTGCTCGATGGTAAAACGGATATATCTGCCATGTTCGGGCGCGCGGTTGACTACCGTCATCCCCATTACCATTGTTGTTAGAATCAACGAAAGCCCAACCGCTTCAGAAATCCCGACGCAGATGAACACGAACCCAATTGATATCGCCATCGAGTCGTGCAGGCTTTTCATGCGGTACATAATGCGGTTGAGAATCAAGCCCGCACCTACGCCTAGTATCAACGAGCCGCCTATCTCGAAGAGGGGCAGTTCCAGCATTTGCAGCAAGGTTGGTGAGCTGGCGCCGGACAAGATCGTTTCGGTGAGCGCCGCGGCAATGCTGTAGAGCACCAGCGATAAAGCATCATCCAGCCCGACCACGGCCAACAGGCAGGTTGTCAGGGGGCCTTTGGCTTTATATTCGGCCAGTACGTCTACCGTGGCTGCCGGAGCGGTTGCCGATGAAAGCGCGCCAAAGATCAGGGCGGTGTGCAGCGATTGGGTGAGCAGGTAAATTCCGGCGGAAACCAGTGCAAATGTGCCCAGGGCTTCGAATAGCAAAATAAAAAGAATGCTGCCGCCCATTTTGCGCACATCACGAAAGCGCAGATGGCTGCCCATATCGAAGCCAATTAAGCCCAAAGCTAACTCGCTGATGAAGGTCAACTCTTTTGTTAATTCCAGGGGGACAATGTTAAGAAACGATGGCCCCATCAGTACGCCCATGACAATGAAGCCAACTACCTGGGGTATACCGAAGCGCTGGAACAATTTGCTACCTAAAAACGCGGCTGCGATCAACAGCCCAATAATGGTGATGATGTTAGGGTGGTAGTGCAAACCCAGGCTATTAAGAAAATCAGTCATTATGCAATCTTTTAATACGAACAGATGGCCGCAAAGCAACCATCTGTTCGGTGTTCTTTATTTCAAGTACCTGTCCATCCAACGCAAAATGTGATGGAGGCGGGAAATCCGCCGGTCGGTGCGGCCTGTGCGCGAGAGGCCGTGCGGCTCATCGGGGAAGCGTACCATCTCGGTATCTACCCCCAGCCTTTTGAGTGCTACAAAGGCTTGTTCGCCCTGTTCGATGGGGCAGCGATGATCGTGTTCGCTGTGGATCAACAGGGTTGGCGTTTTGGCATTGCCAATGTAGGCCATCGGTGAGTGCTTCCAATAACGTTCCAGATCCTCCCAGGGCGGCTTGTCCCCCAGCACCTGCTGGAAGATCCAGTTCAGGTCACTTGATCCCCACATGCTGACGAAGTTGCTCACCACGCGTTGCGGTACGGCAGCCTTAAAGCGGTCGGTGTGACCGATGATCCATAAGCTCATATAGCCGCCGTAACTGCCGCCGGTAACGCCCATGCGCTCGGTATCAATATAGGGTTGCGCGGCCATATAATCGGCCCAGCGCATCAGGTCTTCATAGTCTGTGCTGCCCCAATCACCCCAAATGGCTTTGGCATGTGCTTCGCCATAGCCCTGCCCGCCGCGCGGGTTGCTGAAATAAACCACGTAGCCCTGGGCGGCGAGATCGTAAAACTCGTGCATGAAGAACTCGCCATACATCGCCAACGGACCGCCGTGAATTTCGAGGATGGAGGGATATTTTTGTGACGAGTCAAAGCCCGGGGGTTTTAAGATCCAACCCTGGAGGTCGTTCGCGTCACTCCCCTTGAACCAGATCTCCTCCATTGAGCCGAGATCCACACCTTGCAACCAGGTGTTGGTGCGCGTGACCTGGGTTGAATCCTGCCCCCTGGCAGGTTGCACAAAAATCTGTCCCGGATCCGTCATCGTGCCGAAGAAATAGGCCAGCCTCTTGCCGCGGCGGTCGAAGTCAAACCCTCCCACGAAACCCTTGCCGCCAATTTCGGTTTGCATCTCGCCGTTGGATGCATCCACCGCCATGAGTGGGTTGCTGCCGTGCTGGCTGGCCTGAAAGTAAAGCGTCTGGCCGTCTGGCGACCAGGCCGGGGGTTGCAGCAGGTGGCCGAAATTGAGATCATTGATGCTGGCCGTGTCTACGGTGAAGTCGAACCCGGCGGTCAGGTTGCGCGGTGGGGAAGTGCCGTCAAAGGGCACTATCCAGACATCATTGTTCTGCCACCACTGCGTGTAGTCGCGCTGTCCGATATAGGCGATCCATTTACCATCCGGTGAGAAGCTGGGCAGACGCACTTCAGAGCCGGTTGCAATTTGGCGTTCCTCGCCGCCCGCCGCCGGGATAACGAAGAGATCGGTGTCGCCGCGTGCCATGTCGGGGTCGGGGTTGCGGTTCGATGTGTACGCAATCCAATGGCCGTCGGGCGACCAGGCTGGTTCGATCTCATCGAAGGTTTCTCCTTTGGTGAGTTGCCGGGCTTCGCCGGTTGCCGCCTCCACCGTCCAGATATGCCAGCGCTCATGGGGCAAAAATCCATAGCCGTCGAATTTGTAGAAAATGCGCTCGTAATGGCGCTCGACAATACCCAGCTTGGCCGCCTGCTCGTCTTCCTCGCGGACAATCGCTTCGGCGTCTTTAGCACGGAACTGGATGACGAACTGTGTTCCATCAGGCGACCATTCGAGTAGGTTAATTTCGCCTTTGAGTTCGGTCAGGGGGCGCGCTTCGCCGCCCTCGAAAGGCATCAGGTAGATTTGGGCTTGCTTCTCATCTCCACGGTTAGAAAGAAAGGCAATTGTCTTGCCATCCGGCGACCAGCGCGGTGAAAGATCGCTTTGATCGCCAAAGGTGAACTGGCGCGCCTGCCCATCTAGTGAAGCAATCCATAAATTGCTGAATTTCTTTTCGGTCTTGACATCCACCCGCTGCTGGGCGTAAACGACATGCTTCCCATCCGGTGAAATGCGCGGCGAGGAGAGCAGTTCGAACTGATACAGGTCTTCGGCAGTAATGGTGCGTTGTTGGGTCATTATAGCGCTATCCTAAATTCACCGCAGAGTGTGCTGAGAGCGCGGAGAAAAAAAGCTGTGTTCTTTGCGCACTCCACGGTGGAAACTAAATCGGCTCGAATTGTGCCGTGAAGTGACGCAGCAACTCCGGGGCGTAGGTGATGCGGTAGCCTTTGATCGCTTCGGCGCGGGCTTTGATGCTCCCTAAGGTGCGCACGATATAGTCCATGTGGGTTTGGGTATACACCCGCCGCGGCAGGGCCAGGCGCACCAGTTCCAGCTTAGGATGAATGATCTTGCCGGTGTCCGGATCAGGGTAGGCGAAAGCCACCGAGCCAAGTTCCACGCCGCGAATGCCGCCTTCGAGATACATCTCCACGGCCAGTGCCTGACCAGGATACTCTTTCTGGGGAATATGTGGCAGCAATTGCCCGGCATCAAGATAAACGGCGTGTCCACCGGGCGGCTGGACGACCGGGACGCCTGCTGCAAGTAATTCTTCCGCCAAATAGGCGGTTTGTCCCAACCGATAGGCCAGATAGTCTTCATCCAGGCCTTCGCGCAGCCCCACCGCCATCGCATCCAGGTCGCGCCCGGCCAGACCGCCATAGGTGGGGAAACCCTCCCGCAAGATCAACTCGTTCTTGACATGCTGGAAAAGCGCTTCATCGTTCATCGTCAAAAATCCGCCGATATTGACAATAGCATCTTTCTTGGCGCTCATTGTGGCGCCATCGGCCAGGGCGAAAATCTCGCGGGCGATTTCCAGGGTACTTTTGTGCTCATAACCCGGCTCACGCTGTTGGATGAAATAGGCATTCTCGGCGTAGCGGCAAGCGTCGATAAAGAAAGGAATGCCATACTCCTTATAGAGCGCCGCCACGGCTTTAAGATTCGCCATCGAGACTGGCTGCCCGCCCCCGGCGTTATTGGTGATGGTAATCATCCCGAAAGGAATTTGCTCCACACCCACATCCTCAATGAAGGCGCGTAACTTTCCCAAATCCATGTTGCCCTTGAAGGGGTGCTGCGCGGCGGGGTCGAAAGCCTCATCAATCACTAAATTGGTGGGGCGCCCGCCGCGAGCGCGAATATTGCCCTCGGTGGTATCGAAGTGCATATTCGAGGGAACGTATTGCCCGTCTTTGAGCAGCACCGCGCAGAGGATATTTTCGGCAGCGCGCCCCTGATGTGTGGGCACGAAAAAACGGAAACCAAAAATCTCGTTCATGGTTTCCGTCAGGCGCAAATAGGAGCGTGCCCCGGCATACGATTCATCGCCTTCCATGATGGCCGACCATTGATGCTGGCTCATCGCGCCGGTTCCGGAATCGGTTAGCAGGTCGATGAAAATTTCCTCAGCCAACAAGCCGAAGACATTGTAACCGGCGCGCTTGAGAGCGGCTTCCCGTTCCGGGCGTGCGATCATTTTGATGGGTTCAACAACTTTGATGCGGAAGGGTTCGGGGGGGTAATTTGCCATTCACTGCCTCCGTGTCTAATTTGTAGGACACGGATTTCACGGATTCGACGGATTTCCATGTTTTTTTGTAAGGGTCAATAGTAGCTTGAATGCCAAATTTTCATAAGGAGGCCGGAAAACCATGAGTTTTCTTCCGGTATTCCGGGATCCTCATGAAAACGGCCAGTTGATCGAACAGTTCAAGATTTTGTTGGCCAATACCGATTGCATGTTTTTATCCGTGTCTATCCGCGTAACCCGCGTCCAATTAGTTTAACATGCTTCGATGGCGATTCCAAGTGATAAAGCGCGGGTATAATGGAGGACATGCTTGAAATCTACTCTTTCACTCTTGGCCCTGCCTTTACCAATGCCTACCTGATTGGCGACCCCGAAACCAAAGAAGCCGCCGTGATTGACCCGGCCTGGGATGGGCATAAGATCCTAGCCGAAGCCCAAAAGCGGGATTGGCGCATTGCCCATCTATGGTACACGCACGCGCATTTCGACCATTTTGGCGGCGCGGCGGGTGTGGCGGACGGTTGCGACCCGCTCCCAATGGTAGCCCTGCACCCTGAGGATTACCCCCTCTGGCGAGCGTTGGGCGGCGCGGCCCTCTTTGGCATCCCCTTTGATGACCCCGGCCCCGAACCGACCATTGATCTCGCCCACGGGCAGATCCTGCGCCTGGGGGCTTATCAATTCGAAGTGCGCCATGCCCCCGGCCATTCGCCTGGTCATGTGATGTTCTACTGTGCCGACATTCGCGCTGAGCGGAACGAAGAGCAGTCGAAGCGCGAACACGGCGTCTCGACTGCGTTCGCTGAAACTCACTCCGCTCGACGCGAAGACCCTCGCGCAGAGCGGAACGAAGAGCAGTCGAAGCGCGAACATGCCGTCTCGACTGCGTTCGCCGACGCTCACTCCGCTCGACGCGAGGGGGTCCTTTTTGCCGGGGACGTCATCTTTCATCATAGCATTGGCCGCACCGACCTCCCCAGCGGCGATTATGATACATTAATCAAGTCGATCCGTGAGCAAGTGCTAACCCTGCCCGACGATGTGCGCATCCTCCCTGGTCACATGGGCGAAACCACGGTGGGGGAGGAAAGAAGGGGAAATCCGTTTTTGGTGTATTCTAGGGTAGAATAGATGTACGGTTATATAGTGCAAGAAGTTGGATGATTTGTGATCCCAATTGAAACCTGGTTGAAATCTTTTGGATTTGTGCGAAACCCCTTTGAGACAACTGAGGCGAAGGGTGAAGCCTCCTACGCCACAGATTTCCTTCATGAAACCTTCGTTAAGCCAGATGGTTTTGATGAAATCATGGGCCATCCCTTTCATCCTAAATCCAGTTTGATTTTTGCCCCAAAAGGAAGAGGTAAGTCAACTACTCGTCTAATGTTAGCTCATTTTTGTTGGGAGGGGATCTTTTCGAAAGAGTATCCTGATGAAGATGATAAATACATTTTACCTGTTCAGCACACACGCTTCGAGAATGTGTTGGGAGCTACTTATTATCCAACAGCTTTAGTTGAGGCCCATGTATCTGAAATATTGTATCGTGCCACATTTGCGCTAGTGGATATGTTGATTGCTAAGCCGGAGTTGGTTGCACGTGTCAATGTTATGGATCCTCTACGAAGATTAGAGTTACAGTCATTCATCATTTTTTTTGCAACTCATATTCCTCCTCGTCAATACAAACAGGCGCGCGATATTTTGGGGTCAGAGATAACTTATTACGACAACGTGCGCGGCTCAATGGGTTTTGCTCTTCCAGGGAATACAAAACAACAGATTGGTTTATCGGATCAGGAAATCAAATCATTTCTACACACTCGTGCTAGCGTTTCTCCACTGGATCGGTTAGGGCGTTTCACTGATTTATTAACTGATTTGAACATCGCGGCAGTTTATGTGTTGCTAGATGGACTTGACGAGATATCAGAGACTGCGGGAGATTACTTATCTGTAGCAACAATTCTGATTCCGTTGCTTGCCAACCTTAACTTGATGAATAACACCCCCCATCTGGCTTTTAAAGTTTTTGCACCTACGGAATCTGCTCCTTTCCTTTTTTCAGCTGACAAAGTACGCCGTGATCGTTTGGCGATCCATGAGATCCGTTTGGATGAAACTGGTTTAGAGGAAATCCTGACTCGCCGACTAACGTTTTGTAGCAACGGAGCAGTCTCTAGCATGGATGCGATTTGTGCGCCTGAATTGCGCGGACAAATGGGGGAAGAAATGGCGCGTCGCGTCGATGGAAATCCACGGCACCTAATTTTATTAGGGGATTATATGGTTCGTATTCGCTGTCGAGTGGCAGACTCCGAAGGTGATCATGAAGAGTATCGCTTAACTGCTGACGATCTAGATCAAGCGACTATCAAATTGGTCGATGATTTCGGGCAAAAACAGCAAATCAGTTTAATGTTGGAAAACAACGCGGCCAAACAAGAAGCCTTTCTTCGGCTTGAGGGCGATTCTTTGCCAGACGACTGGCTGCGTCATGCGTTGCCCGCGCCGCTCGCACGCGCTTATCTGGCCTACATTCGGGAACGTCTTTCGCACGTTCGTATCTGGAAACTCTATGATTTAGTAGAAGCTTGTACAGCTTACGTTGCTAGCATATTAATTATGCTTGTAGTTCAAGAGACAGGCCAAGATACATTGAGGAGGCTAGAGCACGCCAAGCTGGATATGCGGCGTATGTTCATGGGGAGATGGCGTCATGCACTGGATGTACTACCGGGCATGTGTGCCGGGATTGGGATTCGCCACCCTGTGATTCGCAGTGCCCATCGTTGGTCTCAACGTCATGTTGACTATCTGGCAGAGATCAACGGAGAAAGAAATCGATCCGCCCACGATGGGCCTCAACCCGAAGATGTATGTGATCGCTTACTTGCTTCATATGATCCCCCATCGCACGACTTTTTATCTGATCTGCACGCCTTGTGTAAAGATTTGAACTTGATTAAAGTTGATCAAATCGCCAAGGATGGCAGCACTTTCGCTCACTATTGTACCTGGTATCAGGGAGATACGCTTTCTTTTCCATCTCTGAACTTCATGAACAATATTGCCTTAGAAAGTCATCGCCTTTGGTTAGTAGGGGTGGGGGAGCCAATTAATTTACATCCGCTCATGATTGCCGCAACGGCACCTGGCAGTCTGATTGAGGAGGTATGGTTGTACCAAGCAGTGGAGAATAGCATGGTTTCATACAAAAGCTATGGTACTGGTCGCACGTTAGATGCTCAGGATTATCGTCAGGTTATCAACCAAATATTTAGGATATAATCGGATCAACTTTATTGTCATGAAGGGATCAGGGTTTTCTTATAGTCCACGATGAAATACCGTTCGCCGGTTGAGTGCGCATCGAAGCAGGCTGAGAAGCGTGTATCGAAACCCAGAACAGCGGCAAACTTGATTTCGATACCCTCTTCGTCTCTGCTCAGAGTTACTCAACCGGCGTTCGCCGCGACGAAGGGCTAAAAGGTTGTTGCTTTGTTATTAAAAAATAGTTATACTAAAGATACTGTTTTTGACAGCTATTGTTTTCTCTTTATGAGGGTGAACTTTCCGCAATAAAGGAATAAGTTGGGAATATCGTGAATGATGAATTGGTTTATTCGCGCCGCGAGTGGCTAGAGGCATATAAATTTAGAGATCCTTTTGAGCCGGAATTTTTACGAGCAGAAAGGGATATTCTGCTCGAGGATGGGCGCGCATTTGTGGAATTCCCATATTTTGGAGTTATTGAGGGCAAACCCGATATGCCAGGCCCCAGGTTTATATTCGCTGGGCGAGGAGGTGGAAAAACTGCCCTACGATTGAGGCTTCAAAGAAATTTCGACTATAATCTAGAGACTGGAGGCGACCGCATCCTTGCAGTCACTTATAATCAATTCGATAGAGTGTTGGAGAGAGCTGACCACGATCCTAGAAAGGTTGTTCCACGCTATCATGTTGAGGAGATCATTACCTTGATTGTGAAGGGTTTGTTTAGAGCCTTGGTTATCAGTGATGAGGCTTTTAGAGACGACATCCTCCAGGAAGAACATACTCAACAATTATTGAATTGGTATCTTAGGGAATATAATGTTTTCCATCCATGGGATTTAAATCGCTTTTTGGGAGAGGTATCCGGGTTTGGATATTTCTTTTCTGAAAAACGACTGTTGGATGTTGCTAAGGGAGGCCTTGAGGTATTATCTTTCACAATGCCGCCAATTGCCCAGCAAGCGATTAAAATATTGACTGGTTTTTTAGATATTGAAGAACCGGTTGCTATTTCCAAAAACGATGTTCCGGTTGTGGAATTACTTGAAGAACTCGTAAGTTTATGTCTGTTACTTGGTTTTAAGTCCATATATGTTCTAGTTGATGATGTGGATGAGCCTCAATACTATGGTGATCGGCACGATTATCAGCCAGCATTTGATATGATTCACTCCTTGGCCTCTGCGTCAAAATTAATAGGCGCCCCTGGTTTGATATTTAAATTCTTCTTGCCTTTTGAAATTAGAGAAATGTGCATGGATTCTCTGAGACTAGACAAATTCTCTGAACAAGTGATCACTTGGACTTATGAGGATCTTGCATCTTTGTACAGGTGCAGGCTTGAAGCATCAAGATCAGAGCCTCCCTTTGAGTTAAAAGAATTATGTGATCAGACTTTAGAACATATAGATGAATGGTTGGTGGATTTTGCCAAAGAGATGCGTAGCCCCAGAGCGTTACTTTATGCGGGAAATGAATTATTTACAGAGCATTTTCGACGAGAAAGAGCTATAAAAGATAAAATCACCAGGGCTACCTGGGAACGCGCCCGCCAGCGGGCCGAGGAGGTGTTGCGATGACATTTCCCAATTTGATGACTCATCAATGGTCAGTTCATCCGGTAAATCGCCAGGAGCAAGTCAAGGAATTTCGTTCCGCGCTGGATCGCATCCGCGTGTACGGGTCGATTTTCCAGACTCTGCATGAATGGTATGGGGGTCCGGGCATAGGCAAGAGTACGCTCATCCGCTTATTGGTTTCCGAGTGTCATGATGCTCGTATTCCCTACGCGGCGGTAGATTTCAACTCTACCCGGCATCCTCGCGCCGCCGAATATAGCGCTGATCTGGCCAGCTTGATGGAGGATCTTCTTGAAAATCTGGGGAATGAAGCGGACCAAGTGCGCCAGACGATTACGGAATATCGTCAGATTGCGTTCGAATCTGAGGAAGAAAAACGCCTGGGACTCAATACTATGTCTCGGGCGTTTGTGCGTTTAATTGGGGAATTGACCGAGGATCAACCGGTAGCATTGCTCTTCGATGAAACCGAACGCGCTGACCAGTCTGTGGCAGATTGGCTCGAAGAGCGGATTATTGGCCCCCTGGTTCAGAATGGACGTTGCCTGATTGTATGGACGGGCCGAAGACCGCAACGCTGGAAGCGTTTCGAAATCCGCCGCCGCCTGCGCAGCCAGGAACTGGGCACCTGGGATCGCCAGAGCACCGCAGATCTGTTTGAGCGAAACAGCCAATATCCCTTGTCTGACCTGACTATGCCCGTACACCGCATTACACAGGGACATCCCTTTGCCGATACAATTGTCTTGCGGTATTTGGATACTATGGCCAAGTCCGGCGAGACGCCCAAGCCTGAGCAATTCGATCGCATCGAACCGGACTTGCGCGATGGGTTGGTGCAGGAATTCGTGGAAAAATTTGCTTTCAATGGGCTGGATGAAGAAATCGTCAATGCCTGTCGCGTCTTGGCGCTCGTGCGCCAGTTTGATGTCATTATGCTGCGGGAGATTCTCAAGGAAACCGTTTACTCTTTTGAAAGCTATGAGCGCGAAGAATTTGGGAAGGTGTTATCGCGCCTGCGGGCGACTCAATTGGTGTTATGGGATGACAAACGCAAGGGTTATGCGTTGGATCCTACTCTGCGTCATATCTTAGGAGAACATATTCGACGTCATCAACCCAATCTCTATGCTCAAGTGAGCCGGGTTGCTCTGCGAGTTTATCGAGACTGGATCGAGCGTGCCGGTGATAATCGCGGCGTTTATATCGTCGAGGAGATTTATCAACAGGCCTGTCTGAATCTGGTGCCCGATGTATTATCTCCCGAAGAGAGAATCGAATTGCGCAAACTATTGGAACAGCGCTTGCGGGAATATCACCAACGCGACCCTGATTTACGCGCTTCTGCTATTGATCGTCTATATCATGAGTTGGAAGATGATCCAGACTTACCAGGCTTAGTTACTAAGGCAAATTTTGAAGTACTGCTGGAGTTTGTGCGTGATGCTCGCGTAGGTGGTCTCAACGATTCATAAAAATGGGCCAAATTTGAGTGAAAGATGATTGTTTTACACGGGGGTTCCCCATATCTAACGCAGAATAAGTTGGTGGAATTGTGCATTGTGAAAATGGATTCGAGAAATGCATTCAAATTGTTGTTAATGTCGTATCCCTGAAATACTCGGCGTTGTCGGCTTTGATAAAGCTGGCTTCCTGAACAAAATACAGACACTTGCCATAAGGATGGCGCGTAGTTTGTCCATCTGGCTGGTTTCTGTGACTACGTATTTGTCCCATCATGAGTTTGAGTTCTTGGGAGAGAAAAATGATGAACACCGAGATTGTAGCTAAATTTATTGGGCGTGAAAAGCACTTGGATGAGTTTCGCTGTTTTGTTCGAGGTGAAAAAGAATACAGAGTTTTGTTCATCCCTGGGCCAGGTGGTATTGGTAAAACCTGGTTGTTGCGCGAGATGCTGAACTCTGCATCTAAGTTGGAATTACCCAACTTAATAATTCCTGGAGATATTATTGACATGTATTCCACAGCTAACCACAGTGTTGATGGCGTTCAGACTCGCATTGCAATGTTATTGGAAGAAGCGTTAGGTCGAGAATGTTTCGCCGAGTCCAATCAGAAGCGGCAGGTTTTGAATGACAGCATTCAAGCAGGTTTCAGTGGAGAAACACTCGACGAGATGAGAGAACAGATGTATCAGACTTTTCTGGATGATTGCCGACGGCTCTCAGATACAGCGACACCGGTACTCTTCCTAGACACCTTCGAGCGTGTCCAGCGCGACCCGGTAGGAGCCTGGATCATGAATGATCTGGTTGGCAACTTGCCAGGATTTCGTTTTGTTATCGCCAGTCGGGAGTTTTGGAGAGGTAATGGGGTTATACATTCTATTCCTCTAGCTGGCTTTACTCCGGAGGAGGCGAGCGAATATTTCATTAGCCGAGGCTTGGCCCCCAAGCATGATATTGAGGATGTCCTTCAAGCTATTCGTAAAAAAGCAGCCGGTCACCCCTTGTTAATCGAACTGGCTATCGAGTGGTTGCGCGGTGATTTGCTGCGCGAGCCACAGAAGTTGCAGGATATCTCCGAAGAAGAGTTCAAAGAGGCCATGATTGCCCCTCTACGGGAAATGGGCCGGGGGATTTTTGGTAATCCTGAGCTAGATGAAGCCATCCATCAAACGATCCTTTTCATGGCTCATTTCAATCGCCGCTTCAGTGCAGACTTGTTACACCGTTTGGAGAAAAATGGTGTGTTGGACTTGTGTGGTCATGCTCCCCAAGACTTTATTTACATGTTAGAGCAAGGTTTCCTCTTCGTTAAGTCTCGACCCGACGGTTATTTGCAGCTCCATGATGAGATGGAAGTCTTAGTCCAAACGTATTTGTGGCCAGCTTTCGATCGTACAGGTGAGTTTCGACGCGAATTGGCCCAAATCGCCTGCAACTGGTACGACGATTTGATTGCCCAGTCCCCAGACGAAACCACTGCCGACGACCTGCGTACCGAACAATTGACTTATCTATTGGACGTTGACCTGGAGGAAGCGTCCCAGCGACTCGATGAATATGTGCCTCGCTCCCACACCTTGGATTATTTGCTTGTTACCGAAATATCAGTGGATAGGATAAAGAAACTTCGGCAATCCTACCGATATCAATTTGCTGCCGATTTGGGCGCTCGCGCTGCTCGAATTTACGACTATAAACGAGCACAGAAATATTGGACGATTGCTCGCGATATAGCAGAACGGGAGGGTGATCATCAGAAGCAGGTCGAGGCTCTCCTAGGTTTGCAAAACTGTACGTATCAGGATGATCTGGCCCATTCCTTAGAGATCCTGAGTGAAGCCCTGAATTTATGTGATCGTTGCGAATCTATGCGGCCTAAAGTGCTTTATGAAATCGGATTTACATACCGTCGAATGGAAAATATCGAAGAAGCAATTACATGGTATGAGAAAGCAAGATCAGAAGCGCTAAAGCAAAGAAGTGGGATTCTGCCTACGATATTGAATGATATGGGTTATGCTCACGTGTTTATTGGTGAGTATGTCAGGGCTGAATATCTAGTAAAGGCTGCTTTAGAACTTCGTCAGGAAAAATTAGAGGGAATTGAAGATGGTGATGGAAAACCAACACGCGCCGGTACGCGTGAAGCACGGTTGGAAATGGGTTATTCGTGGAATACGTTGGGGCAGATTCTCCGATTCAAAGGAGATCTGGCAGCGGCAACAGGGGCTTATTCACGGGCCTTATCAATATTTCATCACGAGAGAGATTATCTTTGGCAGGCCAGGGCCTTGCATTGTCGTGGGGAAGCCCATCGGCGACTTGCGGATTTACTTTATAGCCAGGGGCGCACCGAGGCCAGCGCTGATTTTGATCATCGTGCTGAAAAGGATATCCAAGACTGTTTGGATTTATGCGATCAATATGGTTTTGATGATGAAAAACACACTGCGCTGCGGCGCATGGGCCGTCTCTTGCATGACCGGGCTTTGCGGAAGGATGATCCGGATGAAAGCTTGTCGTTATTGACGCAAGCTCGGCGGTATACCGTGGAGGGAGTGCAAGTTGCGCAACGGGCAGGGAATCATTTGGAAGAATTGGAGAATCTGACTGAGTTGGCCTTTCTTGTTGACGACCGGGCAGAAGCCCTCAATCGCCTGGGTCGCCTTGATGCCAAAGCGAGAAGAGAAAGCAGAGATGATATTGAGCGATTTCGGGAGGGCATAGAAAGCTATAGTGCAGTACAGCTGAGAATCTACCAAGCCCCGGTGTTTAAGCATCTCCTCGAGTTGGAAGAAGGTGCTTATCGTTATGTGATTGGTGATTTTGGCGTAGCCTTGGATTTTTACGTCAAGGGTTATAAAGGTTTAGCCATGGAACCAGGCTATGGTGTTGCCCGTTTCCGTCAGCACTTGGGGCATTTATTCAAGCGGTTGCGGCAACTCAAGGATCCCGAGCATGAGAGGGAGTGGTGCGAACGGTTCATCCAGGAGTGGGGGAACACGGAAGTGGAGCGCAAGGGCAGCGTGCTAACACTGGCTGAGTTGTACCCCGACTTCATCGAGCGTCTCAATCTCTACCTGGATACAGCCTTTATCTACAGGGAATGAAAGAGGAAATCATGTTTGGAATGTCGCCCAAGATTATTATCGGTTCTCCCAAATCTCTGGACAGCATTGAATTTAATGATCAATGCGACTGCGCCTGCGCCTACACCCCCTGCGCCGAGTATACAACTGCCGATATTACCGGCTTTTGGCGGGCTGCCAGTACTGAAATCTTTTCACTCCCTGATGGGTGGCAAGGGGTCTTTGCTCCTGGTGGTATTGTTCCTTTAGCGGTACTCAACCGCCCCGCTCATGCCCTTTGGTCTCGTTTTCAACAGAATCAAAATATTGAGACACTTGACCTATCCAAAGAAGAAACCCAGGCCGTTCTCGACATGGCCTCAGCCGGTTTGCTCCAACCCCTGGCAGTGCCCGAACTTCAACCCCTCGACGCGGCTCAGGGTAAACCTTCAACCTCTAACCTCCAACTTGCTGCCTGGCTGCACCTCACCGACCGCTGCAACCTGCGCTGCTCTTATTGCTATCTGCCGCATGTGCGTGAAGATATGACCCCCGGAACCGGCCGCGCTGTGGTAGATGCCACCTTTCGTTCAGCGGCGGCGTTGGAAAGCGAGTTCGAAAAACTAGAAAGGATCATGATGCTGCTCCCGGCAGAAACGCGACAAAGATGGTTTATCGCGCTAAAAAAAGCCTGGAGTGAGGCAGAAACTAAGCTTCAAGTTCGAGAGAAACAACATGCATCATTATTAGCACTGTTGCCGAAGCTATACATGAAATTTCGCTCAGGGGAGAAGGCAAAGGCTTGAGCATGCGAACACAAATTCTCCCTCTAGTGATTGTTGCAACCAACCTGGATTCGCAAATGGTGAAAAGCTACGAATGCGACTGTGCCTGCGCCTACACCCCCTGCGCCGAGTTTGCGTCTCCTGACCTCACCGGCTTTTGGCGGGCTGCCAATGCTCAAACCTTCCCCCTCCCTGATGGGTGGCAAGGGGTGTATGCTCCTGGTGGTGTCGTTCCTTTGGCGGTACTCAACCAACCGGCCCATGATCTTTTAGCGCGTTTTAGAGAACCACAAGATATTGCATCACTTTACTTGAACAAAGAAGAAACTGGTGCTGTCTTAGAAATGGCCTCCGCCGGTTTGCTCCAACCCCTGGCAGTGCCCGAACTTCAACCCCTCGACGCGGCTCAGGGTAAACCTTCAACCTCTAACCTCCAACTTGCTGCCTGGATCCACTTAACTGACCGCTGCAACCTGCGCTGCGCCTACTGCTACCTGCCGCATGTGCGTGAAGACATGCCCCCCGAAACCGGCCGCGCCGCGTTGGAGGCGAC
Source organism: uncultured Anaerolineales bacterium (assembly GCA_964344175.1). Classification (GTDB taxonomy): domain Bacteria; phylum Chloroflexota; class Anaerolineae; order Anaerolineales; family UBA11858; genus NIOZ-UU35. The sequence goes on from CAYFMI010000024.1 coordinate 35,622, forward strand.
CTTCCGGTCGGCGCGAGTACACGGTTATGAAACCGTCAAACTCAAATATGCCGGAGGCGAGCCGTTATTACGCGCCGATCTGATCTGGGAACTGCATGGATACGCGCAAGAGCTGGCGTCTCAAAACAATTTCTCCCTTGATGGCGTTGTTCTCAGCAATGGCACGTTACTTACTGAAGGGATCATCGCCAATCTTCGCTCATTCGATCTCCGGTTAATGATATCCCTCGACGGCCTGGGCGAGTGGCATGATGTCCAACGTCCCTATGCCGGGGGGCGCGGCACTTTTCGGGACGTGGCCGAAAGCGTGGAACTGGCGCAAAGCTGTGGCTTGACCCCCCATATTTCCATCACTGTCAGCGGGCGTAACGCCGAGGGCTTGCCTGAGATCATTGCCTGGGTGCTGGAACGAAAGTTGCCCTTCAGTATCAACTTCTATCGTCAGAATGATCTGTCAATTACCCATGAGGATCTAAAACTTGAAGAAGAAAAGATCATCGCCGGGATGATGGCTACTTTCGAAATCATCGAAAAGAATTTGCCAAGACACAGTTTGTTGGCTTCACTGACTGACCGCGCCAATCTATCTGTGCCACATATAAAGACCTGTTCGGTGGGGCAGGATTATCTGGTCTTCGATCAAAATGGACGCGTTGCCAAATGCCAGATGAAGATGGGCGAATCAGTTGGCGATACTCATGCTGAAGACCCTTTGCAGCTCGTTCGTGATGATAAGATCGGTGTGCAGAATATCTCTGTTGAAGAAAAAGAAGGCTGCCGCGACTGTCAGTGGAAATTCTATTGCGCAGGCGGCTGCCCCCTCGAAACCTATCGCGCCACCGGCCGCTACGATGTCCAATCCCCAAACTGCAACATCTATAGAGCTATCTTCCCTGAAGTGTTGCGCCTCGAAGGCCTGCGCCTGCTCCATGATGCCGGTGAATTGGCCTGATCCCAATACCTGATCCCTAAATGCTAAAAACTCCTCACCATCTGGCAAGGAGTTTTTTAATTTAACGCACATATTGAACACAGACGAACCGACGATCGGACGAATTAGACTACCCGACTTATCGAACTACTTGGCGTAATCCACCGCCCGGGTTTCGCGGATGACGGTCACCTTGATCTGGCCGGGGTACTGCATGGTCTCTTCGATCTGCTTGGAGATGTCGCGGGCCAGTTGGATGGATGCCAGATCATCCACATCTTCGGGTTTGACGAAGATGCGAATTTCACGGCCAGCCTGTAAAGCGTAGCTCTCTTTGACGCCCTTATGGGAGTTGGCGGCCTCTTCCAGGGCGCGCACCCGCTTGAGGTACTGTTCCAGACTCTCCCGCCGGGCGCCGGGCCGCGCCCCAGAGATCGCATCCGCCGACTCGACGATGACCGCCTCCACGCTTTCTTGTTCCACTTCGTGGTGATGCGCGGCAATCGCATTCACCACCAGCGGGGGTACGCCGTAGCGCTGGGCGAATTCTGCGCCAATACCGGCGTGCGTGCCCTCGATATTATGATCCATAGCTTTGCCCAGGTCGTGCAGCAACGCCCCCATTTTTGCGGTCTCGACATCGGCGCCTAACTCGGCCGCCAGAGCAGCAGCCAATTTGGCTGTTTCGACGGCATGCGCTAACTGATTTTGACCGTAGGAGGTGCGGAATTTGAGCCGCCCCAACTTCTTGATGATTTCTCTATGCAGGCCTGGGACGCCCGCCTCAAAGGCGGCTTCTTCCCCGGCTTCGGCGATGACGCGTTCGACTTCTTTCTCTTCTTTTTTGACGACTTTTTCAATGTGAGCGGGATGGATGCGGCCATCCAGTACCAGTTTTTCCATGGCCCGGCGGGCCACCTCGCGGCGCACCGGGTCGAAGCAAGAAATAGTGACCGCCTCAGGCGTATCATCGACGATGACGTCAACGCCGACTGCACGCTCAAAGGCGTGGATGTTGCGGCCATTGCGCCCAATGATGCGCCCTTTCATATCGTCGGATGGCAGGGTCACCGACGAGGATGTCGTTTCGACAACATGCTCAGAGGCCACGCGTTGGATGGCATCGGCGACCAGCTTGCGGGCACGGCGGTCGCCCTCTTCTTGCGCGGCGGCCTCCACCTGACGGATGATACGGGCCATATCATCCCGGGCTTCTTTTTCAACCTCGCCGAGTAAGAAGTCGCGGGCTTCCTCGGTGCCCATCCGAGCAATTTGTTCAAGTTTTTCCCGCGCTTCGACTTCTAATTTTTCAAGGTTATTTGAATGGCGGTCGAGCGCGCTCTGCCGTTTGTTCAGCGATTGTTCCCGCCGCTCCAGACGTTCGGCGCGGGTGTCAAGTTGATCGTGCCGCCGCTGAAGGCGGTCTTCGGAGCGCGAGACCTCAGCCCTGCGGCGGGAAATCTCTTCTTCAGCTTCTTGACGGGCCTTAAGCATTTCATCGCGGGCGCGCAATTCGATTTCGCGGGCTTTTTCATTGGCTTCGGTTAAAATGCGTTCACCTTGTTCGCTGATGCGTTTATTGGCCTGTTGTACTAAAAAAGATTTGATTGCAAAGCCAATCGCAACGCCTATTAACGCGACAACGAAGGGGATCATAAATCCATTATTCATTAGTAGCCTCGTTTTCTAGTTAACCTCAGTTTCGGATAGGTCTATTGCTATCAGCGCCCAGAGCGTCGTCGCAGCACACGATGGCGGCGTTTCGACTGCGATGACGACCTGATTTCCGCTCAACGCACGGCCCTAGATTCGTATCCAATACTCAGGTTATTAAATTTCATCTTGTTTCTCGGCCCACGTTTGCTTAACGATGGGGGCGGCAATACCATAAGGGAAGCCGCGTCGGGCCAGGAAACCCAATAGTTTTTTTCGGAATTCAGGCCAATCATAAGCACGGTACTTACGCGATTGCTTTTGAGCGGCCCGGTAAGCGAGTTCTTCTTCATCTAGATCCTGAAGAACGTCTTCGATAATTGAATCCATGATTCCTTTTTGGCGCAATTCACTGCGCAGCGCCTGTCTGCCACGAGGCCGAAATTCAGAGCGATTTTCAACCCAGGTCTGCGCAAAATGAGGGTCGTCGATCAAGCGGTTGCGCCGTAGCCGTTCGAGTACTTCTTCGATGGTCGTTTCGGGCGTGTCGTGCTTGGTCAGGTTGCGCCGGATCTCGGTCTCGGTGCGAACACGAAAACTGAGGTAATTTAGCGCTCGCTGATAAGCTTTCTCACCAGCTTCGGCTTGACGTAACTGTTGAATTCTGTCTTCATCAAGCGCCTGTCCAATTTCTAGCCAGGCTGCTACCACGCGAAAAAGTCCGAAGGCATATTCGCCATCTAAGAACACACTGACGCGGTCAGGGTTGTTCTTTTGGGCTTTCAGCGCAGTAATTTTTCGGCTCATCGTTTCAAAGATCGATATGCTTGTGCAAAATCACAAATAAAAAGCCGCAGCTAAATATCTAGCCACGGCTGTGTGTCTTGTGTTTCTGGATCTCAGTTCTGCTGGATACGAGTAGATAGCAGGTGTTACGTTACAACCTATTTTCGCAAAATAACGTGTTGCCCTTCGGGTTTTCTATTTTGGTTAATCGCTACCATCATGGCTTGAGCGTTAGAAACGAATATGTGTGCCAACCCAATGCGTTGCACGGTGATACAAACTTTCATAATCTTTGATGCGCTATCTTAGCCTGATAGTTTTGATCTTCCTGTGAAATCTAATAGCGAACTTGAAGGGCATTTCCATACAGTATGCTGTTACTGAGATCTTTGTTTACAAAGCCATGGCCGCGCGCGAAAGAAAAAACGAAATGATGTTCGCGCGGCAAATCATGTGGTGAATGAAAACGCTGACGTGTCTTCATCCCATGCTGATACATTCAGCATTCAGATAATCAAGGTTCTAAAGGCATCAGCGATGGCGGTAAGTATCTCTGGCGGATAGCAGAATTGATAGATTGAGCCAACTGCTGATGCCGACGGAGAAAACACAGCGTGGTGTCTCGATCCTGGCCCAGGGGCTGGTGCTGAAACGAATAACCGAATCGCTGCTCGCGGATAATCTCGAGGTTGAGAGCCAGATCGAAAAGATCGCCGACCTTCGAGATGCCTTCATCGTGCATGATGTCAAATTCGGCAGTTTGCAGTTCTGCAGCCAACTTGTTTTTAACAACGCGTGCCAGAATACGGCTGCCAACGATGGCTGACCCAGACTGGATGTGTTTCACGCAGCGGACATCCAAACGAATCGCGGCGTGAAGCTTAAGCGCATTGCCTCCCGTCGTGGTCTCTTGTATGTTGGGCGCGTGCCTGATCTTCTGGCGCAACTGATTTGTGAAGATAATGGCCGTATTCGTTGCCCTGGCTGCCGGGGAAAGTTTCCGCAGCGCTTGCGACATAAGCCGTGCCATCAAACCCAAATGGGCCTCCCCCATCTCTCCAAGTAATTCGGCCTGCGGGACCAGTGCCGCTACCGAATCGACGATAATGAGATCGACCGCTCCGGAATTCGTCAGGGTTTGGGCAACCTCCAAAGCGTGTTCGCCGGTTTGGGGGTGAGAGATCAGCAGACGATCTATATCGACACCGCAAGCCGCTGCATAGGTTGGGTCGAGAGCATGCTCCATATCAATGAAAGCCGCCGTGCCACCCAATTGCTGAGTTTCGGCCGCGATGTGTTGCGCTAGGGTCGTCTTTCCAGAAGATTCAGGGCCGAATATTTCTACAATGCAACCCCGAGGAATACCGCCGACGCCGAGGGCAATATCGAGCGAGAGTGAGCCAGTTGGAATGGCATCTACTGCCAGTGGGCTTGTGTCACTTGATATTCCCATCGCTAATTTTGCGCATCCCAACTAGAACATCGGGCATTGGTTGGCGGTGCTTCTTCTCCTAACTGCCTATGAAAAAGTACAAGTCTTAAAAGTTTAACATGATTGCGTTGATAATGGAAGGCTTTGATAAATATCATGCATTGTGCATTACCAATGACACGCTGCGATCATTCGATAGGCAGGCAGCGCGTCCCTGATAATGCTAACCTGATTGAACATTGAAGATTTATCGAAGGTTGCTTCTAAATAGGGGCTGGTTAGCGACGGAAATGGTGACAAACGGAACTATGCGCACCAGCAACTTTTGAGAAAATTGGTGTTTAAAATTGTGCTGCGCCATTTTTGCAATTCAATTTCCCAGTAGAATTAATCGTTGCCCAAGAAGGAGTAATCAATGAGTAAAATTACACGTGAGGATGCCCTTGAGTATCATCAGCTAGCCGGGAAACCCGGTAAAGTAGCCATTTTGCCGACAAAGCCGTTAGAAACACAGCGTGATCTTTCGTTGGCGTATTCCCCTGGAGTGGCTTACCCTGTTTTGGAGATCGCCGAAGACCCCGATCTGGCGTATGAATACACCTCGCGCGGGAATCTGGTGGCGGTGATCTCCAATGGTACAGCTATCCTCGGGTTGGGGGATCGCGGCGCATTGGCCTCGAAGCCGGTGATGGAAGGAAAAGGCGTCCTCTTCAAAGTATTTTCGGATATTGATGTCTTCGACATCGAAGTGGATACCCACGATGCCGATGAGCTGATCCGTGTAGTAGCCGCCATTGCGCCAACTTTTGGTGGCATCAACCTTGAAGACATCAAAGCGCCGGAATGCTTCTATATCGAAGAAACCCTCAAGGAGATGCTGGATATTCCCGTATTCCATGATGACCAGCACGGGACCGCAATTATTTCTTCGGCAGGTTTACTCAATAGCTTGGAAGTGGTTGGCAAAGATATTGGCGAAATTCGCATTGCCGTATCCGGCGCTGGAGCTTCGGCAATTTCGTGTGCCGATCTGGCTGTTCAGCTGGGGGTGCCGCGCGAAAATATCTTGATGGTTGACAGCCGCGGGGTACTTTACAAGGGGCGCACAGAGGGGATGAACAAATATAAAGAACGTTTTGCACAAGATACCGATGCCCGTACCCTGGCCGATGCTGTGCGCGGCGCTGATGTTTTTTATGGCCTTTCGGTGGCCGACATGCTCACCCCCGATATGGTCAAGACCATGGCAGAGCGCCCAATTATTTTCGCCATGGCGAACCCCGATCCTGAGATTAAGTATGAGCTAGCCAAAGAAGTGCGCCCCGATGCCATTGTTGCCACCGGGCGCTCCGACTACCCCAATCAGGTCAATAACGTGTTGGGCTTCCCCTTCATTTTCCGGGGCGCGTTAGATGTGCGTGCCCGCGCCATCAATGATGAGATGAAAATGGCCGCAGCCAAAGCACTGGCTGAATTAACGAAGGAAGATGTCCCCGACAGCGTGCTGCGAGCCTATAATGTCGATAGCCTGAAACTAGGCCCTGAATATATCATCCCCAAACCGTTTGACCCGCGAGTCTTGATTTGGGAAGCCCCGGCAGTGGCTCAGGCAGCCATGGAGACCGGTGTTGCCCGACAAACCATCGATCTGGATGAATATCGCGAGCAACTTGCCTACCGGCAGGGAATGGGGCAGCGTGTCCGTCACTTTATCATGCATAAGGCGAAGGCCGCTGCACCGAAGAAGCGGGTTGTCTTTGCTGAAGGTGAGCAAGATAAAATTATGCGCGCCGCCGCCCAGGTGGAGGAAGAAGGCATCGGTATGCCTATCCTTGTTGGGCGTTCAGAATACATTCAAAAGCGGGTTCACGAATTGGGCCTGCGTTGCTGTCCGCATATTATTGACCCGGTTGCCTTTGATCGCATCGACGAATATGCCCAGGCGTTCTATGAAATGCGCCAGCGCAAGGGCGTTTCACAACATGAAGCTGCTGAACTGGTTAGGGAGCCGAATGTATTCGGGCCGCTGATGGTCAAGATGGGGGATGCCGATGCTTTTGTCTCGGGGTTAACCTATCAATACCCCGAAGTGCTGCGGCCAGCCTTGCAAATTCATCACACCCACCCCGGGGCGGAGAAGGCCGCCGCCGCCTATATTATGGTGATCAACGATCGGGTTTACATTTTTGCCGACGCGACTGTAAACATTGATCCATCTGCCGAAGACCTGTGTGAAATCGCCTGTCTGGCGGCTGATTTTGCCCAACAACTTGAGATCGAGCCGCGGGTTGCATTACTCTCTTTCTCTAACTTTGGCAGCACACCGCATCCGCTTTCGCTGAAGGTGCAACAGGCTCTTAAGCTGATCCGCGCCAAACGACCAGGCTTGTCGGTAGATGGCGAGATGCAAGCCGATTCGGCGGTTGTCCCTGAGATCATTGATGAGCGCTTCCCCTTCAGTACCGTGAAAGACGCCAATGTATTGGTCTTCCCCTCGCTTGAAGCGGCCAATGTCGCTTACAAGTTGTTGGCCCGCCTGGGTGGAGCCAGAGCCATTGGCCCGATCCTGCTGGGTGTTGGCGCGCCGGTGCATGTCTTGCAGACCGGCGATGAAGTGCGCGATATTGTCAATATCGCGGCCGTAGCTGTCATGGATGCAGTGAGCCGAGAAGAGTAAATTCGACCGACGGTGTATCCATACCAATAGGCGCGTCTGAGATGTAGCACATCTCAGACGCGCTTTTTCTCTTTTCCACCGCCTTTTATGGTACGATGTGGGGGTTATTTTTTGTAAAACCGGAGGCGCCCATTGCGTGAAGTTACCCGAATTTGCTTTGTTTGTTTAGGAAATATTGTCCGCAGCCCATTGGCCGAGAACATGTTCCGTCACCTGGCAGAACAGGCCGGGGTGGGTCAGTCTTATGAGGTTGATTCGGCGGGCACATCTGCCTGGCATGTGGGAGAACAGCCCGACGCCCGCATGCGCCGGGTTGCCGCACAGCACGGCTTAAAATACGCTGGAAGTGCGCGCCAATTTCAACGTCAGGATTTCTCGACATTCGATTGGATTATCGCCATGGATGCGAGCAACCGCGAAAATTTATTGCGTTTGGCGAGTTCGGATGCCGAACGTCGCAAAGTGCGCCAGATGCGCGAGTTCGATTCGCTGGGAAGCCCCAATGCTCCGGTGCCCGACCCCTACTACGGGGGCATTGATGGCTTCGAAGAAGTCTTCCAGATTGTCCAGCGCGCCTGTAAAGGATTATTAGACGCGCTGGAAGATGGAACCATTGTTCCCCAATAACCTCAGCAAATTATGATCCCCGATTGTCTGCATGCCTGGTTTGCAGAACAAGGCTACGGCCTGGTGCTTGCTTCCCGTCCGGTGACGGGGGGCTGTATCAGCAATGGGGTTGTTTTAACCACCAAGTCTGGAGCAACATTTTTCCTTAAGACACATCCGGGTGTTCCACAAGATTTCTTCGCCCGTGAAGCAGAAGGCTTATTGGCCTTGCAGGTGGAGGGAGGCCCGGTGGTTCCAAAGCCTTTTCTGCATGGGAAAAATTATATCTTGCTAGAAGATCTCATGCCTGCGCCCCATCAGCCCGATTACTGGCGTGCATTTGGGCGCCAATTGGCAAGATTGCACTTACACAATCACTCGCGCTTTGGCTTTGAGGAAAACAACTATATTGGCAGCACCCCTCAGCCTAACCCCTGGATGGAGGATGGGGATCGATTTTTTGCCGAACAGCGTTTGCTTTTTCAAGCCCAGTTGGCGCGTCAACGCGGTTTGTTGGCTCGTGAAGATGCTCAACGCGTTGAGCGTCTCGTTGCCCGGCTGCCCGAACTGATTCCGCCACAACCCGCCTCACTCATCCATGGCGACCTATGGGGCGGCAATGTTATCAGCGATGCGCGCGGCGCCCCGGCGATTATAGATCCGGCTGCCCACTATGGCTGGGCAGAAGCCGAGTTAGCCATGACAACCCTGTTTGGGAGTTTTCCAGCAGAATTCTATGCAGCCTACGAAGAGATCCGCCCGCTTGTATCAAACTACAATTCACGATTTCCTATTTATAATCTATATCACTTACTCAATCATCTCAACCTTTTCGGCCAGGGTTATTTGTCGCAAGTTCAATCTGTGCTTCACAAATTCACTGGTTGATGAGGCCTCATATTATTGCAGGCACACGGCATTTCCTGTCTAAAATATGTCTGATCAGATTCGTTTCGAACATATCAAAGTAAAAGAACTCCGCGAATTCGCCGAACAGGTCTTAGGGCGCAGCCAGCCAGGCCAGTTTGTGCCCATAACCATGCAACGCGCCATTGCCCATGCCAACAACCCTTATGCCGCTAAAGATGACGTCGCCTTATTGGTTGCCATCGATAGCGATGAAGACGTTGTGGGTTATTTTGGCATCTTGCCGTTGTTATTGCGCAAGGGTGATGAATTTTTTAAGGCACATTGGTTTACGACCTGGTCGGTATCGTCGAAGGTGCGCGGCCGCGGTGTTGGCGCGCAGTTGATGGCCGAAGCCCTCAGCTTGAAACAAGATTACCTGATTGTGGGGAGTGTCCACGCCCGGCGGGTGTGCCAAAAATATGGTTTTTGGGAGCGCATCCCGCTGACCTATTTTTGGCTGGATACCACCGGTATGGGGCATCTTAACCCCCTGGTGTGGCTGCGGCGATTTGTGCGTAAGCTAATGTATGTTTTTCGCATCCAGCGGGAGATCAAGTTGAAGACAACCCTGACCCGGCGTGTGGATGCCTGGTTTGCCCCCATCTTGAAGCGGGGCTTCTTGTTTTGGCTGGGGATGTCGCAGCGGCGGCTCATGGGTGGGATCCGCTTTGAAGAGGTGGATCAACTTCAACGAGAACTGCCCAGCCTCCCCCCACGTCCAGACTGCGAACTTCACCGAGGGAGAGATGCCATCAATTGGATGCTCCAACATCCCTGGATCGTCCCCACCGGCCAATCCATCACCGAGGAGATGAACTACTATTTCAGCGATTCCCGCCCAATGTACCGCTTGCTCGCTTTAGAAGTGTTTTCGCCTGAGGATGAGTATAAAGGCTTTGTCGTGTTTTCGGTTTCGCAGAAGGGGGAGCAAGTGATGCTTAAGGCGTTGGATTATGCTTTTGCCAGTTCTGCCGACCAGCAGCTTGTGCTGACTCTGGCCGTTTATTATGGGCGGAAATATAGGGCCGATACGATTGAACTCCCCCGGCAGGCGGTTGAAAAATTGCGCCGCACGTTGTTGGGGAAGATCTTGTTGCACAAGAAAGAGCGCATATATCAGTGTATGCCCAAATCAGAAGATAGCCCTCTGGCGCAAGCCTGGGAAGAAATGGCCTTGAAGCTGGTGGACGGCGATATGGCTTTTTCATAGATCATGGAAAGATAGCAGGGTAGCAACTTAACCCTGCAATAATCAATATGAAAAATCAAATCCTAACCATTCTTAGATCAGTTGCACGACGAATTCCTTTGGGCCTTTACCCGCTGTTATTGCGGCGCGAGAGTATTGGGGTTTTCTATCATGCAGTATCTGCAGAGAAAATGACTCATGCCCGGCATCTGTATCCGGTTGTGCCCGTGGAACGTTTTGAAGATGCCCTGAACTACCTGCGCAAACGCTATCAGTTTGTTCCGTATTCGCTGCTTCACACCCACTATACGGAGGGCGAGAAACTGCCCGCGAAGGCAGTGCATCTTTCTTTTGATGATGGCTTTGCGGAGTGTTTTTCGGTGGCGCGGCCTTTGCTGCTGGAAATGTCCCTTCCTTGTACATTTTTCTTGGCGACCAACTGGATTGATAATCGCGCCATGTTCTATCGCAACAAAGTTTCTTTGTGCATCGAAGCGATCAAATCACCTACGTTCGAACTGCAACCTACAACCTTCGAGCATTTGGCTCCCGAGGCCTTCGAAACAAAGGCTGCCGTCATCCAGTGGCTTAAAGAGCTGCGCCTGCCCGACGAAGCCTTGATCAACAATGTTTGCCGCGCCCTGGATGTCGATTGGGAGTCGTTTCTCGAAAAGCAGCAGCCCTACCTCACCCCCTCGCAAATTCAACAGATGCACAGCGAAGGCTTTACCATAGGCGCGCATACGAGAACACACCGCAAGTTAAAAGACATCAGCGATGCCGAGATCGAAGAAGAAATTGTTGCCTCGTGCCGGGCGATTCAGGAGATCACCGGGCAAGATGTAGTACCATTTTCTTTCCCGCATTCGGCTTTTGGCGTCGATCGCGGTTTGTTGTTATCCATTCGGGCGCGATATCCGTTTGTAGGCCTGATGTTCGATACCAAAGGTGTGCGCCTCGATGAGAAATTCATCCTCAACCGTGTTTGGGCCGAGCGTCCGCTGCCATCTCTGAAGAGGGGGAGTGAGGGGGTGCTGCCGCTATTTGAAGTACTCCATCACGCTTACCAGGAAGCCTGGGTGGATGAAATAATGGGTATGGGGCGCCAGTTACGGGGGAAGTAGCGGGTGGGCTTTAGCGCGATATTCCCTTTGCGCTGTGCAAATTTGATTGTGTGAAAAAAATCCTTAATCACAGCTAACCTAAAAGTACCTAAAACTACATGTTGCGTACCGGCATGCTTGAGTAGAATGACTCTCATGTCGGTCAAACATTCTCCACTGGGAATTCTTCTCGCCAATACAGGGACGCCCGCCGCGCCTACGCCACAGGCGGTACGCCGGTATTTGGCGCAATTTCTTTCCGACGGGCGCGTGATCGATTATCCGCGTTGGTTATGGCTGCCCTTGCTCCACGGGGTCATTCTCAACACGCGCCCGCGCCGCTCGGCGCGCTTGTATCGGCGCATATGGACACCAGAGGGTTCCCCCTTGCTGACCATTGGCCTTAGCCTGGCCGAAAAACTGGCCGCCGCAGTCACGGCGCAGTTGTCCCGCCCTGTTGATGTCATCGCTGGGATGCGTTATGGCGAACCATCCATTCCCGTTGGGCTGCGTCAATTGCGCGCTTCAGGCGTGGGCGACATACTCATTTTGCCGCTCTTTCCGCAATATTCCACTACCACGACCGCTTCGATATTTGATGCTGTTTTTGCCGAACTCAGCACCTGGGGCTGGATTCCGTCTCTCAAAACCATCAGCGATTATCATGCCCATCCGGCCTATATCCGCGTCCTGGCAGATCAAATTCGTCGGGGCGGAGATGCCGAAAAACTCTTATTCTCCTATCACGGGATTCCGCAGCGATACGTGCGGGAGGGGGATCCGTATGCCGAACAGTGCCAAAGTACAACTGAACTGCTAGTGAGGGAACTTGGTCTGGAACCAGGGGGGTGGGAGGCGGCCTATCAGTCTCGTTTTGGCCCCGAAGCTTGGGTGAAACCCTATGTGGATGAACTGCTCGATCAGTGGGGCCGCGCAGGGCTTTCGGGACTGCGGGTGGTATGCCCCGGTTTTGCAGTGGATTGCCTTGAAACGATTGACGAAATTGGTCGTGAAGGCAAAGAAATATTTCAGTCTGCAGGCGGTGGAAGTTTTCAATATATTCCTGCCCTGAATGACAGCGATGCCCATGTAAATGCTTTAGTGGAAATTATTCTGGATTATGGGAGATTGGGATAATGAATTCAAAACATGTTGTTGTCATTGGTGGCGGAATCACCGGACTGAGTGCAGCCTGGGAGTTACAGAAACAGGCTTCGGGCCAGGTGCGAATTTCCGTGCTTGAGAAAACAGATCGCTGGGGGGGCAAAATCCACACAAAGGAGCTGGCCCGCTCAAAGGGCGAGACGATCATCGTGGATGGCGGCCCGGAGTCGTTTATCACCCGCAAGCCCGAAGTGTGGGATCTGGCCCACGATTTGGGGATCCAAGATCAACTCACCGAACCGGGTAGCGAGACCAGCCACATGTTTGTCCTCAGTGATGGGCAATTGCAACCGGTTCCTCTTGGGCCAGGAGCTTTTTTGCGTTCAACATTGCTGACCCCCCGCGGCAAGTTGCGTTTGCTGGCCGAACCGTGGATGCCTCCAAAGGGTGACGATCAAGATGAGTCGCTGGCCGATTTCGCCAGCCGTCGTTTGGGCGTAGAAGCCATGGAGAAATTCATCGCCCCGATTTTGGGTGGCATCTACAACAGTGACCCGCAACGACAAAGTATTTTGACCACGTCGCCGGTAATGCGTGAAATGGAAGCCGAGTATGGCAGCCTGTTTAAGGCGGCGTTTGCCCGAATGCGAGACGCCCGTCGGCAGTCTGAGAAGGGTAAACGTCCGCGTTTTGTGGCTTTCGCCAGTGGCGCACAAAAGCTGGTGGATAGCCTGGTGAGTGAATTGGACGCAGATTTGCTGTTGAACGCCAATATTCACACGATAGCCCGCGAGAAAAATGGCTGCATGGTCGAATTGGATGCTGGTGTCCGCATATTTGCCGATGCAATTATTATGGCTGCCCCTGCCAACGCCGCTGCCAAATTGTTGCATACCGTAGCTCCCAATGCAGCGGCAGAGTTAGGCAAGATCAGGCACGAGAATATTGGCACATTGACACTGGCTTATCGGGCAGCCGATGTGGAACTCTCACAGCGCATTCACGGTTTGATGATCCCGCGTCGCGAAGGGCGTGCAATCGATGCGGTGACGTTCACTTCGTTGAAGATGCCAGATCGCGCCCCGCGAGATGTCTTGATGGTACGGGTATTTTTTGGCGGTGGCGCACCCTGGCTCGTTGAAGTAGATCCGTCAGAGTTAGTATCGGTCGTGCGCAGCGAGTTAGCCGATTTGCTCGGAATCACCGCTGACCCATTGGAGGTAATTTTCTTCCGCTGGGCGCGATCTTTCCCTCAGGCCGATGTTGGGCATTTGGATCGTATTTCCGCTATCGAAGCCATGCTTCCTGAGGACATATACCTGGCAGGGAGTTCTTATCGTGGTATTGGTGTGCCCGACTGCATCCGTCAGGGGCAGCAGGCCGCGCGTAATTTAATAGCATTTTTAATGAATGTAGATAGGACTTGTGCAGTTCAATGAAAGATATTCTCGGGCTTTCCCTGCGCAAGTGCGTACATCCTGATAGATTTACTTGAGGAGTAGTTATGAAAATGGTATATCGTATCTTGAATAACCTTCGTTTGGCATTCTTCCCCGTTGCCTATGGACTTAGCGGCGCGCTAATTGGCGGGACGCTAAATCGCGTCATGATTGCCGACCTGGGCTTACCGGCCTCTCTGGTGGGATTATTCTTCGCCGTGCCTCTTTTGGTATCCCCTGTGCGTGTTTGGCTGGGCTATCGATCGGATGGCTTTCCGATATTGGGGAAGCGCCGTGAGCCATACATCATTGTTGGAGCGATATTGATTGGTGTCGGAATCATCTTGGCTACCATGCTGTCGGTAAGTATTGCCAGGACTTCATTCGCAATGATTATCGGTGGATTGTTGGCATTTATCCTCTATGGTATTGGCCGCAATTTGGGGCACAATACTTTTCAGGCTTTGCTCTCCGACCGTTTCAGCGGAG
>CAYFMI010000025.1:0-48209 GCA_964344175.1 uncultured Anaerolineales bacterium
GACTCGCTGACTCGCCGACTCGCTGACTCGCTGACTCGCCGACTCGCTGACTCGCCGACTCGCCCTATCCCCCTCCCCATTCGCTGTACAAGTCATTCCCAATCCCCAGCCTCGCCAGGGCGCGGCCAACAATAGTATCAATCATCTCATCGAGCGAAGCAGGTCGGGCGTAAAAGGCCGGCATCGGCGGGAAGATCACCGCCCCAGCCTTTGCAGCCAAATCCATCAGCCGCAGGTGGCCGCGGTGCAGCGGCGTCTCGCGCACCACCAACACCAGCGGACGCCCCTCTTTGAGGGTGACATCGCCAGCCCGGGCCAGCAAGTTATCGGTGTAGGCATTGGCAACGGCTGAAAGGGTTTTGACTGAGCAAGGGATGACGATCATCCCGGCGGCTGAAAACGAACCCGAGGCTACGGACGCCCCAATATGGCTGTGCTTGTGAACAACATCGGCAAGGGCGTACACATCATCGAGCTGCCAATCGGTTTCTTGCGTGATGGTGGCGCGCGCCGCCGGAGAGATAATGAGATGCGCTTCGACCTCGGGGTTGGCGCGCAAAACTTGCAGGGCACGGATCCCCAAAATAGCCCCCGAAGCCCCGCTGATGCCCACGACAATGCGCCGCCGACTCATTTGCGCCCCCAATGAATAGCCACTACACCAAACATACGCCGCCAGAATCCTACATCAACGAAACCCGCCGCAGCCATGCGGGCGGCCAGCTCCTCGGCGCGCAAAAAGTTCTCCGAAGAATCGGGCAAATAGGTGTAGGCATCGGGCTGCCCGGTCAGTATGCGGCCCAGCAGCGGAATGACGGTGTGCATATGGAAGCGGATTAAGGGGGCCAGCGGCCCCGGTTTAGGCCTGGTGGTATCGAGAGCTACCGCCCAGCCGCCGGGCTTGAGCACGCGCAATTGTTCGGCCAGGGCTTGTTGAATATCAATCACATTGCGCAAAAGAAAACCCGAAACTACCGCATCAAAAGTATCATCAGGGAAAGGGATGTGCAGCGCATCTACCGCCGACCAATGCACCCGGTGCCCATTGGGACGATTTTTCCCCACGCGCATCATTTCGAGGGTGAAGTCAGCCGCGAGGGCGCGCCCGGCGGGATTCGCCTTGAGGGCATCAAAGGCCAAATCACCGGTTCCCGCCCCGAGGTCGAGAAGCAGCCCCCCGCGTTGGGGCAAAGCCGCCCGGCGGATAACTTCCCTGCGCCAACGCGCGTCTTGCCCCAGCGTCATCAAGCGGTTCATCAGATCGTAGCGCGGGGCAATGCGGGTAAACATCCCCTGAACATACTGTGAGCGTTCGCGGCCAGAAAGATGAGTCATGAGGCAGAGTTTACCATAGACACAAAAAACGGCCCGCCGATGGCGGGCCGTTTTTTGTGTCGACAATGACAATCACGAACGATTAGCCTGATAGGCCTTTACATCGGCAATTGCTTTTTCGACATTGACGAAGGGCAAGAGAATCAACCCCATGACGAAGAAGAAGATCAGCGAAAGAATAGCCGGGCGCAGGCTGCCAAAAGCCTGGTTCATCACACCGAAGATCAATGGGCCAATCCAGGAGGTGCCGCGCTCGCTGACTTCATAGAAAGAGTAATACTCTGCCTCCTGCCCATCGGGGATCATCTGGGCAAACAGACTGCGGCTGATGGCCTGACTGCCGCCCATCACCAGGGCGATAAACGCGCCCAAAATCCAAAATTCGAGGACGCGCGATTCACCCTGCAATCCGGCATAGGCATAGATGACCACACCGGCCCAGATTACCAGGCTGATGATGATCGAGCGCTTGGCGCCGACCCATCCGGCCAGTTTGCCCCAGAACAATGCGCCGCCGAAGGCCACGAACTGGATCATCAGAATCACCATTGTCAGCGTGCCCTGATCGAGTTCCAGGCCGCCACGAATTAAGGGGGCCGCGGCAAAAGTAGCCGAAACCGCAATCACGGTCTGGATGCCGTCGTTATAGAGGAAATACGCCAACAGATACTTGAGCGTTTCCGGGAAATTCTTAATCTCTTTGAGGGTGTGCCCAAGTTGCTTGAAGCCCACCTTAAGATAGGTTGTCCCTTCGGGAAGTTGACGAGAGGCATGACGGGCACGCAGTCGCCCCCAGGTGATAAACGAGAAGCCCAGCCACCACAGACCGGCAGAAGCCAGGTTGATGCGGATCGCGAGGCCCGTTGGAACGCCTAATTTCTCATGCAATTGATAGAACACCAGGTTCAACAATAGCAGCAAACCGCCGCCGAGATAGCCCATCGCCCAGCCGTAGGATGAGACGCGGTCGCGCTGATCTTCGCTGGCGATGTCGGGCAGGTACGCGTTATAGAAGACAATCGCCGCCCCAAAGGCCAGGTTAGCAATCACAAACAGAATGCCGCCCAGCCACCACACAGGCTGAGTAACGAAAAATAAGCCAATGGCAGACACCGCGCCAATGGTGGCAAATAATTGCATCATTTGTTTGCGCAGGTGAGAATAATCGGCAATCGCGCCCAAGATCGGCAGGAAGAGTACCTGCAAGAACACCGAAAGTGAAACCGCGTAGGGCAAGAATGAATCTGGCGCTACGGGGATGCCAAAGAAGCGCGCCATTCCATCCGGATAGGCCTCTGCCGCAGTGGCCGCTAGCGAAGCCAAATAAGGGCCGAGGAACACTGTCCCTACCGTTGTGCTAAAAGCGGAGTTGGCCCAGTCGTACATGGCCCATCCAAAGATCTCACGTTTGTCATTGACCGTAGAACGGTCGGCAGAAGTTGTCATCGCGGCTCCTATTAGGGTGAATAAAAATGATATGACTTATCAGTTCGGAAGTAATTTTCCGAAAAATAGGGGTGGGGGCTTTGCCCAACCCCTATTTTTCGGGCTGCTTCCTTTCAAGTGCGTAACTCCTAAATGCATAGGTCTTTTAGCGATAAAACACCGGCAGCAAATCAGCGCAGATAAGTACATGCAGAAAAATGCTCAATTTATCCTTGCTTGCGGCAAATTTTAAAAACGTAACCTTTCAGGCAATAAAACCCGGATACCTGTAAAGCGTTTCGATGCACTTTCTGCAAAAAATTCAGCGGAAGACAGGAAAAGCAATAACTCTGAATAGACCCCATTTTATCATCCATCTCTAAGCTGTGCGTGATAAAATCGCGCCATTATGTCGGGAATGAGGTCGGTGCTGCGGCGGATGATGCGTCTGATGGTTACGCTTTTAACACTTGCGCTGATTCTTTATCGCAGTCATATAGAACCGGGTGATCCTACCGAACGTGTGCGCGCCTTTACCCGTCAGATTGAATTCAATTATATCGATTGGACCTTAAAAGCCCTGAAAATCAAATTAGAGCAGATCGGCCTGGGGAGTGAGAATTTCATCACGGCTGACGACCAACACCAACTCATGCTGGACTACCTGGCGCTGGTCGCAGATATTCAACATTGGGAAGCGTATCTCAACGAATACTATGCCCACGCCGATATCACCGATCCTGAAACCGCCTCACAATTGGTGCGCGAAGAACTAGCCCAAATGTACACCCAGCGCGACCATCTCGCGCCGCTGGCCGAGAATGTCCTGCAAAGTCAAATAGCCGCCATCGCCGCCGAAATGGGGCTAGGCTTGGGCGGGCAGCCGCTCCCCCCGGTGCTGTACCGCATCACCCCGTTGCCCCTGGCGCTAATCGTCTCGCCGCGTGAGACCATCCGGCAAGATGCCAACATCTCCCTCGATCCAAACTTCACCCTCGATCAACGCGCCGCCCTCGAAGGCCAGGTAGATCAAGCCCTGGGGGTCTCATCCCTGATCGTTAACATCGGCGGGGTGGGGATGTACCCCACGATGGTGATGCAAACCACCAACCTCAACTGGCTGGCCGAGGTCGTTGCTCATGAATGGGTACACAATTACCTGACCTTGCGCCCGTTGGGAGCCAGCTACATGCAGAGTACCGAACTACGCATTATCAACGAGACCGCCGCCAGCCTGGCCGGAAAAGAGATTGGCGCGGCGCTCATCGAACGCTATTACCATGAGCTGGCCCCGCCGCCCGAACCCGAAGCTGAAGAGCCGTCATCCGAATCCACACAGGACAACCCTTACGCCACTGATCTAGAGAAGCCCTTCGAGTATCGCGCTGAAATGCACGAAACCCGTCTCACCGCCGATGCACTGCTGGCGGAAGGAAAAATTGAAGAGGCCGAAACGTATATGGAAGCCCGCCGCCAAATTTTCGTCGAGAACGGCTACAGTATCCGCAAACTCAACCAGGCCTTCTTCGCCTTTCACGGAGCCTACGCCGACAGCCCCGGCGGCGCCGCCGGGGCTGCTGAAGACCCCATCGGCGAGGCAGTACGCACCCTGCGTGCCCAAAGCAGCTCACTGGCCGAATTTCTCTACCGCATCTCTTGGATCTGGAGTTTCGAACAACTGGAGACATTAATCGAGTCAGACATGGCACATTTGCAAAAGTAACAACCGCATCCATCCCTATGCTCACAATTAATCCGATCGTATCCACTTGAATGACAAGGAGAAACTATGCTTAAGCGAATATTCGTACCTTTATTGATCCTGCCGTTGTTGATCGCCGCCTGCGGCGGGGAGCAGCCAGTCGCCCTCGATGAGGCTCCTGCGCCCAAAGCAGATACCGCCGTCGCAGAAATGCCCACTGATATCCCTGCCACCGAGGCCCCCGCCTCACCCACAAATGAAGCCGAAAGCCCGGCTCCGGTCGAATTGGTCAGTGAATGCACCATCGTCAGCTCTATGCCCGAAGCACCGGCCCAATTCGCCGAGTTATTCACCCCCACCGAGAACGACTGGGTCTACGGCCCCGAAACCGCCGCTGTGACCATTGTCGAGTACGGCGATTTCCAATGACCGTACTGCGCACAAATTGCGCCCGTGATGGCGCAAATCAAAGCCGATTTTCCGGACGATGTCCGCATTGTTTACCGCCATTTCCCCCTCGCATCCATCCACGACAAAGCCCTGCTGTCCACCCAGGCTGCTGAAGCCGCTGGCCTGCAAGACAAATTTTGGGAAATGCACGACTTTCTCTACCTGAACGCCAGTTTATGGAGTCCCTTCAGTGTTGAAGAATTCCAGACTTATCTCGTCGAAAACGCCGAAGACCTCGGCCTGGATGTCGAGCAATTCCAGGCGGACCTGACCAGTGAAGAGATTGTCGCCTTCGCTCAGAAAACCTGGGAAGAAGGTCAGCAAATTGGGCTGCCCGGAACGCCCTTCATGGTCATCAACAACAACCCCTACAACGGCCCCGTCGATTCAGCTGCCGTCGCCGACATCCTCGGGCTGATCGAGTTTGCCGAACAGCAATACACCGAATGCCCGCCCGTGGTTATTGATCCACTCAAGAGCTACACGGCCACCATCGAAACCCAGAAGGGCACTATCACCATCGAACTCTTCCCGGATGTCGCCCCGCTGACGGTGAACAGTTTCGTCTTCCTGGCGCAAGAAGGCTGGTTCGATGACGCATCCTTCCACCGCGTGCTGCCGGGCTTCATGGCCCAGGGCGGTGACCCCACCGGAACAGGGCTGGGCGGCCCGGGCTATGCCATTGTCAACGAAGTCTCGGAAGATCTGACCTTCGATCGGGCCGGGTTGCTGGCGATGGCAAATTCCGGAGCCGATACCAACGGCAGTCAGTTTTTCATCACCTATGCACCTGCCGCGCATCTGAGCGGCGGCTACACCATCTTTGGTGAAGTACTCGAAGGAATGGATGTGGTCGAGAATCTGACCCCGCGCGACCCATCGGAAGGCGGTGATCTGCCTGACGGGGATACAATTATCACAATCACGATTGTGGAAGAATAAGGCTAAACGTTTAACGTGCTATAATTCCGCCCGCACCTTGACTTTAAAGGAAAAAAATGGAACTGATTACTTTTCTGATCGACTTCATCCTGCACCTGGATGAACATCTTAGCACAATCATCTCGCAATATGGAACCTGGACCTACGCCATTTTGTTTCTGATTGTTTTCATGGAAACTGGCTTCGTGGTTACCCCTTTCCTACCTGGTGATTCATTGCTCTTCGCCGCGGGCAGTTTTGCCGCCCTGGGCGCGCTCAACCCGTGGATGATTATTATCTTGCTGAGTATCGCCGCGATCCTTGGCGATACTATCAACTATTGGATCGGGAACTACATTGGCGAACGCGCCTTCAGCGGCAGCATCCGCTGGCTGAAACAGGAATATCTCGAACAAACGCAAGAATTCTACGAGAAGCACGGCGGCAAGACCATTATCCTGGCGCGCTTCGTGCCCATCATCCGCACCTTTGCGCCCTTTGTGGCCGGAGTCGGCTCGATGAGTTATGGCAAGTTCATCTCGTATAATGTCATTGGCGGCATTGTATGGGTGAACATCTTCACCTTCTTAGGCTACTTCTTTGGCAACCTGCCCTTTGTCGAGAAGAACTTCGAACTGGTAATCTTCGCCATCATTTTCATCTCGTTCATCCCGCCGGTGATGGAATATTTCAAAGCTCGCAAAGAAATCAAGGCCAAAGCCGAGGCCAACACATCTACAAATTAAGGCATTAGAAAACTAGGCAAGCCCTGCAACAGGGGTGTAAGGTCAGCATACATGGCGACCCTACACCCCTATTTTCGGAAGATCTTTCATCGGACTGCGTAAGTTCTAACCCTATAACATGGTCTACCAGGTCGAAGTGGCGCATCTCACGCCACTGCAATCTATCCTGGTTGGCACTGCACTAGAAGTTTCGTCCTTCATCTTCGAAATTCCTACAGGCATCGTGACCAATCTATACAGCCGTGTGCTGCCACTATACCGCAACACTTTACAGCGGCTCTTGAGAATAGAAAATTAATTCCGAAAAGCCTCCGCCGGTTCGAGGTTGGCAGCCCGCAAGGCCGGGTAAGCCCCGGAGAGCAGGCCAATCAACGCGCCGACGATGGGAGTAGCAACCGGAGCCGATGGATCTAAAACGGGGGTCCATACTTGAATAGCAGAAACACCCACCACAATGAATATCCCCAGGCTGGCCCCCAGCAGGCCGCCGACAATCCCCATCGTTGAAGTCTCCACAAGGAACTGCGCGGCAACATGAGCGCGGGTAGCGCCGATGGCGCGCCGCAGGCCGATCTCCCCGGTGCGTTCGATCACCGAAACCAGGGTGATATTGCCAATACCAATCGCGCCAACGATCAGCGACAACCCCCCAAGCAGCAAGAACATTGCGTTTAGGTCGCTCTGCACGGCGTCGCGCACGCGCTGGGGTTCAGGGGGATACTCAACCTTTAGCACTGCGGGATCATCGGGGCGCAGGGCCAGAGGGATTTGGCGGGCAATCAGCGAGGCCGCGCCAATCCGAGTTTCAATCACTACGGTTCCCGGGCCAGCCAGGCCAAAATCGCGCTGGGCAACGCCTTCGGGCAAAATCACCGCGCTCAGCAAATCGGGCTGGCGGGCCACATCCCGAATGGTGCCAACCACAAGATAGATTTGATCGCCGATGGCAATGGCGGGCAATTGCTCTAGCCCGACGATGCCCAGGCGTTGCGCGGCCAGCGGCCCCAGCAGGGCAACCCGGTCGGCGCGCTGCGAATGGCCCAAATCGGGGAAGCGCCCGGAGACCAGTTCCGCCCGCACAGCAGGGAACAGCCCCGGCGAGACGGCCATAACCGTCATCTTGAATGCGGTTTGCGCCTGGGGGTCTTTAATCGGTGAAGCGCTGACCAGTGCGTCGCTAATATCCACTTCGCTCATATTTCCAGCGTGAACCACTCCGTTGAGCCGTTCCAGACGGGCAGGCGCGTCCCAGGGCAGGGCGTGCGGGTCAACCCCGGTGACGGTGGATTTAGCCGCTACGGTGATCTGCGTGGCGGCGAGTTCATCGAACTGGCTGATGATGCGGTTGCTGGCCGTACGCGAAAGCCCCAGCGTGGCGACCAGCGCCGTCAGCCCGATGACCACGCCCAAAATGGTGAGCAACATGCGTCCGGGGCGGGCAAACATCCCGGCAATGGCTTCGCCGAGCAGGTCTTTAAGGGTAATGCCGGAGGGTTTTAAATGGGACGCGGATGAACGCGGATTGACGCGGATTTTTTCGTTGTTTTTTCCGTGTTCACGTGTGCCCTTTGGGGTATCTGCGTTTATCTGCATCCTGTTTAGAATACTTCTGTCTGTTCCGTTGGGGATTTCGGAAAGCTCACCATCAATGATGTGGACGCGGCGGGTGGCGCGCTTGGCGACCTTTTCATCATGCGTGACGATGACGAGGGTAAGCCCCTGTCGGTTGAGTTCCTCAAATAAATCCAGCAGCGCGGCAGCGGACTTTGAATCTAGATTGCCGGTGGGTTCGTCGCATAACAGCAGGCCGGGTTCGCCCATCAGGGCGCGGGCTATCGCCACGCGCTGCCGCTCGCCGCCAGAGAGTTTGGGAGGCAGAAAATCTACTCGCTGGCCCAGCCCGACGCGCTCCAGCGCAGCCAGGGCGCGGGCGCGGCGGCCCTCACGCGGCTGCTTGCGGTAGACTTCGGCCAGCATGACGTTTTCCAGCGCCGAGCGATAGGGCAGCAGGTGAAAGGATTGGAAGACAAACCCAATGCGGCGAGAACGTAGCCCGGCACGCTGTTTGTCACTCAGGGTGGCAGTATCTACATTTTCGAAGAGATACTGCCCCTCGCTGGGGCGGTCGAGGCAGCCAAGAATTTTCAGCAAGGTGGATTTCCCGGCCCCCGAAGGCCCGGTAATTGTCAGCCACTCGCCGGATTCGACGCGCAGGTTCACATTCGAGAGCGCCCGCACCACCGCACCGTTTCCGTATTGTCGGCTGATATTGTTCAGTTCAAGAATTGTGGTCATCGCTACTCGAACCCAATAACAACAAGCTGCCCGGCGGCAATTTCGCCATCCACAGGCGTAATTTCGACAAAACCGTCTGCCGAGAGGCCGGGGGTGACGGTGATATATTCCAGCCCGCTATCTCTCTGCACTTGAACCCGTGTAGAGCCATCTGGGGCCAGGCTCAAGGCGCTAAGCGGCACCACCCTGACTGCTCCGCCGGTGGATTCAACCGGGATGGTCAGGCGCAGGGAAAAGCCATCCAGAGTGAGGGGCGTTTCATCTACGAGAACTTCGAAGTAGATGTGAAAGCCATCCACCCCCTCGGTGCCGGGGATATCGGCGATGAGCGATACCACGCCGGTGGCTTCGATGCCCAGGTCGGGTTCATCGATGACAACGGCCATGCCGGGTTTGACCAGCTGGGCCTCTTCGAGTGGCAGGGATGAATCGATGGCTAACTGGTTGTTGGTGACCAATACTACCGGGCCGACGGCCTCGTCGCCGATGGCAGCTTCGTTCGTTTCTACACGCACGGGCAGCGCCGAGACAAAAAGCAACTCGTCGGCAGGGATTTGGGTGCCGGTTTGGGCGCGCAGGCTTTCCAAATCGGTGGTGAGACGCTCGGCATGCGTGCTCAAGCGTTCTGCTGCGCGTTCGGCGGCGGCCTGCTCGTTAAGCGCAGCCTGGATGGCGTACTCCGCGACGGCGGCTGGTTCGCCTATAGCCTGAGCACGCGCAGCAGCTACGGCCAGGGGCGCGGCAGCAACGGTATCTTCGGCAGCCAGTTTCTCGTTGACAGCCTGCGCAAGGGCATCTTCCATTTCACGAATTTGGGCCAACTGATCGGCAGTGGGGCCGAAAGGCGCGAACCCACTTTGGGTATACCACGCGCCCACCGCGGCCTCGGTCTGTTCATCAAAAAGGCCATCCACCGGGCCAGGGTCAAAGCCCAGGCGGGCGAGTCCGCGTTCAAGTTGCAGCACATCCTCACCATTTATCCCCGGTGTGAGATCACGATAAACCGGAATTTCGCCTTGCAGCAAGAAGACAGGCCGACCGGACGCGACCAGCAGGGAATCGCCTTCGGCGAGTTGAGCGGCGCGCGGCGGAAGGTTGGTGATAACGCCCGGAGCAGATTTCAACCCCGAGGGAGCCAGCGAGAGCAACTGCGGCAGGCCAAAGCGCGCCGCGCCGCGGGTGACCACATCGGCGGTGAGGACGCGCTGCTCGATGGGGACGAGAATGGGCGATGGAGCGGGCGGCGCGGTACGGGCGGCAGCCTCGGCGGGCGATTGGATGCGTGCGCCTGCGTACCAACTTCCCGCGGAAGCGGCAATGACGACAGCCAGCAAGATAAACGCGTTTGTGATTTGTTTTCGGTTCATGGTGAGGGGGGTCAGGTATCCGGTGTCAGGCAGCCGGGTGCATACTTAATCACCTGGCATCTGACACTTTAGGAGTTACGCACTTGCGAAAGGAAAGCCCGAAAAATAGGGGTGTGTGGGGTGCTCCGCACCCCACACACCCCTATTTTTCGGTATATTTTCAATGAACTGCGTAAGCCCTACACTTGATATTTTGGCTTCTATTTCGGCGGATCCGCGTACAACTCGCGCTCGATGCGGTCTTCAACAGGGTCGATGATGTCGCTCTCACAGTCGAAGGCCACGACGCCCAGGGCCATTTCTTCGGTGCGCAACTCTTCGAGGGCGACCAGCGCGTCGGAGGAGATGGCTTCAACCGGCAGTCCGCCGGTGATCTCATCCAGGCGTTGGCGCAGGTCAGGTTCGATATCATCAGGATGAGCGTAGTCAAACCCGGCGGCTCGCACGCACTCGGTGAAGCCGGCGATGGCGGTCGCCATGCGCGGGTCTTCCCGAATCAGGGTATCGAGGGGGTTGTAGTAACCGGCGGCCATTTGTTCGGCGGTGAAAACCTGCTCAATAGCCCGGCGGGTGCAGCCGCCCGTGCGGGAAAAGTCTTCGATTTCGAGAGCCACCGCAAAGGTAGCTGCGGTGTTTTCGCCAAAGAGGGTGTGGTTGTAGGCTTCCTGATCGGCGGGGGTCAGGCCGTTGAAAATATCTATATTTTGCTTTCCCAGGCCAATTTGGGCCGGGATGGTCTCGGCGGCCAACTGCGGGGCCAGTCCGGTGTAGAGCGTTGAAATGCCAAAGCCGTATTGGGCAATGAACTGCCGCTCGGTCATACCAGGCAGCGATTTGTCGGCGGTCATGCCGTTGCGAACGGTGCGGTAGTCGGCGGCGATGTATTCGAACCCGGCATCGCCCATACAGGCTGCGATCAGCCCTTCGACCGTCTCGATATTGGTGACCAGTTCTTCTTTGGTCATGCCAAATTCTTCGCCGCCGGGCAGCCCTTCCACGGGCGCGCTGCTGACTTGAATAACGGCTCCTTTGATTTGCCCGCAGGCGGTGAGCAGGGCGGAGAGCAGGATGAGAATAAGTAATTTTTTCATGGGTTCTCCTTTTCATGGGTTGGCAAGTTGAAGGTTGAAGGTAAAAATATTTTGGCCCCTTCAACTTTCAACCTGTAACCTGCGATTCTCATTACTCCGTGACCAACGTCCCCACCGTGATGGTACGATGACCTCCTTCGGCTTCCACGGCGATCAGTTCGTACTGATAGGTTTCGCCTGAAACGAGGAATTCCGGCGGGATGCGCACCTGGGTGACAAAGGCAGGCACCTCGAACAGTAGATCAATATTCATTTCGATGGGGTCCTGCCCCTCGGGGGGATCCACGGGGAAGATTTGCAGCATATATACATCAATTTCGATCCCTTTGGGGGTGGTTATAGGTTCCCAGGCGATGATCACTGCATCCAGAGGAACCGTAGCGCCTTCGGCGGGCGAGATGATCACCGGCGGATCGGGGATAGTATGCGCAAACTCGGCTACGCTCTCTAACTTTTTGCCTTCGAGAGTTTCACCCACGAATGTGTACTCGCCCTCGGGGTAGCGGGCCAAGAATTCATCCAGGGGCAGCTCCTCGAGCGGGGGTTCGGCGCTCTCGAAGGTGAACCCCGACAGGCCTTGATCGCCTAGGCCGCCATCTATTCTGAGATTGAAGAGCATCGTTCCGTCAGGGGCATAAATCGCAGCGTACTTGAACGACTCACCGCCGACTTCGGCGTGAAAGCCCAGGTCTCCGGCAGTGGCGTTATATTCGATACTCGGGAGTGCATCGGCAAATTCGATGGGTTCTTCGGCGGCAGTTATAGGAGCGGGTTTCAGCATCCAAATACTGGCAATCAGGGTGATCAGGCCCAGGGTAAAAGCGATCTTTGGTTTCATTGCTCTACTCTCCTTTTAGTTTGTGATAATTGCCCGAATAATTTCGAGCTTAGAATCATTCTAAAAAGGGACGCTAAGAAAGCGGTAATAGACTGCTAAGAATTTTCTTATCAACTGATTATGCACCAGGGTCAAAAGCCTCGCTCATTTCCCCTTGACTCTCCCATTACTGGAGGTTGTATACTTGGTACGAAGATCTTCACAAAGACCCCATATATGGGAGACCGTTATGCTCAAGATTGGTGACTTTTCAAAACTCAGCCGGGTTTCGGTCAAGACCTTGCGCTACTATGACGAAATTGGCCTGCTCAAACCTGCTCAGATCGATCGTTTCAGCAAGTACCGCTACTACCGTTATGATCAAATGCCGCGCGTTAACCGCATCCTGGCATTGAAGGATTTAGGGCTGTCGCTGGAACAAATTGGAATATTGCTGGATGATGATTTACCTGCCGAGCAGTTGAGGGGTATGCTGCGCCTGAAACTCACCGAGATCGAAAGCGAAGTCACTGCTGCCCAGACGCGCCTGGCGCTTGTCGAAGCCCGGCTGCAACACATTGAACAGGAGACTGAAATGTCAAATTATGACGTAATCACCAAACGGGTTGAACCGTTTAAAGTAGCTTGCCTGCGGGACATTGTTCCCACCCCGCCCGATCAAGGTAAACTGTGGGACGAGCTGGAGACCTTTCTGACCGAAAACCAGATCCGCAGAACAGGCCCCTGCTTGAGCCTGTACCACGACGATGAATACAAAGAAAAGGACTGGGATATTGAAGTTTGCGAACCTATCGAGGGTGGATTGCCAGCCCTGCCGCGCATCCAGACGCGACAACTTCCCGGGGCTGAAGAAATGGCCTGCGTAATGCACCACGGCCCATTCACCACAATTGGCGAGGCCTATGACGCACTGATGAAATGGATCGACCGAAATGGCTATCACATCAGTGGCCCGGCCCGTGAGGTATACCTGCAATCGCCAACCAAGCCCGGTGACCAAACAGACCCCAACACAATAACAGAGGTGCAATTCCCAGTAACAAAGGGTTGACAACCGTTTTGCTAAACTGCACCCTGAATGTCTTTACCACCCTGGCGTTTGATTTCAAGTTACAGCCCCCGGGGAACTGCATCTTCAGCTATGGGGAGATCCACTGCAAAGGTCGTTCCCTGGTCGGGCTGACTCGCCACCCTGATCTGGCCCCCATGTATGTGGACAATCTCTCGTGCAATGGCTAATCCCAAACCCGTTCCTCCACTTTGGCTGGATCGGTCAGCATCGATACGATAGAAACGCTCGAAAACATGGGGTAAATGTTCGGAGGAAATTCCCAGCCCAGAGTTGTGGATCGTTATCTGGACCCCGGCCTGTTCCTGGTATGCCCGCAGGATGATCTGCCCCCCGGCGGGTGTATACTTGATCGCGTTATCCAACAAATTCAAAAACAACCGGATCAAATGGTCTGTGTCACCGAAACCAGCCAGGGGCGCCGGGATATGCCTCTCGAATTTCAGTCCTTTTTCATCTGCTAAAGGCTCGATCTGATCACAAACTGCATGCAACAAATCTGCCAGATTCAGGATACCAGGCTCCCAGGATAAGCGACCTTGATCTGACCGAGAGAGAAAGAGCAGGGCATTGCTCAAGCGGATCAGACGCTCCACCTGACCAGATAACCCTCGCAGCCTGGTTTCATATTCTCCCTGGGAGCGGGGCTGGTTCAGAGCCACTTCGATCTGGCCTTTGAGTGCCGTCAACGGGGTGCGCAGTTCATGGGCAGCATCGCCAGTAAAACGACGCTCGCGGGCGAAAGCCGTATCGAGGCGTTCCAGCATCTGGTCGAAAGTGCGCGCCAGGCGGCCAATCTCATCGTGAGGACCATCGTAGGCAATGCGCCGCGAGAGTCCACCCGCTTCGATAGTTTGGGCAGTTCGGGTGATCTTATCCACAGGGCGCAGGGCGCGCCCGGCCAGAAAATAACCGCCGATCCCTGCCAGCAGCAATACCAGCGGAATCCCCAAAAACAATTGGGTCTGGAGGTCATCTACAGTTCGAGAGACATTTTCTATGGTTTGGGCAGCTTGAATCCAGCCAATTACCTGACCGGTGCTGTCTGTGAGGGGCTGGCTGAGAATCCGCCAGGCTTCGTCAATGGCGTTCGCCTGGGTGCTGAATCCGTACGGAGCTTCTCCCCACAAGACTTCATCATCCCCGTAGGCGTCCCACAATATGCCATCTTCTGAAATTACGCGTATAGCAAAGCCCTCTGCGGTACTCTCGGCAGGTTGCTCCAGGCGCGGCGGGTTACCGGGCAGCAGCACCGTGCGAGCCTCAAATGTTGAAAGGGTCTGTGATACAGAGATTTGCAATGTAGCGTCGAGGGTGTTCATCAAGCTGGCCTGGAAACGGCTAAAAAGGAAAAATCCCAGCCCAAAGAACGATACGGCCATTAACAGCACATACCAGAGAGTCAGGCGCAAACGAATGGGGAGTTGGCGCATAAAATCTGGCAGGTTTTCCAAGCTCATTTTTTGAACAGATTCCTCGCGCGGTTCTTCAAGTCGTGAGAATGAACTACTCATTAAAACCTGCCAGGTTTGCATCCAATTTATACCCTACCCCGCGCACGGTCTGGATCAACAATGGGGCAAAGGGTTGATCGATTTTCCGGCGCAGGTAACCGATGTAGACATCCACTACATTGGTATCGCAATAAAAGTCGGAATTCCAGACGCGCTCGATGATCTGAGTGCGGGAAAGTACCTGGTTGGGATGGCGCAGCAAAAGTTCCAGCAGCGAGAATTCACGCGGGCTGAGTTCGATGAGTTGTTCAGCGCGGCGCACCTCGCGTTTGGCAAGATCCATCTTGAGGTCGCCGGCGCGTAAAACTACATCTGCTTGCAGGGGCGGGCGTCGCAACAATGCTCGTATGCGGGCTAACAGTTCAGAAAATGCAAAAGGCTTTACCAGGTAATCGTCCGCGCCAGAATCCAGGCCGCGCACACGGTCATCTACGCCATCGCGGGCAGTGAGTAGCAGCACCGGGGTTTTGATGCGTTTCTCACGGATTTCGAAGAGCAGTTCCAGACCATTCATGCGGGGCAGCATGATGTCGAGTACAATGACATCATATTGCGCGGCCTGCGCATAGTGCAATCCATCCAGTCCATCATGCGCCACATCAACAGCATAGCCTGCCTCAATCAGGCCTTGCTCGATGAATTGGGCTACACCAGCTTCATCTTCGACGACAAGTATTTTCATGCCCCCATTATGGCACAGGATTCTAAGAAAGCGGTAAGAGCATAAAAAAAGACCCCGGTCTCTGGGAGAAACCGGGGTGCGGGGTTAACTCTAAGGCAGCAGCCGGAGATGCCCTTCGGCATCGACCTCAATATCGGCACGATCCCAGAGCATGGCGCGGTATTGAATGTTGCGCCACAGGTCGGCCTGGTCGATGTAGTGAGCGTCGTAGGGGTGGCCCGACTGGCCGGTAGTGTTGACCACCAGTGAGTTGGTCAGGTCGCCGAGATCGACGATCATACGCATGGAGGGCAGCCAATCCACCACGTAAGGAGCGGACGCATCCCAGCCGGTGGCGTTAACAATGGCGCTGCCGCCCGCCGTAGGGAAGGGGCCGCGGTCAAAGGCATTGACAATGAACGGGAAGCTACTCATGACCTGGTTGTGAAAGGTGATGGTGTGCAGATCGCCCCAGGCCCATTTTTGAGGATCTTTACCCTGCAATTTACGGATCTCTTGATAGCCCGCTGCGAAAGCAGTAGCGAAAATATCGTCGCGCCCTTCAACCTCGGGGGTGTTGACATCGTCCCACCAGGCCGAGTCGGGCTGATCCACCAAATTGCGGACAATCTCTTTGGCGCCCGATTCGACGCCGACGCTGTAAAACTCGGGCAAGTCGTCGTTGAAGGTCAGCTCTAAAAGGTTGCGCCAGAAGGTGATGTACAAGGCCGCGGGAGCAGAATCCATATCCATCTGACCATCCCAACCCGAAAGGAGTCCGCGGGCTTCTTCGAGGGCAGGGTCCTCCAGCGGGATGCTCATCAGCACCGGCAACAACTCTTCCGACATCAATTCTAAATTGTCGCCCTGCATTTGCTGAATGTAGGCAAAGTCGATCGGGCCGGGGGCGCTTTCGAGCATGTTTACAACGCGCTGGGCGCGGTAACCATACGACCATTGGTAAGTGATCAGGTAGGGGTAATCGGTGCCGACGACGGCGTTGTTGGCGGTGGCAATGTAACCGGAGGGCGGGTTGAAGGCGAAGGGCAGTTCATCAAAGGGGATGAAACCCTGCCATTCATACTCGCCTGTCCAGCCGGGTACGGCATCCATTCCATTATGCCCAGCAACGCGAATGGGGATATTGCCGGGCATCTGATAGCCAATATTGCCCTCCACATCGGCGTAGAGCAAATTTTGCGCCGGGACGACAAACTCTTGAGCGGCCAGACGGAAATCATCCCACCCTTGAGCCTGATTGAATTTCCAGATCGAGCAGAAGACACAGGTCGGCTCAAGGGCTGTCCAACTGACCGCCAGGGCATAGTGTTCGGGCACTTCAATGCCGGCATCTTCGGCAAAGGTCTCCAGGCCATAATCGGCAGTGATAATGGGGCCATGATGCGTCAGGCGGACGGTGTGTTCAACAGTCTCGCCGCCAGCGACTTGAATTTTCTCGGTGACGATCTGCATATCGCGCCACTCGCCCTGGAATTCGTATTGGTTCTCGTTTTCGGGGTTGATCTTCTCAATGTAAAGATCCATCACATCCGGGCCAACGTTGGTGAAGCCCCAGGCAATGCGGTCATTGTGACCGATGACCACGCCGGGGACCCCGGCGAAGGAAAAGCCGACCACATCTAGGCCACACTCCTCGGTTTTGGGGGCACAGTGCAGGCCGACTTCGTACCAAATGGAGGGCATCTGCGCGCCCAGATGGGGATCATTGGCGAGCAGGGGCATGCCGGTGTCGGTCAGGTCGCCGGAGACAGCCCAACTGTTCGACCCAATGCCTTCGAAGCCACCGCCGGTGATGGCATCGAGAGCGGCGATTTGAGATTGCAGGTCAGAAAGTGTTGCGGCTTGCAAATTGGCAGGTTGAAGGTTGAAGGCTGAAGATTGCTCACTCGAAAAACCGGGCACAATCTCGGGATGGTCGGCGGGGTAAGGGGGAAAGAGATCGGCAATTTGCTCCGGGGTGAGAGTCTTGGCGAGCAGGGCGCGGTCGATCTCGGTATCCAGGTTGCGGCGCAGGTCCCAGGCCATGGCCTTAGCCCAGGTGAGCGAGTTGAGCATCGTCCAGGGAGCGGGTTCGTAATCGCTGTTGATAATCGGCAAAAAGGCGTATTCCAACGCCAGGGCAGTGCCTTGATGATCGACCAGGTAAGCGTTGACACCTTTCGAATACGATTCAAGAATGAAGCGCGAGGGCGCATCGAGCAGTTCGAGTTCTTCGATGGCAATCCGTTCCCAGCCGAGGGTGCGCAGGAATTTATCGGTATCCAGGGTGGCATCACCGAGTAATTCTGAGAGCCGCCCTGCGCCCTGATGCCGCCAGAAGTCCATTTGCCAGAAGCGCTCCTGAGCGTGCACATAGCCCTGGGCGACGAACAGGTCGTGCTGGGTTGTGGCATAAATGTGCGGCACGCCATAGGCATCCCGATAGATATCTACCGGGCCGTCGAGGATGGCGAGCTGGATTTCGCCCTCGATCTGCGGGAAGGATTCCTGGGCAGTACGCTTGACCCAGGGCGGGCCAGCAATGGCAACAATGGCGATAAGAATGAGGAGGACGATGATGATTCCAATCAGTACGCGGGCAACTTTCTTAAGCATGGTTTTCTCCTTTAGATGGTAGAGGTCAGAGGGCGTTTCGTTCTATGAATCTTATCCAAGATCCATTTCTAACATCCATGTTCTACTTCCCAAGTGCCACTACAAAAGCCACCGCCTGGCTCTGGGTGTGGCTGATGCTGAGCGACCAGGTCGTCAGGCCGAGGGCGGCGGCCAGTGTTTCTGCCGCACCGTGCAGGTATAACACCGGGGCGCGGGCATCGTCACGCAGAATTTCGATCTCCTGCCAACGCACCTCGCCGATGCCGCAGCCCAGGGCTTTGGCAACGGCTTCTTTGGCGGCAAAGCGAGCTGCGAGGGAAGGGATTGAATAAGCGCAAAATTCGTTCTCGGCGCAGTGGCCTTTTGGGGGACGCAGATTTTCGCTGATTTCCGCTGATTTTGTCGTCAACTTTCCGCGTTCATCCGCGTTCATCCGCGTCCGAATACAGATTTCTAATTCGCGCGGGGTGTAAATACGCTTTAAGAATCCTTCCCCGTGGCGTTTGATGGCTTCGGCAATGCGCTGAATTTCGATTATGTCTACACCGGTGCTTAAGTTCATGTTTACTAGTTAGCAGGACAGCAGGTTGAAAGTTGAAGGTTAAACCTGTAGGAGTTACGCACTTGCGAGAGGAAAGCCCTAACCTGTTAACTTTCAACCATTACAGAATTTCTCCCAGTCGCCCTCACCTAATTCGGTGATGACACGCGCCCGCAGCAACTCGAATTCTTGCTCCGTGCGTTGCGTGGCGGCAGCAATGGCGTAAGGGAACATCGCGCCGCGCTGGGGAGAATCCAGGTTCATTTTGGCGTGCGAGTCATCCGGCAGGCGCGGGAAGATGAAAGCAGTGAGAAAAGGCATTACATACATCACAGCCTCCCCAAAATAGACCTTACCCGAACGCAGTTCTGGGTGTTGCAGCAGATCTTCGTCCAGGGCTGCCACCGCCGAGGGCGCGGGCAAGTCATCCTCAGCGAACTGTTCTCGCCACAACGTGATGTAATTACTATGCGCGTAGAAATCTTGCGCGGCATGAGTCAACCGGCCAAAAGCCTGCCAGGCTGCGGTTATCTCACCCGCGTTACCCAGCACATTCAACACAATCTGACGCTGCGTTTCCATATAGGCATACCCGGCGGCGAAGGCATTGTTATCGAAATGATACTCATCGTGCCCCACCAACCCGAGTAAGGAGTCCTGCCCCAGGTTGGCGGCAACCATCGCTTCTAACACGCCCGGAGCAACCCGCGTTTGCAAGGCCTGCTTCATCATCTGAAGGTGAAATTCTTTCAGCATTGCTACGGCCCGGCCACTGCCACAGCCAGCCTGTCGGGGTGCAGGTATTTGGCGGCTGCGGCCAGCACGCTCTCGGGGGTCACGGCATCCACCTGTTCGGCATAGCGCTGATAGTAATCCAGCCCCAACTCATAACGCTCCAGGTTGATCAACGCCCCGGCGACGCCGCTGTTCGACTCCATGGCCAGGGGCAGCCGCCCCACAAAGTTAGCCTTGCTGTCGTTGAGTTCATCGGCGCCAACCGGCTCGCTCACAAAGCGCTCAATCTCGGTGCGGATCAACTCAACCGCCTGTTCAACATTGGCAGGGTTGACTCCGGCGCTGACCGTCCACGGACCGGGGCCGATTCCGGCGCTGAGACGGCTGTAGGCGTAATAGGCCAGCCCGGCCTGCTCGCGCACCGCATCGCCAATGCGGCCCATCATGCCAAATTGACCCAGGACGCTGTTGCCCAAAATCGCCGGGAAAAAGTCATCCGATTTACGCGGCATTCCCGCTGCACCCAGAACGATGTCGGACTGGATCTTTCCGGGAATTTCAACCTGCCGGGTGACCAAGTCTTCGAGCGGCGTGACAGACGGGAGTTGGGGCGGCTCCTGCTGGTGAGGGTTGGTCCAATCCCCCAGGGCGGCGCGCACACTGTCCACGGCGGCCTGAGGTTCCACCGCGCCGACCACGGCGATGACCATCCCCTTTGGCCCGTAGTGCCTGGCGTGGAAGTCGGCCAGGTCGCGCTGGGTGATGGCCTGAATCGTCTCCGGATAGCCGTCTTCGGGGCGGTGATAGGGGTGATCTTTATACACGATCTGATCGAAGGCCAGCGAGGCCATATCACCCGTATCCTGGGCGCGCAAGGTCAGCCCGGTGAGCATTTGGGCGCGCAAACGTTCGATCTGTTCGGTGGGGAAAACCGGTTGGCACAAACATTCGGTCAGTAAACTCATCAGCAAGGGCAGATCTTCGGCCAACGACTTCGCGCCAAAGCCGGTGGTATGGGTAGCGCCGTTGAAACTCATCCCCGCGCCAACCGTTTCGAGGGCGTCGAAGATTCCCTGAAAATCGCGCTGCTGTGTGCCGCGCATCAACGCCGCCGAGACAAAGTCGGCAATGCCCAATTTTTCATCCGGGTCAAAGAGGCCGCCAATATTGAGGTAGCCGCTCAGGGTCACCGAGGGACTGTTGAAGTTAGGCCGTGTCAGAACAACGATTCCGTTTGCAAGCTCTACGCGGGTAATATCGTCGGGGCCGGGGAGCGAATGGGTAGTTTTCGATGATGAATGATTATTTGTTAATCTCATGGCAGCACCTAATTTTGGTTGGTTGGCAAGTAGTTGCCAATGATACGATTGCGCGGCAGCAAATAGGTTTGCGCAATGCGCTGCACATCGGCGGGGGTCACGGCGGCCAGGCGCTCCAGATAATCGGTGAACCAGGCATACGAATCGAACATCTCGGTAAAACCCATCCAAAAGGCCTGGTTGGTAATGCTCTCGCTACCATAGGCAAACAGGGCACGGGCTTGTTTGACCGCCCGCGCCACCGCTTCGTCGGTGGGGGGTTCTTCATGCAAGCGTTGAATTTCTTCATCAATCGCTGCAATTACATCGGCGGCGCGGCGCTCCGGGTGAATTGTAACCGTAATCGAATAACCAAAGGGGTCAATGGTCGCGGGCAGGCCGCCCTGCACGCCAACGGCCAGGTCGCCTTCGACCAGGGTGCGGTACAGGCGCGAGGTCTTGTTGGAGATACCGCCGCCGAACATATTCAACCCGGTCGGGCCGGTGAGCAAACTGTCGAGCACAATGTAGGGAAAATAATCGGCTTCGGATGCCGAAGGAGCGCGGTAGCTGACCTGGACATAGGCGGTATCGTCGCTGCCTTCAACGGTCAGGCGGTGTTCGCCGCGCTGGGGCGGTTCGGGGCGGGCGAGGCGCGTCGGCTGCTCACCGGGATTGAGCGGTTCATACAATTCGCGGATGCGCGCCAGCATCGCATCACTTTCAAAGGCTCCTGCCACGACCATCACGGCATTGTTGGGGGCATAATATGCCCGATAGTGATTGTAAAGGTCGTCACGGCTCATGCGCTCTAGATCGGCCATATCGCCGATAATTTCATGGTGATAGGGATGCACCCGAAAAGCCGCCGCCCGCATGGCTTCGCTCAACTGGAACATAGGTCGGTTTTCGTGTCCTTGCCGCTCCGAGATAATCACCGTGCGTTCCGACGCGACTTCTTCGGGGTCGAAGGAACTGTTAACCATGCGGTCGGCCTCCAGGCGCAAGGCCAGGTCAATTTTGTCGGCGGGCATAGTCTCGAAATAGGTCGTCCAATCGAGGTAGGTAAAGGCATTCCAGATACCGCCCTCGCGCGAGATGGCTTTATCCAGCACGTTGGAGGGGAACTGCGGCGTGCCTTTGAACTGCATGTGCTCAACCCAGTGCGAAATTCCTGTACAGCCGGGGACTTCGTCACGCGAGCCGACGCGGTACCACACCCAACTGCTAATCAGCGGGGCGGTGTGGATCTCTTTGAGCATGACTTTCAAGCCATTAGCAAGTTGGTGTGACGAAAACGAATCGGTCATAGATACCTCATAAAAATTGTTTGGTTTTACTTCGGGAGCAAGAACCACTCACATAAAAAACCCAGCCCACTCTGACATAGGGTCGTACCCTCCCAGGAATTGGGAAAATTCGACAAAACTTCGTCATAGGGGTTGACCACATTCTGTAATCCCTCAAAAGGGGCGTGCAGCCCGGTCTCATTGAGTGGAATCTCGACTTCAACTTCCAGATGTACTGGAACAGTTTTATCTACTGGGACCCTAATATCCAGCGCCACGGGGAGGCGCGTTCCGGCAGGGAGAACGATATTGGCAGGGGCGTTGATGTTGAGCACCCCGGCCGCAATGTTAACCTGTGCGCCATTGATCTGGGTGGGTTCGGTGAGAGTCACTTGCGTATGTGTGGATACCGGTAAATCAAATTGAACTGGAATTGTATCATCAACGACAATTGTGCGATGAATAACCGCCTCATCCATCAGCTTGAAATTATCGTACAACCCTGTGAGCAATTGATCAGACAGCGCCTGTTTGAGGGTAAATATCTGCTGCCCCAGCGAGATCAAAACAACAACCAAGATAATGTTAACAAAAAACGACATCACACTCATCACCGTCCAAAACGCTGGCATGAGTTTCCCCTGCCAGACAAAACGGCGCAAGATGGCCCGCGCCAAAAGACGGGCTGTCACTTTCGACGTTGCAGGATCAGAATATTTCACGTTCATGGGCGCACTCCCAACCGGTAATTCTCGACGACTTCTAGAATATAGCATAGAGATCGACAGAATACTAGTTAACCCCAGTTTCTACCTGCTCGCTCATTCTTCGACTACACTTCATCCCACTCAGGATGCACACTGAGGAGTTACGCACTTGCTCAGGAAAAGCCCGAAAATCTTTCATCGAACTGCTTAAGTTCTAACGCTATTGCTTTTTTCCAGGTGTACGGTAGAAAATATTGTATTAGACTTCTCTTAGAACGCGCCCCCCTCGCTGACGCCCCGCCAATTGATGTGTATAATAATGACAGTTTTGATCTAATAGGAGTTACGCACTTGCGAGAAGAAAGCCCGAAAAATAAGGGTGTGTGGGGTGCGGAGCACCCCACACACCCTTATTTTTCGGTAAATTTTCAACGAACTGCGTAAGTCCTATCTAATTTATAGGGTGTACGCAGTTCATTGAAGATGCCAATCATAGGGAATGCGTATCGTCGATTGCTGTTCTTTAGGAGGAACAACAATGAATGCAGGAAAACATTTCGTGGCCGTGATCGGCGCCGGGCCTGCGGGTTTGTATGCTGCCAAAAAACTGGCCCAGGCCGGGCATCAGGTTGCATTATTCAATCGCGACATAAAACCCGGCGGTCTGGCCGAGTATGGCATTTATTACACCAAATACCGCATGAAAAGCGGCTTGCGCAAACAGTTTCACAAGATCCTGGGCGAAGAAAATATTGCCTATTTTGGCAATATCCGCATAGGCGAGAGCGGCGACCTGAGCCTGACCGATTTGCGCCAGTTAGGTTTTCGGGCCATCGTGGTCGCGGCGGGCGCGCAAGGCACAAAATGGCTGGGACTCCCCGGCGAAGCGCTCACCGGGGTCTACCACGCCAAAGACCTGGTCTACCATTACAATCAACTGCCCCCGTACTCTTCGCAAGAATTCAACATCGGGCGGCGGGTGGCGCTGATTGGGGTGGGCAATGTGATGATCGACATCGCCCATTGGCTGATTCGCGACAAGCAGGTGGATGAAGTCATTGCCGTGGCCCGGCGCGGCCCTACCGAGGTGAAATTCACAAAAAAAGAGATGGAGAACATCGCCCACAACCTCGACTTGGCTGCCCTGGATGAGGAGTTGGCGCGTGTCTCCGAACGGATGCTGACCGTCGGCCAGGATCCCGATGCCGCCAAAGAGTTCATTTTATCGGCGTTGCCCAAAGCTAAGGAGCCGGTCTCCGATACGCGCTTCCGCTTCGAGTTTCTCGCCTCTCCGGTGAAAATCGTCGGCGATGCCGACGGCAGCGTAAGCGGTCTCGAAATCGAGGATACGAAACTGGTCGCCCACAATGGCGATACCAAAGCGCGCAGCGCCGGCACCACGCGCCTGCTGGAGGTCGATACGGTCGTCTTCTGCATTGGCGATAAAGTTGATGAAGCCTTTGGGCTGCCGGTGCAGTGGAATGAGTTTGTCAAACACCCCCAACCGCGTTTTCCCATCGGTGAACTTTCGTACGAAGCCTATGATCCTGAGACGGAAACGGCTCTTGAGGGAGTCTTTGTGGCGGGTTGGGCGCGGGAGGCCAGCAGCGGTCTGGTAGGCTATGCCCGCAAAGACGGCGAAAACGGGGCCGAAGCCGTGCTGCAATATCTGGCAGAGCAGCCCTCAGAACAGAATATGACCAGCCTGCTCACCGCCCTCGAAGAGAAAATGGAGCAGCTCCCCCAGCCCGTGATCCGCAAAGCGCAAATTACCCGCCTCACCGAAATTGAGCAAGCCGAGGCCCAAAAACGGGGCCTGGAAGCTTTCAAGTTCGGCACCAATGCAGAAATGCTCGCCGCACTTGCCTGAGAAAAACATGAAGCACCCCAAATAAACTCTTTTTGTGCAGCTGAAGTGCAAAAAATAAGTATTTGCCCCCACCCCTGGCCCCTCCCCCGAATTGCGGGGGAGGGGAATCCGCGAAAAAACAGGTCAGCTTTTGCGGGTATTCCAGGGAAAGATCACCAATAAAAAACCAACCGCAATCGTGGCTTCGCCCAGCAAGACCCCTAACGCCTGCATGCCCCCAAAATAGGGGATCACCGGCCAGGGCTGTGAGCCAAAACCAAATACATCGGCCATCCCCGAAGTGAACGCCACCACATACCCTGTTGCCACCAGCCTCAGGCCAATATCTGCGGCGATGGGGCGCTCGCGTTTTGCCCATTGCAATGAATAGATCAAGTACCCCCCCACGCAAATAATCGCCAGCCCAATCAAGAAGACGGCAATTTGAACAAAACCTACCACCGGGCTGCGATCCAGGCCGATCATACCCGGCTCGATCCCCAGCAAGAATAACAAGAAGCCAACGACCACTAAACCCAACCCCACTCGGATGCGGCGTTTGCTAATTGATGTCTCTGCTTTTGTCACAAATCCTATCCTCTCGGCAGGCTGCTCTCTAAAAAGGTGATCCAGTTTCGACCGAGAACCGCCGCAATATCTTCTTCAGTATACCCTTTTTTCGACAACAACGCCGCCAGTTTCCCCAAATCGGCAATGGTGTCGATGCCTTCAGGAACGCGCTGCACGCCAAAACCGCCGTCGAAATCGCTGCCCAGGCCAACGTGCCGGGCAGCGCCAGCCATTTGGCAAATATAGTCTATTTGGGCAACAACGGCATCCAGCGGAACCCGATGCCGCCCGTGTCGCTCTTCCCAGCCGGGGAGCAGAAAGCGGTTGTAGGGGACAATACCAATGACGGCATTGCGTGCCACAAGCCCCTGAATAACTCGATCGGAAAGAAAGCGATTACTATCGAGGCCTTTCAATAAGGCTGCGGCATTGGCATGCGATGCAAGGATTGAGCCAGGGTAATAATCCAGCGCGTCCAGCACGGCTTGTTCATCCATATGGCTGATGTCGAGGCCAAAGCCCAGGTCGGCCATAGCATCCAGCAGGGCGTAACCCGCACGGGTCAGCGGGCCGGGTTCGCCGGTTCCGCCGCAAAAGCGCGTTCCCGTCCAGGCCAGGCCAATGAGACGCACCCCGCGCGCCCACCATTCGACCAGCTCAGAGGGGGCACGCACGCCTTCGGCGCCTTCCATGAGAATCACCATCCCCACCGGCGGCGCGGCGCTCTCCACTTCCCACGCATCCAAATGCGCGCCGAGATCCTGCTGCGTGTATATCAGGCGGAACTTTGTCGGGTGTTTATCCACCAGCCGGTGATAGGCATCCAACTGAGCCTGATACCGGCGGGCGGCTTCGGCATCATCGGCGTAGCATTGCACATCCCACTCGCCCAATTTGCGGCGCACCGGGGCGGCGAAGAGCGTGGCAAAGATCACGGCCACGCGCCCTTGCTGATATTCCGGCCAGCCTAGCAGAGTATCGCCGTTGTGCTTGGGCGTGTCGCTGCCGCGCTCCAATTGACGCGTTTCTTGCACAGAGCGAGTGTAATCGCGCCCAAATGTGAGCATGTTGTAGGCCAGGTCTTGGTGAGCATCGACAATCAACATATTGGATCCTTTAGGCCTTGCGTAGTTCGTTGAGTAAATTGGCAATTTGGCGGTCGATTTTGCCCATGGGATATTCGGCCATCTCCTTGGGGGCAACCCAGCGCAGGGCCGTGTGATCGAGGGCTTGCGGCTCTCCCGCAAGGAGGCTGGCGCTGAAGGCATGGAGTGTGACTCGAAAATGAGAATAAGTGTGTTCATACACACCACAGGGCGCGCCGATTTTGATCTCAACGCCAAGCTCTTCGCGGATCTCGCGTTTCAAACAGGTGTGCAGGGTTTCACCCGGCTCTTGCTTACCGCCGGGGAACTCCCACATGCCGCCCAGCAAACCACCCTGACGGCGTTGGGCGATCAGGGTGTGACCATTACGTTGAATCACCGCCGCGGTGACAGTGTAATGGGGCGGCGTTTTTTTGGCTTTCCGCACCGGACGCTGCTCTTGCACGCCTGCCGCGCGCGCCTGGCAGCATGCTGCCACCGGGCAGCAGTCGCATTGTGGGGCGTGCGGCGTGCAAATCAACGCCCCTAGTTCCATCAACGCCTGGTTGTAATCGGCAGCCCGACCGGGAGGTAAGTTTTCTGCCACCCAGCTCCATAGTTTCTTCTCACCAGCTGTACTGCGGCCCGGTTCACTCAAATTGTAGAGGCGCGCCATCACCCGGCGGATATTGCCGTCCAACGCCGGTTCATCCAACCCAAAGGCAATCGAAGCGATGGCTGCGGCAGTATAACGCCCAACGCCCGGCAGGCGACGCAGTTCGGCGGCATCGGCGGGCAGTTTTCCGTTGTTATGCTCCACCAGCCATTGAGCGGCGCGGTGCAAATTGCGCGCCCGGCTGTAATACCCCAGCCCTTCCCAAAGGTTAAGCGCCTCTTGCTGCGAGGCCTGTGCCAGGCTATGCACATCTGGAAAGCGCGCCATCCAGCGTTGATAATAGGGGATGACCGTATCGACACGAGTTTGCTGGAGCATAATTTCAGAAACCCAGATCGCGTAAGGGTTTTCCAGGCCGCGCCAGGGAAGTTTGCGGGCATGTTTGTGATACCAGTTCAACAGATTTTGAGCGAGGGGGGTCATCATAAGGCATTCCACACAAAAAAATACCGCAGGCGGGGCACACCTGCGATACGCTCATCATGTGTGTTAGATTACATTTGAAAACCAGGGCGGGCGGCGACGGTTTTGAACTCCAGGTCTTTTACGAAATCGAGCAGGCGGTTTGTCAGGCGGTCCCAATCCGCCGAGTCCAGTATCTGACGCATAAGGCTGGGGTCATTGGTCTTAACCGCCGCCAGAATTTGGGGCTGATCGCCATAGACTGTTACCCAGGCTTCGGTGGGTTCAAGACCAAGTTCCTGAATTTCCGGCATGAACTCACGCACCACGAACTCAAAGTATTCCTGCTCGCGGCCGGGGAGGATATTCCAAGACATTAATAATTTTACCGCCACGGCTTTTCTCCGTATCAGGCCTGATAGGCCAAAACGACAACTTGCGTCTCATCGGGCACGGAAGATGAAGTAACGTTCAATTCATCTTCAGGGGTGATATTGCCCAGGCCCATTTCTTTGGTGAATTTGCTCAAGGGGTCTAGTTTAAGTTTTGCTTCCGGCGCGCCGTAGATCATGGGGATAACGATACCCGGCTCTAAAAGGCTGATGACCTCAGCAGCTTTGGCGGCGTTCAGGCTGCCAACCCCGCCCACGGGAACCAAGGCAACATGCACAGTCCCCAGGGCCTCGACTTGCGACTGGCTGGGCACGCGATATAGATTGCCCAAATGCGCAACCGAGATGCCCTCATAGTCGAAGACATACAGGGTATTGCGCAGTTCGTCTTCTTTGCGTTTTTTGCCGCCATTCGTGCGCACTGCGGTGATGAAGACATTTCCAATTTCATATTCGCCCGGGCCGGTCAGCACGCGCTGTTTCGATTTCACCGCCGAGATATGATTATACGCCGGGGCGTCTTGGCTGACGGTGACAATATTGCCGCGCAAACTCAAAGGCCCATAACCCACAATCGTATGATCGTACGGGTCGGTCACTACTGTTGCAAAACCGCGTGATGAAAGACGAAAACAAGAATGCCCGTGCCAGGTAATTTTCATTCGTACTCCAAAATATTCAACATAACTCTACAAGTATTTCCCGAACATAGAGGGGGCAGGTACACCCAATTTAGTTTTTCTTAGCAATCGTACATGAGTGAATAGGCACGATTATACTGCATTGCCAGGGTCTTTGGGAATCCCCCTGACAGGTTCCCACAGCACTGCCAAAGAGCCGAAGAAGACACAAACGCAAGAAGCAAAAATCGTGATATGATCTCGCACATGAAACGTCTGCCATTCTGTCTCCTTCTTCTCTTTACGCTGGCAGCCTGCTCATTGGCACAACCGCTGCCACCCACGGCAACCGAGCAGCCCCCCACACCTCCGGCCAGCGCCACGCCAGCCGCCACCGCCACGCTGCCGCCAACCGAGTCGCCAACTTCCACGCCAGAACCAACCCCCACGCCAACGCCCCCACCCGAACTCACGTACGTCATCTCTGCCGAATTGGACTACGCCACCCGCCGGGTCGAGGTTTCCCAAACCATGACCATTCCCAATCCCTCTTCACAGCAGCCCATCTCCGAGTTGGTCCTGGCCGTCCAGCCGCTTTGGTATCTCAATGCCTTCACCTTGCATGAGTTAAGCTGGGAAGACGGCACAACAGCCAATTACAGCATCGAGAATATCCGTCTGATAATCCCCCTGGATGCCCCCTTGCCGCCCCATACGGCTCGCACATTGAACCTGCGCTACACCTTGCAGTTACCGCCGATTATCGAGTCGGACGAATTCGGCCCGATCCCTTTTGGGTATACGTCCCGCCAAATCAACCTGGTGGATTGGTATCCCTTTGTGCCGCCTTATCAGGAGGAGGCAGGCTGGATTGTGCATAACCCCTGGTATTATGGGGAGCATCTCTTCTACCCCGTGGGGGGCTACCAGGTATCCCTGAAGGTGATCAATGCCCCCGCGTCAACCGTGGTCGCCGCCAGCGCCCCCGATACCGGCGACGGCGAAACGCACCGCTACCAACTCGAGAACGCCCGCAACTTCGTGGCCTCGATCAGCGCATCCTACCACACCTACGAAGAGCAAGTTGGCGATACCGTTGTGCGCGGTTATGTCTTCCCGCAGCATCAGACTGCCGGACAGGCCGCCTTCAACACCACGGTGGAAGCCTTGCAACTCTACTCTGAGCTTTTTGGCCCGTACCCGCACGCCAGCCTGACTATCATCGAAGCTGACTTCGAACACGGCATGGAATATCAGGGACTGTACTACCTCAGCAATGCCTTCTTCAATACCTTTGACGGCAAAGCTGGCAGCTACCTGGTTGCGATTGCCGCCCACGAGACTGCCCATCAGTGGTGGTATGGCCTGGTCGGTAACGATCAGGCTTTGGAACCCTGGCTGGATGAAGCCCTATGCACCTACAGCGAGCGCCTCTTCTACGAAAATTTGTACCCCAATTCGCTGGATTGGTGGTGGTACGCGCGGGTGAACTATTACCAGCCGCAAGGATGGGTAGACACCGACATATATTACGCCGGCGGCTACCGCCCTTACCGTGATGCCGTCTACTTGAATGGGGCCATGTTTCTAGAAGATCTGCGCACATCCATTGGTGATGAGGCTTTCTTTGCCTTCCTCCGCGACTACGCCGAGCGATAC
Organism: uncultured Anaerolineales bacterium; assembly: GCA_964344175.1. Taxonomy (GTDB): domain Bacteria; phylum Chloroflexota; class Anaerolineae; order Anaerolineales; family UBA11858; genus NIOZ-UU35. Next base: position 29,854 of record CAYFMI010000025.1, read on the forward strand.
CGCTACCAGATTGCGACCCGCGCCGATTTCTTCGACACCTTAGCCCACCACACCAATATGGACCTCCGCGCACTGGTTGGGATGTATTTTCAAAGATAGGAGTTACGCAGTTCGATGAAAAACAGTTCATGCTTACACAGAAGGTGCAAACGCACTTCCTTTTTTCGAGATCATCGCTAGAAAGATCAAATAAATGCGTTGCACCGGATTAGCTCATGGAAAAACAACTCCTTAGAACCTATGGCAGCGGCTGCGCCCGCAACCTGGCCTTCCAGATTCTTGTGATGATTCTGGCGATGGGTCTCTTTGTTGTACCGGCGGTGATTGCCATCCTGTTGGGCGGCGACCGGGATGCCACAACCGCCATCTTCATTGGCCTGTTAATTTTGGTTGTCGTTGCCGGGGTGGTTGGGGCCGCGATATGGAGCGTCAACCGCATTCGCCAGCGCGCCGCCCATTTGGATGCCGTCTTTGCCCCCTGGGATTTAACGGGAGAACCCTACCTGCGCATTGGGCGTAAATATCACGGTGAGATTGAGGGGCATCCTGTTGAAGTTCGCTTCTATCGCGGGCCGACGCTGGAGTTCCACATCACCGCGCTCTTGAACACCCGTGCTGCATTGCTCTTTAAGAGCGAGATTGGCAAATTTGCCGCCAGCCTGGGGGATTATGAAACGGTATTATCCGGCGACCCGCTCTTTCACAATTTGAGCATCTATGCCCTGGATGCGCGCTGGATGAGCGAAGTGCTAGCCGACGCACAAGCCCGGCGGGCGGCCCGGCAGTTGATGAGTGTGAGCAGCGCCTACGAACTCCGCCAGGTGCTAATTGACCCTGAGTCGCTGCACCTAAAACTGCGCCGCCTGCCAACAGAAGAAATCACCAGCGAGAACGTGCAGCGCTGGTTCGATGATCTCTTCACCCTGCTGCGCGCTGCCAAATCGGTTCCCAAACCGCAAGAAATTACCGTGGCAATGCCGATCCTTTCTGACCAAGCGACAGAGCAGCATTCAAGAACATTGCTGTTTGCAGTGGCAGGGTGCAGTGTTTTAGCCGGATTGGCAATGTGTGTCGCAGCCAGCGCTGTGGCAATCGCCATCTTCTCGAACATCTTCTCCTAACGACGCCCCAAAGGGGGAGATTGGGATCTCATTCGATAGCCCGAAAGGGCTATATTCTTTTAACGCGCTCTCATAAAAAGAAGGTAAAATATGGATATTAATTATCTAATTTACCTAAAAAACCACCCCACCAAAGGAGAAAAAATGAATACAACATTCGGAAAGGCGCGACGAGTATTGTTAATTGCCATGCTGGTTGTCGCCGCGTTTTCGCTATCGGCGTTTCGCGGCGAAAATAGTCCCCCAGCGCAAGAAGAAGATCCCTACGTGGAGATCTTCAATGAAACCGACACTACCCTGTGTTTGTTTGGCGCGGTCCCGGCGGGCGAAACCGAGGTTACCGAGGATCATATCTTCGCCGAGGAAGAACTGGAACCCGGTGATGATTTTTGGGTTGAACTCGATTTGGCGGGCACCTTCACACTGATTGCCACCGACTGCGAAGATTACACCATCATTGCCGAAGTTGGCGGCGTAGAGCTGGGCCAGGTTCCTGTGGCCTGGTATGTCGGTGAGGGCGTGGAATACTACGGTGAGGTTACAGAACAAGATTCTGCCAGTAACGCAGGGTCAACTTCGAGCGAGTCTACGACAGTCAGCGGCGAGGCCGATTCTGGTTTCCGCCCTGAAGACAATGGATTCAACTTCGAAAACTATGGCAATGATTCTGTATCCGCTAACCTGACGGCGGCTGAAATGCAGCGCCTGTTCGGCGACCAGGTCTGCGCCAGCGGATCGGGTGAGGGATGCGTGTTGACCCCGCCCGCCAAACAATGGATGACCGAAATCAACAACTACATGGATGGCGGACACTGCGAAGGTATGGCCGTACTCAGCCTGCTGATGTACAGCGGTCAGGTTGACCCCGGCGATTTTGGCGGCAGCAGCGCCCATGATCTCTCTTTGAGCGACGAAGCCCTGCAACGCGAAATTGCCCTCTGGTGGACAACACAAGCCACCGTTCCGGCAGCTACGGTGAAAATCAATGAGTCGCCTACTGCGGTCGTCAATGCGCTGATCGAGACGTATACGTCCTACCCGGAACCCGAAGAAGAATGGGTCATGGGCATTTATATGCCCGATTTCAGCGGCGGCCATGCCATAACGCCCTTCGCAGTCGAAGATATGGGCGGCGGCATTTTCCACATTTTGGTATACGACAACAACTGGCCCAACCAGAGCCGCGTGGTAACAGTGGATACCAATGCCGACACCTGGAGCTATCAGGCCGCGACCAACCCCGATGAGCCTGAGTCGTTATACGAAGGCAATGCCGAAACCGGCACTCTGGAGATTGTGGGGATTTCTCAACGCCTGGTCGAGCAGGAATGCAGTTTCTGCGCTGGGGCGGGCAGCACGGGCATGAATAGCCGCGGCCGCGGTCTGGCTGCGCCTGCCGAGGCAGAAGCCTTCAACCAGATCTGGCTTAAGGGCCAGGCCGACTTGTTGATTACAACGGAAGACGGCAAGCGCATCGGCTTTGTGGATGGCGAGTTCGTCAACGAGATTGAAGGGGCGCGCGGCGACAATATGAAATTCGGCGTGGACATCTGGGACATTGATAACGAGCCGGTTTATTTCATTCCGTTGGGGATCGAATTTTCCATCACGGTGGATGCCAGCCGCGCCACAGAAGGCATAACTTCCGATGTCGCCATGATCGGCCCTGGCTACAACCTGGTTGTGGCCGATCTTTACCTTGATCCGGGCACTAAGGACGTGATCACGGTCTCACCGGATGGCAGCCGCCTGGCCTATAGCACCGAATACAACGATGCACCCGATATGGTCTTTGGCATCGAGACTCCCGCAGCCGATTACGAGTTCATTGTGGCCGCTCTGGATATCGAATCGGGCGCTGAATTCGTGATCGAGTTAGATATTGAGAACGGCACATTGAGCATCAACACCGACAACACCACCGAGTATGGCACTTACGAAATCGTCATGTACCGCATCAACGACGAGGGTGAGTCCTGGTTCAGCAACGATGATATTTACATGGAACCGGGCGATACCGCCTTTCTAAAATTCCTGGAATGGGAAGGCCCCGGCACCAGCATGTTCATCGATATCGACTACGGCTCCGACGGTTCAATTGATGAGACAATTGAACTGGTTGACGAATTTGTAACGGAGTAAAAGAACAACTTGCAAGACCTGGGAGTCTCCCGACCTCCAGGTCTTGCCTTTTTAAATTACCCATAAAACCCCAAATGAGCATAACTACAAACTTTAATCTCGGAGAGATATGACGATGTTCACGAAGTACAAAATTTTATTGGCAATTCTGATACTGACAATTTCGCTGGCGGCTCCCACTTCTGCACTGGCCGCCGAGGAAACCCCGCCGCCCGTGGGATTAATAAATTACGCTACGAAGTTCGTACCGGTCGCTGGTGACAATACCGCCCAAGTCTGCTTCCCGGTTCCCGATGAAGGCACCCGTAATTTGGCAATTCGCTATTGGTCGGTAGATTCTGGCAAATGGGTCGCCATCGAAACCACCATCACAAACGGTATGATTTGCGGCACCGCGGCTACCCCCGGCATCTATGCCATGCAAGGGCCTCAGGCATTGGGCTTAAAAGACCCTCGGATTGCCGCGTGTAAAATGGAAGGTGGAAATTGGGACCCAGATTTTGAAGGGCCGGATGGCCGCCGAGGGACTTGTTGGTTTTTGGGGTAGTCTAAAAAAGCTCATCCCGCATTACCGCTACATGATGCACCCCCAATTTAATCGCATTGTGCATCTGAACTGCAAAAATACATAGTTGCCCCCCTTCCGGCGGGGTTGGGGGGATGGGGAAAGCAAAAAACTACCCCGAATATGCGATTCGGGGGACATCATGTTTGCATTGCTTACAACACGGAAACAGTTTCTAAACAACTTCTAAACAACTCTTTGCTAAGCTATGGCTACCTACACAGGTGACAGGCCTGCGCACCGCTTGTAATGTGTTCCGCCAGATGCCTCTCACCAAAGATCTGGAGATAGCCATGACCATAGAAACACAAACCCTGCCTGCAACTACACATCGAACACCATCGCTCAAACTCAACCGCCAGAAAATCATCGGCGGCATTGGGCTGCTGACGATGATCGCGCTAGGCGCGTTTTTGCGTTTTTATCAGTTAGGCGTTTATACCATCGGCAACACCTATTACGCCGCCACCGTCAAATCGATGCTGACCTCGTGGCATAATTTCTTCTTTGTGGCCTTCGAGCCGGGCGGCTCGGTGACCGTTGATAAGCCCCCGTTGGGTTTTTGGGTGCAGGCGGTTTCGGCCTACTTCCTGGGTGTCAACGGTTTTGCCCTGGCGCTGCCCCAAGCATTGGCCGGGACGCTTTCGATCCCGGTTCTCTATCATTTGGTGCGTAAATATTTCGGCGTTTGGGCGGGGTTGGTCTCTGCCCTGGCCCTGGCCCTTATGCCCGTGACCATCGCCACCGAACGCAATAACACCATCGACGGCCTGCTGGTCTTCGTGCTGCTGCTGGCGGCCTGGGCGTTCCTCAAGGCTGCCGAAACCGGCAAAACCCGCCACCTGCTCTTGGGCGCTTTTCTGGTCGGGCTGGGCTTCAACATCAAGATGCTGCAAGCCTATATGGTACTGCCCGCTTTCTATGCCGTTTACTTCTTCGGCGCCCGCAATGCCTGGTGGAAGCGCATCCTGCAGCTTGGCGCGGCCACGGTCGTTTTACTGGGGGTCTCTTTTGCCTGGGTAGTGGCCGTTGACCTGACCCCCGCCGACGAGCGACCGTATATCGGCAGCAGCGAAAACAACACCGTTATGGAGTTGATTGTCGGCCATAATGGATTGAAGCGTTTGAATATGAGTCTCGGAGGCCCGGGTGGAGTGGATGGCCCTCAAGCTGGTTCTGCCCCTCAAGATGGTGCTCCGTTGAATTCAGGACAAGCAAACCAACCTCCGGGTGGATTCGCCCCCGCTGGGAATAATACTGCCCTCAATGGGAATCCGCCCACTGACCGCCAGCCGCCGCCCGAAGCTATCGAGGCCTGCGCGGGCCTTGCAGAAAATGACGCCTGCACGGTCAATTTGCCGAACCGAGATATCCAAGGCGTTTGTTACGATGCGCCCATCAGCGAACTCGTCTGCGTGCCAGAAGGCCAAACGCCCCCCTCGGCTGCGGCTAATGTGCCGGGTCAATTCCTCGATGGAGGCACCCCCGGCAATCCTCCGAACGGACAAGCCCCCAACGGTGCGCCTGGGGGACGCGACAACCCTTCGACAGGCTCAGGGCGTGGCATGAACGGCGGCGAAACAGGCACAGCCGGCGTGCTGCGCCTGTTCGAAGAGCCGCTGGTCACCGAGGCCAGTTGGCTGCTGCCGCTGGTGCTGCTGGGCCTCCCCGTGTCACTGGTGGCCGCCGGATGGTCTTGGCCGCTGGATGGCAAGCACAAGAGTCTTCTGCTCTGGGCCGGGTGGCTGCTGCCTGCGATGGCTTACTTCAGCTTCACTACCGGGCTGTTCCACCGCTACTATTTGATTATGGTTGGGCCGCCAATAGCTGCTTTCGTTGGCATCAGCCTGTGGAGTTTTGCCAAACATTGGAAACAGAACCCCACCCTCGGTTGGATCATGGCTGCCTTCATCACCGGGCTGACAGTCATCTTCGAGATCTACACCTTCCACAACTATCCCGATTATGCCGGTTGGGTGACAGCCATATCCATCCTGCTTTGGGTGGCTGGCATTGGAACCCTGGCATTCGGCAAATTGCTCCCGGTTCACAAAGTCGGGTTGGCCCTGATGCTCACCGCCATGCTGGTAGCCCCCTTCACCTGGTCGGCCTTGACCACCCTCAACACCAATCCCAATGTGGGGCTGCCCACTGCGGGCGTTTCATCGTCCGACCAAACCCACTCGACCTTTATGACCCCGGACGTAACCCACCTTGACGCGAATGGGCAAGCTATCCTGGATTACCTGGAGGTCCACACTGATCCCGATGACTACCTGTTGGCGACTTTGAACGCCCGCGGCGCAGCGCCCTACATTCTGGAAACAGGCCGGGCAGTGCTGACCTTCGGCGGCTTCGGCGGCAGAGATGAGGTCATCAGCCTCGATGAATTGATCGAGATGATCGAAAACGGCGAGCTGCGTTACATTCTCGGCCTGCCCCAGCAGAAGCAGGCGATCGCCCAATGGATGGTGAATAGCTGTACCATTGTCGATGTGCCGGGTGTGACGGCAACGCCTCAGGGTCAAAACAACCGCCCCGGACCTGGCGGCCAAAGCGAAGAGGTGCTTTATGACTGCGGAAGTTAAGGCCATTTTTCCCTCACCCCCTCTCCCACAAGGAGAGGGGAGTCTGGAACACAGCGACAGACGGGGTGAGGGCGTACTCTGGCAAACCATCACTCAGGCCCTCAAATACGCGGCTGTCGGCGTATCCAATACCCTGATCGACGCGACGGCTTACTACGCCCTGACGCGGTGGCTGTGGCTGGAATCGCTGCCGGTGCTGGCGAAAGGCATTGCTTATGCCGTCGGCATGACCAATAGTTTCTACTGGAACCGCACCTGGACGTTCAACTCGAACGGCAATGCCTGGCGGGCCGCTTTTCTGTTCACACTGACGCATATTGCCGCCCTGGGCATCAATGCCGCTGTCATGTACGTGGGCCTGGAGACGTTAAATCTCAGTGAGATCGCCTCCCTCGTCCTGGCGACGGGCGCGGCCTTCGGCTGGAATTTTTTCTTGAACAAACTGGTCGTTTTCAAAGCGTAAATCTACCGCAGAGACACAGAGTACGCGGAGAAAAGATACAAGTTAAAAACTCTGTGCTCTCTGCGTCTCAGCGGTGAAAAGAAGGAGTACCCCATGAAAAGCGTATCTATAGTTATCCCCGCCTATAACGAAGAAGCCAACGTCCGCACGACGGTTTCGGAAGTAGCCGGCATCGCGCAAAAACTGGGCATCGAGCACGAGATTATCCTGGTGAATGATGGCAGCCGTGACCGCACCGGTGAGATTGGCCGCGAACTGGCCGCCTATATCCCCGAGTTCCGTCTGGTAGAGCATTATCCCAACCGCGGTTACGGCGGGGCGCTTAAAGCTGGTTTCGCGGCTGCCCGCAAAGAGCTGATCGCTTTCTTCCCCGCGGACAATCAATTCCACTTTGAGGAGATCACGCGCTTGCTGGAAAGCCTGGACGAGACCGATGCCGACATCGTTTGCGGCTACCGGGCGCCCCGGCGCGATCCTTTCATGCGCAAGGTCAACGCCTTCGGCTGGAATATGCTCATCCGCATATTGTTCGGTTACCTGTGCCGTGATATCGATTGCGGCTTCAAACTCTTCCGGCGCGAGATTCTGGCTGAGACCCCCATTCAATCCGATGGTGCGTTGATCGATACCGAGTTCCTTTCGGGGGCACGCGCCCAGGGGCTGAAAATCGTTGAAGTGCCTGTGACCCACCGTCCACGCTTCAGCGGCGAGGCTACGGGGGCAGATCTAAGCGTGATTATCAGAGCTTTTCACGACCTGTGGGTGCTGTTGCAAAAACAAGTCGCAACAACCAACTACCTAAAATGGCGCTATACTCATGCGCTTCGATTACGCTCTCGCCGGACGCTCCGCTCTGCGCGCTGATCCGACACTGAGGTCATTGGGTTAAGACAAAGAAACAGCCCTCAACCAACATTGAGGGCTGTTCTGTCGTTCTATCGAAGACGCTAAAACGCTACCCGCTCACATAGGCATTGTGGAAGTCAATCCATTGCGGCAGAACATGAGACAACTGCTCTTTCGACGGCAGGAAAGCGATGCGCAGATGATGTGTCCCCTCACGCTGCCCAAAACCGGATCCGTTGACCGTGCATAGGCCGGTTTCTTCTAAGAGGGCCATGCAGTAATCGAAGTCGGTCGTCCCTTCGGGGAGAATGTTCAGCCTGGGAAACAGGTACATTGCCCCGGTCTCACCGAAGCACGCCACCCCCTCCATTTGGGTGAAGGCTTCACGGATCATGGCAGCCTTATCGTTGAGATCACTCAAAACCTGCTGTTTCTCCTGCATGAAGCGCGCATAGGATTCATCCCCCTCTTCGGGCGGGTTGACCATCAAGTACGTCAGCACCTGCCCGGCGGTGTTCGAGCATAAACTGACCGAGGCCTGTTTTAGCATCAAGTCTACAAAGTTTAAATCGCTGCCCTCTACCTGGGGCGGATTGCGCACTTCGAGATAACCGCCGCGATGACCACACTCCCCATAAAAGCCTTTCGAAATGCTGTGCAAGCTGAACAGAGGCACAGCATCCTTGCCGAGGGCTTTGGCAAAGGAGATAAACTTACCCTGATAGACATTCTCCTGATAGACTTCATCGGCGATGATGACCAGCCCATGCGCTTTAGCAAAGGCAATCACCTCGCGGATGGTATGTTCGTCCAGTACCGCGCCGGTGGGGTTGCCGGGGTTAATCACCACGATGCCTTTAACGCGGACGCCGCGTCCCCTGGCTTCGGCCAGTGACTCTTCCAGCACGCCGCGATCAAACGTCCAGCCGTTATCTTCGTCGGGGTAGTAATTAACCTGCACCCCGCCGGCTTTTTTGATCGCAGCCGAATAAAGCGGGTATTGCGGAATGGGGATCATCACGCCATCGTTTTTGCCTGAGATGAGCAAATCAAGCACATACTTGGCCCCCTGGCTGGCCCCGCCGGTCAGGAAAATCTGCTCCGGGTTCGAGGGCGGCCCACCCGCGCGTGCGTAATCGTCGCGCCTGTCAATAAATTCCGCGACCGCCTGCCGGATAAAGCGCATCCCTTTGCTTTCGGTATAGGCCCCCATGCTAGTGCCAATATTCGCCAAAATCGCTTCACTGACGGACAGTACATCCTCAGGGATGAAATCTTCCTCCCGCAAATCGCTATGGGGCGTCTCTTCGAACAGGTTTTTCAACTGCCGCTCGCGCCTGATCTTCGAAGGGTCTTCGACCAGGCTAAGTACCTGGCGGTAGTAGGTAATGGAAGGCTGGCCCAAAGCCTGCGGGTTGCCGATATTGCAAAAGATGACCGGCTTTCCCTGGTCTTTCAACACTGCCGCCCGTTGGGGAATCGGCCCTCTGACGGCGTATTCCATCTCGAGGATATTGCGATTAACTTCAATGACAGGCCGCGGGGCATTCATAGAGTCTCCCTGAAAAATGCTCATTCGTCAGGCTGCCATACTTCCCAAACCTTGCCGACCAGCGCCGGCCCAGGTGTGAGGGTAGTCTTGCCGGGCTCCCAGCCCGCGGGTGTTGCTTCGGCGCCTTTAGTGGCGCGCACATGTTGAAAGGCCTGGATCTGGCGGATGGTTTCGCCAATTTTACGGCCCACGGGCGGCGTGAGTACTTCCATTCCCTGGACGATGCCGTCTGGATCGATGATGAAACGGCCGCGCAATTCGATGCCTTGCTGTTCATCAAACACACCATAAGCGCGCCCGACATTACCGGCCTGGTCTGAGGCCATATGAAAGGGAACACCCCCCTCGACCATCTTAACAAGTTCGTGATCGTTCCACATCTTGTGCACAAAGTGGCTGTCTACACTGACAGAAATCACTTCCACCCCCAGTTGCTGAAGATCAGCATATTTATCGGCGACCGCCGATATTTCGGTCGCTCAGACAAAGGTGAAATCGCCCGGATAGAAACAGACTAAAACCCATTTTTCCAGGTAATCAGAAAGCTGGACTGAGGTGAATTCACCCTTGTAATAGGCCGGAGCCGAAAAATCTGGGGCTTTCTGACCGACTTTTGCCGTCATGATACGCTCCTTACGTTCGCTGGTTGGTTCACGAGAATTAATGGGATCTGATTTTTCTGCGGATACAACCCCGGTGACGCGGGCGCATCCTTGTTGTCCTTCGCTCATATTGCCTCCTAGAATATGAACACTGCATGGCACCACTGCAATTATACCAATAGCAGTTGCACGTCCACACCGATGAGTAGAAATTTCGGCAACTACATCAAAATCTAAAAGCTTCTGAACGAGTCCTGAACATCTTTGCAGTAAACTGTTGACAATTTCTCAAACGCTTTATGATGTATAAGGAATGTCTCATGATGATGAAAAAAATCTTCTCGCTTATTGCAATTCTTATAATCTCAATGGCATGCAGCCTTGTTCAAAGCGCCATGCCCGAAGCCCAGGCGGCTACAGATCCTCCCGCTCAAACCGCTGCCGAAGAACCCGCACCAGCGGAAGTTACCCAACCTGCCCAGGATAATGCGCAACCTCAATCCGATGAGTCAGTCCCCAACGAGCTGACCTATCCCATCGTCGATACCGGCCAAATCTACTGCTATGATGACAGCGACGGCAGTCAGCCCTGCCCTGAAGCGGGCGAAGTTTTTTACGGGCAAGATGCCCAATACAGCGGCTACGCCCCCAGTTACACCGACAACGGCGACGGCACCGTCACCGACAACGTCACCGGGCTGATGTGGCAGCAAAACCCTGGCGCCAAGATGACCTATGCTCAGGCTGTTGCCGGAGCCGAGAGTTTCACCCTGGCCGGATACGATGACTGGCGGCTGCCAACCATCAAGGAGCTATACTCGTTAATTTTATTCAGCGGCTACGATGTCAGCGGCTGGAACGAGGGCGATACCTCGGGGTTGATCCCGTTCATGGATAATGCCTTTGCCTTCGAGTATGGCGACACCGGCGCCGGCGAGCGCGTCATTGATTCGCAGTGGGCCACCGACAGCATTTACGCCAACACAATCTTTGGCGGCCAGCAAGCCATGTTCGGCGTCAACTTTGCCGATGGGCGCATCAAGGGCTACCCTACCGGCACTGGTGGAGGGCCGAGTAAAACCTACTTCGTGATCTACGTGCGCGGCAATTCTGACTATGGTATTAACGACTTCGTCGACAATGGCAATGGTACCATTCGCGACAACGCCACCGGCCTGACCTGGATGCAAAACGACAACGGCTCCTCCACAGGTTCAGAGCCAGGCGGTATGAATTGGGAAGACGCGCTGAACTATTGTGAGCGCCTCGACTACGCGGGCTCTGATGATTGGCGGTTACCTAATGTCAAGGAATTGCAGAGCATCGTCGATTACAGCCGTTCGCCCGATGCCACTAATTCAGCCGCCATCGACCCCCTCTTCAACATCAGCACAATCATCAATGAAGCCGGGCAGACCGATTATCCTGCCTTTTGGAGCAGCACAACCCACGCCAATATGCTCAATGGCTCAGGCGCATCCTATGTATCTTTTGGGCGGGCCACGGGCTATATGAACGGCCAATGGATGGATGTCCACGGGGCGGGCGCGCAGCGCAGCGACCCCAAGAGCGGTGACCCCACCGACTGGCCCACCGGCAACGGCCCACAGGGCGATGCCATCCGCATCGAGAATTATGTACGCTGCGTGACCGGGGGCGTATCGAATGAAGTCTTCACCGGCGGCGAAGCTGACCCCCAAATCGGTGAGGGTTCTGCAGCGCCCGGCGGCGGTGCACAACCCGGTCAGGAGCAAAACCCGAGCACTGGCAGCCCTTCGACAGGATCAGGGGGTACCCCGCCGCAGGAAGCCATTAACGCCTGCTCAGGATTGAGCGAGGGGGCAGCCTGCTCTTTCGCGACCCAAAATGACACCGTTAGCGGCAGTTGTCGGCAAATTCAAACACAACTGGCCTGTGCCCCGGAGGGCGGCCCTCCTGCGGGAGGGCAACCCTAAGAAGTGAGCCTCATGCAAACCAAACACCTGCTTATCCTTACAATTACACTCATAACCTCCCTGGCTTGTTCGCTTGTCTCCGGAATGGCCGAACAGCAGATAACCGAGGCCGCACCGGAGACGAGTGCCACAAACGCCGCTGAAGCGCCCGCCGATTCGGTGCCCGAGGGTGATCCGCTTTATCTATTTTCTCCCATCCGCTCTACGGATACCTATTTGATGAACAGTGCGGGGACGGCCTTCTACACCTGGACGAGTGATTACGATCCTGGAAATTCGGTCTATCTATTGGAAAACGGCAACCTGCTGCGCCCTGGAACGATAAAGACCGGCGTATTCGATGGCGGCGGCTCCGGCGGTGTTGTCCAAGAGATCGCCCCGGATAACACCGTGGTCTGGGAATTTCAATATGCCAATGAGCGGGTGCAGCAGCATCATGATATCGAACAACTGCCCAATGGCAATATCTTGATGATTGCCTGGGAATATAAAACCCGCGCCGAGGCCATCACGGCCGGGCGCGACCCCAATTTACTGAAAGATGGCGAGCTTTGGCCGGATCATATTATTGAAGTTAACCCTGCCTCCAATCAGATCGTCTGGGAGTGGCATATCTGGGATCATCTGGTGCAAGATTACGATGCCACAAAAGAAAACTACGGCGTGGTGGCTGAGCATCCTGAGTTGATTGACATCAACTTCACCCACCCCCAGGGCGTTGCCGACTGGACGCATACCAACAGCATCGACTACAATGCCGAACTCGACCAGATCGTACTCAGCGTGAACACCTTCAGCGAGATTTGGATCATCGATCACGACACGACCACCGCAGAAGCCTCCGGGGCCGCAGGCGACCTGCTCTATCGTTGGGGCAACCCGCAGGCCTACGGGGCCGGGTCACCTGCCGATCAGCAACTCTACGCCCAGCACAACGCCCAATGGATTCCCGAGGGCTTCCCCGGCGCGGGGAATATTTTGGTCTTCAACAACGGCGACAAACGGAAGCGGCCCTACTCCTCGATAGAGGAGATCATGCCACCGCTCAACCCCGACGGCACATATCCCCTGACGCGCGCGGCCTACGGCCCTACCGCTCCGGTCTGGGCATACAGCGATGGCTTCTTTGCCGATCATATCTCGGGGACGCAACGGCTGCTGAACGGACATACGCTGATCTGCAGCGGGACGGAGGGCCGCTTCTTCGAGGTCACGCCGGAGGGTGAAATCGTTTGGGAATATGATTACGGCAGCGAGGTCTTCCGCGTGACCAAAATCTCCGCCGGGTATGCGGGGTTGACGAGCCTGAACTTGCACCCTGGCGAGACGCTGAAAGCAGAGGCCGCCGATCAGCCTTCGGAAACGGCGCCCGCTTCGAGAAACAACGGCCCACCCCAAAGGGCAATCGAGGCCTGCTCCGGCTTGGCAACCGGCGCGGCTTGCTCTATCGAAAATCCGAAAGGGACGGTCAGCGGGTCTTGTCAGCACAGGCAATCCCATCTGGTTTGTGTCCCCGAAGATGACCCGCAGGGATCTCAACCCTAAGGTATGCGCATTTAGAATGCAACCGCTAGCTTCTGCATCTCAGAGAAGCGTTTTTTGGGAAACCTTAACGCCTTTGTAGCACTTTAACAACGCCTAAGACAGCAGAAGCGGTACAATTAGCTACATGAGTACACTGCTTTCGACAATTCATTGGCCGCGCGCCTTGAGCGCCATGCGCCATCGCAACTTCCGTTTGTTCTTCGCCGGGCAACTAGTTTCGGTAGTTGGCACCTGGATGCAAGCCACCGCCCAGCAATGGCTGGTCTACCGTATTACCGGCTCGCAAACCAGCCTGGGGATGGTGACCTTCATTGGTTTTTTGCCTGTGCTATTGCTTTCGCTTTTCATGGGCGTGTTGGTTGACCGGGTATCGCGCCGTCGTTTGTTGATCTTTACCCAAAGCTGGTTTATGTTATTGGCCATAATGCTGGCCGTGTTAACGGCCACCAACCTGGTGCAGTATTGGCATATCTTGGTTTTAGCCGGATTACTGGGCATCGGTAACGCCCTGGACATGCCCGCCCGGCAAGCCTTTGTGGTTGAACTGGTCGATCAGGAAAAAGGCGACGTGATGAACGCCATTGGCCTGAACTCGTCTTTATTCAATCTGGCGCGCATTGTTGGCCCGGCTATCGGCGGCGCAGTGGTAGCAGCGTTGGGCGAGGCCCCGGCCTTTGCCATCAATGCGGTCACATTTCTGGCCGTAATCGCCGCCCTGCTATTGATGCGCCTGCCGCCCCTGGAAACATCACTCAGACAGCAACGACCTTTAGAAAACCTGCTGGACGGCTTCCGCTACATAAAAAGAGCCAGGCGGGTGCTGGGCCTGGTCGTGATGGTCGCCGCATTCAGCATGGTTGGGTTTGGCGCGCTGACCCTTCTGCCGGTCTTCGCCAAGGATGTGCTCAATATCGGCGTAGAGGGCTTTGGCTATCTGCTTTCTGCGCAGGGGGTCGGCGCCCTGCTGGGTGCTTTGCTGCTGGTGGTTGCTGAAAAACACTTCCACAAGGGGCGCACTTTGCTCTTTAGCCGCGTGCTCACCAGCGCAGCCATTGGCGGCCTGGCGCTTTCACGCATTCCCTGGGTGAGTATGGTTCTTCTGGGCATTGGCGGCTACGCGTTCATCACGCAGTTGATTCTCACGAACACACTCATTCAAACCATTGTCCCAGATAACTTGCGGGGGCGCATACTCAGCACCTACACCTGGGCGTTGGGCGGTTTTTACCCTTTGGGTTCGCTGCTGATGGGTTTTCTGGGCGATCAATGGGGCGCGCCGAACGCGGCTCTGCTCTCTGCAGCAGGCTGTTTGGTGCTGGTTATCATCAATCTTACGGCCTTCCCAAAAATGCAACAACTCGACTGAATCTGTCTGGGCATTGCAGGGAATGCTCCCAAAAAAACTGGAAGTCACCATGAACAAAACCATTCTGGTCGTAGACGACAAAGCCAACGTGCGCACGCTGCTGCGCGAATACCTCAGCGAGGAGGGCTTCCGTGTGGCAACCGCCGAGAACGGACAAGAGGCCCTTTTCGTTGCCCGACATGAAAAGCCCGATCTAATTATTCTCGATATTATGATGCCCGAGATGGGCGGCTATGATTTTTTGCGCACCTACCGCAAAGAGTCGCCAACGCCGGTAATTTTGCTGACCGCCCGCCTGGATGAAACCGACAAAGTCCTCGGCCTGGAGTTGGGTGCCGATGATTATGTCACCAAGCCCTTTGGCATGCGTGAGATCGTAGCGCGCATCCGGGCTGTGTTGCGCCGCACCGGGCAGGCCGCGCCTCCTGTGCAGATTCTGCGCGGCGGGGGTATCATCCTCGACATAGACGCCCACACGGTTCAGGTAGGGGGTGAATATGTCGATCTGACGCCTTCAGAGTTTGATCTACTCGCCACCCTCATGGAAGCCGCCGGGCGGGTATTCTCACGCTCCGATTTACTCGAAAAACTGGGGGGATCGGCCTTTGAGGGCGTGGAACGCACCATTGATGTCCACATCCGCAATTTGCGCACCAAAGTTGAAGCCGACCCGGCCAACCCGCGCCACATCGAGACTGTCTTCGGGGTGGGCTACCGGTTTAGGGCCTAACATTCTGTGCGCTCACTCACCTTCAAACTCTTTTCGGCTTTTCTAGCCATCACCCTGACGATGGCGATTCTCGGCACGGTGATTGTGCGCTACACCACCCAGAAAGATTTCGCCGAATTGGTACTCAACAACGCCCTGGATACCTTCACCGAGCAGGCCACCGCCTATTACCAGATCAATGGGTCGTGGCGCGGCTTTCGCGATTATGTCCGCGACCTGCGCCAGCAATCCCAGCAGCCACTGCCCCAAAACTCGCCCAATGCCCAACAGCCCCAGGCTCCACCAGCAGGGCAATTACCGCGCCCCCCGGCCTTGTCTTTCGCCCTGGTCGATGTGGATGGGCGCGTCGCGCTGCCCAGCCAGGTCTACCGCTTCGGTGAGCTGCTCCCGGAAGAAGCTCTGGAGGAGGGCAGCCAAATTGAACTCAACGGACAGGTGATCGGCACGGTCTTGACCACCGGCGAAACCCCGCCCCTCGACCCGAAAGAACAACAATATTTGGAGCGCACCAATCGCTCGCTGCTTTACGCCACCCTGGGGGCAGCGGCGGTAGCCTTATTGCTGAGTCTGATGCTGACGCGCGGCCTGACGCGCCCTTTACGCGAGTTAACCGGAGCTATTCAGGCCACCGCTACGGGGGAATTTGGGCAGCAGGTGGGCGTACACTCGCGCGACGAGATCGGGCAGTTAGCCAGCGCCTTCAATCAGATGAGCGCCGACCTGGCTCACCTCAGCCAACAGCGCCGCCAGATGACGGCCGATATTGCCCACGACCTGCGCACCCCGCTGACGGTCATCGGCGGGTATGTCGAATCGATGCGCGACGGCGTCCTCAAACCCAGCCCCGAACGCCTCGATACCATTCAAAGCGAAGTGCATCACTTGCAGCGTTTAGTCGAAGATTTACGCACACTGTCTTTGGCCGATGCCGGGGAACTCTCGCTTAACCTGGCCCCCGTAGATCCCGCTGCACTGCTCAAGCAAATTGAAGCGACATATCAGCACCCTGCCGAGCGGCAAAAAATAGCCCTGACGATCGCAGCCGCGCCCGAACTGCCAACGGTCAACATCGATCCTGACCGCATGATGCAGGTGTTGGGAAACCTGGTCAGCAACGCATTGCGGTATACGCCGGAGGGAGGGAAGATCGCGGTGCGCGTTGCCAAAGGCGTGCAAAGCAAACGGGGAGCAGGGAGCGGGGAGACAGCCATTATCCGTCATCCCTCGTCCGTCATCTTCACAGTCACAGACACCGGCACAGGCATCAACCCCGCCGACATCAGCCGCATCTTCGACCGCTTCTACCGTGGGGATGGTTCACGTCATGGTGAGAGCGGCGAGACCGGCCTGGGGCTGGCGATTGCCAAATCGATTATCGAGATGCACGGGGGGCAAATCGGTGTGGAGAGTGAGTTGGGGCGGGGGAGCAGTTTCAAGATTTGGCTGCCTCTAGGGAATTAAATCGCCTATCCGCCCGGTGATCTATTCACTGCAAAAGCCAGACGCCAGTCATACCCCCCGCTGGAAACGTCGTAATCTTTGCAGGTGATGAGGGTGAGGACATCGTACTCGCTGTGCGGCAGAGCGCGCAGGTCGTCGGGCCTGACCTCGCGGAGGGCGCGCACTTCGTAGACGTATCGCTGCCCGAAGGACCGCATAGAGCGGCGAGAGTCTGCCGCCACAGGTGCTATAATCACCAGCATGCCCCCATTGGAAAAATCCCTCGCCCAGGCTCTGGATGCCCGCGCCAAGTTCCAAGACCTCCGAGGTTTTGAAAACCTCGGAGGTCTACGCTTGTTCAACGGCTTCTACGAAGGTCACCCCGGCCTGATCGCCGATCTCTATGGCTCCACGCTGGTGCTCTTCGATCATGGGGATGTGGGAAATGCTTTAGCCGCCGCGAGTGACTTCTACCGGGAACGGCTGCCCTGGCTAACCTGCGGGATCCGCAAGACGCGCTCGGTGCCTGATTCTGCCCAACGGAGAGGGGTACTTACCTTTGGCGAGAATCCAACCCGGAAAATCCGCGAACACGGAGTCTGGTACGCCCTCGATCTACAGATGCAGCAAGATGCGGGCTTCTACCTCGACACGCGCGGCCTGCGCCAATGGCTGCTCGAAAATGCCAACAACTGGAAGGTACTCAACACCTTCGCCTACACCGGCAGCCTGGGCGTGGCCGCCCTGGCCGGGGGCGCGGCGCACGTCCTCCAGATCGACCTCAAGCGCAAGTACCTCGAACTGGCGCGCCAGTCAGCCATGCTCAACCGCCTCGACCTGGGAAAAATGAAATTGCAGGCCAATGACTTCTTCAGCCAGGTGGCACAGCTCAAACGCCGCGGCCAGCTTTTCGACTGCGTGATCCTCGACCCGCCCTTCTTTTCCAGTACGTCCAAAGGCCGCGTTGATCAGGCCGCTGAGAGCGTGCGGCTGATTAACAAGGTACGCCCGCTGGTGGCCGACGGCGGCTGGCTGGTGGCGGTCAACAACGCCCTTTACCTCAGCGGGGCGGACTATATGCACTCATTGGAAGCGCTTTGTGAAGACGGGTATCTCTCCCTCGAAACAACGATTCCCACCCCCCCAGACATCACCGGCTTTCCGGAGACCATCAGCGGCGCGGCGCCTGTAGATCCAGCGCCCTTCAACCATCCTACTAAAATCGCCATCCTAAAGGTGCAAAGAAAAAAATAAGCCGCGGTCAGTTCGTGTCTCGATATAACCCATGCTCTCCAGCGGGCCTATTCGACCGGCGAACTTTGTGGCTTCGCGGTAGCTTTAGGTTATGGGGGAGGCCGCGTACAGTAGAGAACGCGTGAAAACTACCGCCAGGGCTTTCTTAAAGTCGAAACGAAAAGCGCTTTTACCGCTGAGAGCGCAA
>CAYFMI010000026.1:0-20832 GCA_964344175.1 uncultured Anaerolineales bacterium
GGCTGCCGCGTGCGCCTGAGGCGGTCACGTTTACGGTGTAATCGCCGATACTGGACGCGTTGAGTTTTGTCCAGGCGGCGCTTGCGGCCACTCCGGCAGGGTTGCCTTGTTCTACCGATGCGCGCCGGGCGGCATAGTTGGCGGCATTATTGGCATTGACGGCTGCCGTCGCAAACATTCCAGCAGTAACCACCGCCAGGCTGACCAGCATCACCAGGGGAAAGGTGAATGCGCTTTCGATCAAGTCGCTGCCGCGCTCGTCGCGGATGAAGGCCAGTATTTTTCGCAGCATGGCTACCCCATTGCGTTAAGAATTCCCTGCCAGACCGATGTCACCTGGACGCCCACTGCATCGAGAATTACCAGGACGACCACCACGATAGCAGCCAGATAAACACCCTTCTCGACGAGATCGCTGCCTCTGTCATCGTGGGTAAATTTCTTAAGCAGTTGAAAAATATTCGCGGTCATGATGTACCTCCGAAAGAGAATTAAATAAAAAATGCGCTCCTGGGAGACGCAATAATCCCTGGGAACGCAACAATGTCGACCATTCTACGAACAAACGGTGAAATTGTCAAGGATTCGCGCTCTACTGTTATTTAAAGATGAAAACCGGATACCCCACAAAATAGCAAATGTCATTTTTGTAAAAGAAAATGTCCTATGATGATAAGGACATCAAAACCGGGAAGTCATCCTCGTTGATTAAAGAAACCCCTATTGCGAAATAAAGGGCAAACCGCCCCGTCAATTAGGGAGATCAGAACGATTGAATTCTTCATCGTCACCGGCAAAGTTTTGACCCAATATTACATATTCATGACAATTTGGTGACTTTCCTAACGTTTTGCCAAGCAGTTAATTTGTTATTTTTATGGCAGCAAGCGATGTGAAGCACAAGGGGTCTTGACACACTCCACATTCAGATTTGCACAAATGCGCATCACCGGGCATTTCGTTTCGTGGAGACCTGATAGACCGAAACTGAATATTGGTATCTTTGGAGGTAGGTGATGAAATCTCAGCACAGATCACCGCATGTTATTGGTATTGTTGAGCGATTTGGACGGATTCTGGGGATATTCATACGCATCCGGGCCTGGAAAGCGCTGAATATCTTCGTCGTTACAACCATGTTCCTGCCGGGTGCGATTGACGTAGCCGCGGCGATGCCTGAATGGACGAAAGAATCTCCCAGGGTGGAATCTGGCTCGGAGCTGCGTGAAGAGATTAATACGGAAGTGCCCCCTCCGGATACCCTACTCTACACACCTTTGACAGATTCGCCTACAAGCCAATCAAACACCACCGTCTCCTCACCCCCAAAACCACCTGAGCCGGTGGAAGAAGCCGTTCGTTTTACACTGACAGCCGATCCGGGTATCGTTGGCTATGGGGAGCAAGCTACATTCCATCTGCGGTTGGTGAACCATTCCACCGAACCACTTTTTGGGCTGCGCTTCACGGATCACCTGGAAACCGGCTTCACCTTCGTGAAATCTTGGCACCCGCTGGTGACATACAACGAGCGCAATAAGCAGGTCACCGCCGAAATCCCCTATGCCTATCTCGCCGGACGGCTGATCCGCTGGGGGGTGGTGGATGCGGGCGGGTGCCCGGGGCTGGGGCTGGGCGAGAAGGGGTATGCCAACCCCTGCGGCGTGGAAGCCGCCCGCCCGCAGGCGTTGCAATGGCAAAACCGCTTCGATGCCCCCATTTTCAACGCCAGCCAGCGCAGCGGAGTCCCGCCCCTGCTCATCAAGCAGATCTTCGCCCAGGAGAGCCAGTTCTGGCCGGGGCGCTTCATCGCCTCTGCCGATGAGCGCGGTCTGGGGCAGCTCACCCCCAACGGCGCCGACACCCTCCTGCTATGGAACCCCGAAACCTATCAACAGATATGCCCGCAGGCTTTGCACCCCGACCGCTGCCGCCAAAGCTACCCGCAACTCCTCGACAGCGAAAAGGAACTCATCCAGGGGGTCGTCATGCAGCGCGTAGATGCCCATTGCGAGCGCTGCCCCATGGGCATGGATCTCGCGGTCGCCGAGGGCAGCGTGGCCGTCTTTGCCGATGTCTTGCGCGCCAATTGCCAGCAAGTCGGGCAGATCGTCAGCGACTTGCGCGGGCAGGCGCCGGGTGAAGTCAGCAGCTACGCAGATTTGTGGCGCTACACCCTGGCGAACTACCATGCCGGGTCGGGCTGCCTGCTGGAAGCCATGCGCGCCATCCCCCCCGATCAGCCCCTCGCTTGGGAGAACCTCAGCCTGGCACTGGAGCAAAACTGCCCCGGAGCCAGCGCCTATGTCGCTGATGTCATTGGGGAGTGAGGTTGTAAGATCTGCTATAAAGTTAAAACACAAACAATAAATAGAAAACGGTCAAGCCCATCGCAAAGCCTGGAAAAGCCGGTGCGCGCCGCCTGCCCGATAGCCCTGCGCTGTCGTAGGCCAGGCGCACAGCCAGAAACCAGATGAACCGCCCCACAATTGCCCCGGCGAGATAAAACGTCCCCAGGAAAGAAAAGGCAATCCAGGCTTTTGCATCTGCGCCGCCCATTCCTCCTCTGCCCCAAAAGGCGATTGATGCAATTATTGTGGCAACGATAATGCCCCAGGGGGCACTTGTGATCCCTGCGACTCGCAGGGCAACGGCACCGGCCAGAACTGGCAACGTCAACCAGTTGCTGACTCGCCAGGAGCGGTAGTCCTGAACAGCGCAGGCGAGTACCCAAATCAGTGCAGAGGGGAGTATCCAGGGGGCGCTCATGTCAGGCATTACCATTCCTTGATCCAGCCCTGTGTGCCATCGGGCAGCCGGATGAGCAGCCATATGAAAGATTCCGATTCGTCTACATGGGCTTGTACTATCTGATAGGGCGTGTTTTTCCAGAGATAAAAATCGACAATGCCGCCCTTGTCCTTGAATGACCAGACGCCCTCGCTGCCGATGCGCATGTAGTCCCCTTCAAGCTGGTAAACATATTGGGTCGCGATCCATCCAGTTTGCCCCTGGTAGGCGATCTCGATCCACTGCAAACCGCCGTAATTCGCGCCGCCTCCTGTTCCGCTGGTTTCCTCGCCGTTGGGGATCGCCAGAAGTATCTTGCCCCCTGGCGTGTCTCGCAGAAATATCCCTGTTTCGTTGTTTGTCCAAACGACGGAATGCTGCACCGGCGCTGGCAGGGGAACATCTGTAGGCGTAGGCGCTGGCATTGCGGTTGCGGTTGGCTGAGGCATCGGCGGCTGGGTTGGTTCCTGAGCTAATACGGCCGGGGCGGTGGTGGGCAGGTTCGTGAAATACCAATAACCCGCCGTAACAGCCCCGGCGCTCAGGAAAAACAGCGTGAGCGCGATCAGGATAAGCCGCTTCCTGGAATGCCAGAAGGCGGCCAGGTCGATACTAACAGGCCGGGCGTTTTTTATGTTTCTAAGATCGAGGGTTATTTTTTCGTCCATTGTTGTGTATCTCCAGTTGAATGCTGGTAAACAGCGGCCATGACACCATCGCCTGCCAGAGGCTCAACGTACCAGAACAAGAAGCCCCAGGGATACCAGGATGGCGCGGCGCCTGTCTCGATGAAGCGGTTGCTGAAATCCATGTGCATATCATCGAACGTGGCTGCGTACTGACAATAGATGGTTTTACATACCGACCAATCCACTCCTGTTTCTGATACCGCCGGATTGCCGTAATAATCGTTGGAACTGATCGAAACGCGCACCGGCACAGTCCCGGCCAGCCAGCGACGTGCGTTATTTGTGCTGATCCAGGGGCCGCGGGTGAGATAGGCGTCCTGACATTGCAGGCCAAGGCTGCAATTCAGACCGAGAGCTACCCACACCGAAAAAACATGCCCGCTGTTGTCCAGGCGGTAATGGATTTCAGCCAGATCTATTGACGCGCCTGGAATAAAAAACTCTTTGATTTCACCGACTACGCCGTAAAAATACCAACTCTGGCGATCCGTATCGTAGATAATCCCTGGTGTGTAGGGTTCCAGAACCGTCCAGTAAGTGTCCTCGGCAGCCTGAGTCGCGGTGAACGGGATCACCATAGCCAGAACGAGCATAAACAGAACAAGACGCCTCATCATAGCCTCCTCTCGATTCAAAACGCCGCCAGGAACGACGAAAACGCTCCGGCGACAATCACGGCGATCAGCGGCACAAAAAAGCACAAACTTACCGCTACACTCAAACTGACATCCAGCCTGGCAACGGCTTCTCTAAGTCGCTGGCGATATTCGGACGCCAGCGCCCTGGAGATTTCCTGCATCCGGTCGCCTCCGCCGATGCCAATGCGCGCTACCATGTCAAGCTGCACTCCGAAGGCGCGCAAAGCAGGCAGGCCGGTTTCGATCAATACATCGCGCAGCACCCCAGGAACGCCCTTCTGGTGGGAGAGCAGGGGGCGTCCGGTTTTTTGTGAGAGCGCCATCGCATCCCTCACCAGGAACGCTAACGGGCCGGGCAATGCCGATATGCGTTCCAGGGCTTCCTCGACCGGCACGGCTGCTTGCAACTCCGCCGCGATCAAAGCAGCGGCTTCGGGCAGGCTGCGGACGGTTGAGTTCTGCACCCGTTCGGCTTTTTTCTTCATTGAGCGGTAGGGCATGTATGCCAGGACAACCGGGAGCAGGTAGGCTGCTCCATAAGAGCTTCGTAGTGCAACGAGCATCCCAATAATTCCCAAGATAAGTGACATAAAAATCAGCCTGCCCAGCGTTTCCTGGTGATCGCCGCGCCGCGCCCAGGCAATTTGATTCTCCATCGCAGCGCGAGAAATCGGCAGGTGATCGGCCAGTTTCTCCCCCAGCCTTGTAGTCCAGTCGGCCTCAGGGGTTATATCTAGAAAATCCGCCAGGGGATCAGGAGCCAGCAAGCGAACGGCTTTGCCAGTGAGTGCGCGCGCCAGGTATGCCAGCGCACCGGCGGCAAGTAAAATCCAGAGCATCTCCATCAGGTTGTTACCTCCCGAATTTGGGTGCGGATGTAGTTCCACCCTGCGATTGCCAGCAATATCGATCCGGCCAACAGCAGTTGGGATGTCAGCGAACCGACCAGGATTTCACGACCACCCTCGCTGCTCAACAGCGTGAAGTAGATAAAGACGGCCAGCCCCGCAATGGCGCGTACCAGGCTGTAAGCTTGCGCTGCTTCGGTGTTGGCTTCGGCGCGCACGTCAACCAGGCCGGAGAGATTGTCGGCTGCAATCAAGAAGGCTTCCATATACCCCTCGCCGCCGGTTTTCATCATGCGCCCGATCTCGAAAACAACGACCCCCAGGGCTGAAGAAATCGTATAAGCTTCTTGTTGCATTTGTTCGAGCGCCGGTGCGCCGCGTTGCCGCAGTTCCTCGGCAAAATATTCCACCCAGGCATAGAGCGGCCTTTGTGTGTCGATGGCCTCCATTGCCGCTACGAGCGCGCTCAGGACGTTGCGCTCAGTTTGCAGTACACCGGCCAGGTTGCGCAGCAGTGTAGGAACGTCTTTTTCAATCTCTGCCCGGGTTTTTTCCCAGTGAGAATCGATCGCGCCCTTGATGCCAAAATAAGCCGCCGCTCCCCCGCCAAGTAAGGCCAGGAGTAGCGGTACGCCCACGGCGGCCATTGCCGCCATCAGCAGCAGGCCGACAATGACCTGCGCCATTGTAAGTGTGTTTTGCTCTTTACCTGCCGCGTTCATTCCGAGAGAGAAGAAGAAGGTGCGGATCTTGTAGTTTTCCGAGCCGATCTTGACCGGTTGCTCGTGGACGACAGTCGTAAAGTCATCCAGGGCTTTGTCGATATTGCGGCGGAAGAGCCACTGCCCTAGCCATACAAATAGACCGTAAGCCAGCATCGCCAGAGCGCCCGCAGCGGAAAGCCGATAGATCGTCTCCAGTATTGCGCTGAATCTCATTGCACACCTCGCTGATTGAGAGCAGCTTTCATCTGGTCGATGCGGAAGTTGAGATTTGGCCTGCGGTAGCCAGGGTGAATCCACAGATCTTCGAACTTGACATCCCCCCCCGAAAGCTCTTTTTCTACGCCCCAGATACCCAGAATGCGCCGCCTGCCTTCCAGCCAGCCGATTTGCACAATCAGATCAATGGCCGATGCGAAGTTACCCTTTGCAGGGGCAGCGCGCACACCGGCATCGGAGAACATAATCAAGGCTATGCGGTGAGCGGCGTGCCAGGGACTCTCGGCGTGAAAGGTGGTCAGACCGGCATGATCGGACATCTGCGCCCGGAACAAGGTCATCGCAACATCGCCGGTGCGCACTTCGCCGACGATCAGCCAGCGGGGGGACATGCGCAGCGCATCATCGACACCGTTCGATTGTGTGTATGGGGGGACCTCCACCCCGGGCTGGGCAGGCCAGGCTTCCAGGGTGACAACATGGGGATGATCGAGGAAGATTTCCTCAGGATCCTCGATCTTGAGAATCCGCGCTTCTCTGGGGATGCCGTTTGCCAGGGCTGATAACAATGTGGTCTTGCCGGTGGATGTACCGCCGATCACCATCAGGCGGTACTCCTGTCCAACAGCTTCGATCAGGCTTTCCAGCACCGGCTGGGGGGCGACCTCCCAGCGGATCAGCTGCTCGATCCCAACAGGTTTTGGTTCGTACAGGCGGATGTTGATCGCCGGGTAGCCCTCGCCCACAGCAATCTTGGGGTGGATGACGGTAACGCGCGCCCCGCTCATGCCCTCCGAGCGCGGCAGGCGGGTTTTGATCGTCGGGGTGGCTTCGGTCAGCGAGTAGCCCGTCGGCGCGAGAAGGGCTTCTACCGCTCGGTCAATTTCGTTCAGCGACGGTTTGTGATCCAGTCGCGTGAAATCTCGCTCCCCCTTCGGGTTGAGCCAGACGGAGCCGTCGGCGTTGATAGCAATTTCCGAAAGATCATTACGCACAGGGGGCAGGAGTTCATGGAGAAACCCCAGGCCGCCGATTTGACCGATGGCCTGCTCGACCAGGGCTGCCATGGCCTCGGGAGATACGGCGAACGTGGAGCGGGCGACGAGTTGGCGTAATTCGGTCATGGCGACACTGCGCAGCCTGCCCCGGTCTCGCATTACGCTAAACGGAATGTCCAGCGCCTGCAATCGCTCTGAAAGCTGCTCGACCAATTGAGCGCGCCGGTCTGTATGGAGTGCGCCGCCGTTGCCTTTGGCAGATACTTTATTCCAGGTAGCCATGTCTAATACCTGATCTTTACAACGCCGCCCAGGTTGGCCTCCCGGCGCTTGGTGGTTGGCGAGGAACTACCGCTGCCGTTGGCGGAAAAGAGCATATCGACCAACGGTTTGAGCGCATCCCGATAGGCGTTGACCTGCTGCACCGGCAGGATACGGGCATCCTGGGCGTTGCCAACGTCGGGTATATCCGGGATTGTGGCAACAACGGGCGGAAAATGCCCATCGACATGCTCCGAGGCTTTGCGATGCCAGGTCGCGGCATCGACGCGCTGGCCGGGCTGGGTGCGGTTAAGCACCACCGAGATATTCCCCTCGGTGATGTTGTGCAAGCCTTCCAGTTGCCGCGCTACCGTCTGGTAGGCGCTGGCGGTGCGCCAGACGCCCTCCAGCGAGGGGCGCGCCACGATGACCAGCGTATTGGACGCGGCCATCGCCATCGCCGCCAGGGATGACGGCGGGGCGTCGATGATGATGACGGAATAGCTCTTGCGGATGGCGGTATCGACCAGATTGGCGATGCCGCGCGGGTCATCCATCGAGAATTCCAGCGCTTCGGCCTCGCTGAGGATGTCCGGGTACCCGGCGATGATGTCCAGTGTGCCTAATCGCTGGATCGCCATATCCAGCCCTTCGGGTGTCGGGTTGGCCTGCCAGTTGAGAATATTCGGCTGGATCTTGATTTCCTTGCCGATGACCAGCGGGAGATCGTCCGGCGCGCCCAGGCCGATAAGCAGGGTACGGTAGTTGCGCTGGGCAGATTCCCAGGCTAAGTTTGTAGACGTTGTGGTCTTGCCTACGCCGCCCATCTGATTCCAGACGGTGATGATGCGGGTGGCAACAGGCCGCGAGCCTCCTGAACGGCCAACGTCCCAGGCGTCGGCGGAAACCTGCCGGATACGCACTTCGCCGAACATCTGCTCCATGAGTGAGGCGATATGGACATCGACGTGAAAGACCGCCTTCACGCCGGGGATGCCCAGCAAGCTGGCTTTGGCGTTCTCGAAGTCGCTGTCTTGCATCTGGGGCATAACCACATAGGTTGATACCCCAATTGTGTTCACGCCTTCCATCAGGCTTTTGGGGCCTTCGTAAATCGCAGCGTCCAGCAGTACAATGTCTGGGCGGGTACTCAATTTGGAGCGCAGATCGGGCGGATCGGTAGCCAGGGCTGTGACCTGGAATCGCTGATCGCTCGAAAAGGCATTGCGCCACATTTCGAGTTTGTCTTGCCGACCGGCCAGTAAAACGCTGGCGATACTGGCTCTGCCAGCCAGCGCGCTGGCGCCGGTTTGTGTTGCATCCCATTGATATGGTAGTGACATTGTTTCCTCCTACGGTGTTGGCGTCGCTTCGAGAGTCGCGGCTGGCGTTTCGGTTTCGGCAGCCGGATCATACCCATAGGGCGTTACCGTTGGAGTCGGCGATGGGCCGGGTGTGCGCACCAGGTCAGGAACGAACAGACCGGATGTGCTGAACGCTACTGCTCCTTTCGGAACCAGGAATAGCGAAAACTCGACATCCGATGTGTGATCGAGCGCCGGAAGCAGTTCCAACAGGTTGACCATGACGGCATCTGTGCCTACGCCAAAGCGTTCGAAGTCGTAGGCGACGACCTGGGCATATATCGGTACGGCCAGGCTCACCACACCCGTTTCGTCGCGGGTTGGTGCGGGCGCGCCAAAGCTGTCCATGTTACTACCTTCTTCACTTACAGCTAGCGGGTCGCTTTGATAGGCCATCGGGTCGATGGCCTGGAATTCGGGGCTGATTGCCAGCACCCGCAAGCCCTCGGCGACGACTTTGGAGTATGTGCCTTCCGACGTGCGCAGTACGGCGGTTACGCCGACCAGATCGCCCACCTTGAGCAATCCGGCCAGTCCGCCCGCGTTATTGACTTCGATAGCCACTTTGCGCTCATCGACTTCGAGCGGCACGGTTTCACCGCCCAGGTTGGAGCGCAGAATCAGGTCGCCGCCTGAACGGGGGACGCTTAACGTTTCGCCTACCAGCAAGACCGGGTCCGCAAACGCGCCCTCGGAGACGATGCTCTCTGGGCGTTCTTCGAGTTTGAGATCCGCTGCATCCAGGACATGACCGGCGGGCATATCGTAGGCCGCCACAGCAACGAGTACTTGATCCTCCTGCTGGCCTTTTAGCCCGGCCATCGCTGCTGCGAACACCAGGACAGGTACGATGTATGTGAGTGATTTCTTCAAAACCTTACCTCCGTGAGTTTACCGGTTTTATTTTGTAGTCGGAGTTGACTGCCCGACTAGGCTACATTTCCAATGGATCGCCAAATCCGCTGGCGTCCAGTGTTGCGACTACCTCGGCCAGGGTTTGCACACGGTAGTCAACGATCTTCTCATCCTGATTGACAACCAGGACAACGGCCTGCTGGTCGCCCAGCAGCCCGCTCAGAAAATTGGTAAGAAAATTCCTATGTTCCGTAGGGGTAGTTTTTTCGTCCTGTGTCATTGCTCCTTATTCCTCCGGTGTGGTTGTAGGGGTCGAGGTCGGGGTGGCCGTGCGTAACGGAACAGGGGTCGGCACGTCGCCCCACCAGCCGGGTGTAGATGATGGTGTGGGGGTTAGCGATACCAGCGATGCCGGAGACCATGCCGGACGTTCGGCGTCGCTCTGATAGGACAGTTCGAGTGTTGTTGTGGCGACACCCAACACAATGACGATCAAGAGGCCAGCTAAAAATACGGACACTTTTTGATTCATAGCGTGATTCGTCCTAGCTCCTCGGCCAGCTGCGCGTCCTTCGGCTCTTCGGCCGTGAGCATCAAGGGCATGAACAGCATGGGGCGCATTTCTGAGCGCTCAAAGGAATACGGGAAGCGACCGATCTGCATCCCGATCTGTAGATCCGAGACAAAACGCCGCCAATCCTCGTCACGGAAGCCCTTTTCGGACTTGCTCATTGACGACATGATGATGTCCTTGTCGTCTGGCTCGTCCATGTAGCCAACCACCATACTGGTGCAGCTTGAGCGGATACCGGAGGGTGTGGCGGCCAGCGATTGGACGATGAACGTCAGGTGTACGCCGTATTTGCGGGTATCCCTGGCGATGTCCTCCCACTGCTCAGCAACCGTGCCGCCGCCCGGGTTGTTGGGATCATAGGCGTCCATACCGGTGAGGATCTTGTTGGCTTCCTCCATGACCAGCAGCAGTTTTTTGTTATTGTCGATCATCTGCAAGCCGCGTTTTTTGGCCTTGTCGGTGACGATCAGCCAACCCGCCCACCCCAGCAGCCAGGCTTTCTCGAACTTACCCAGGAACTGCCCGCCTTCAAGGATCAGAACACCCTGGTCGCCCATCTCGCCCACGTCGACGCAATCGTAGCCAGGAGCGAACTGCGGTTCGGCGGATCCGCGCAAGAGCGCTCGAAGACGCTGCTCGATGCCGTCGAGAATGCCGCGCCCGATTTGATCGCGGGTTGGCAATGCATCACGCCGGGCGCAAATCTCGTCGTTGAGATCCTTTAGCCCGACGCTTTTGGAGCGGTGTACGGCGATCAACTGCCGTTGATCGGGTGTCAGATCGCCCAGGAGATCCCCCACCTGCGCACCGGCGAATGCGGCCTCGCTTGCATCGACAACCACCCCCCAGCGGGCATCCGCGCGCACTTTAGGATCATCCACCAGTACACCAAATTGCAGGTAGATATACTCGACAGCATCCAGAAAGCGATGCTGCTGCTGTTTGACGCCCAACTGCGCCACGGTGGAGAAGATCGAGGCGAAGGATTTCATCTGCTCCTCGGGGTGGATGTAGCGCGAGATTTGCAGGGGATTCCAGCGCAATGGGCGCACACCGGTGGGAGTAAGCTGCCGCACATCGACTTTGTCGCGCAGACCTGGGGCATTGAACAACTGCCGCCAGGCCCAGCCAAAATCCAGGACAACGACGCGGTAATCCTCCCAATGCCGGGCGACTTCGTATACCAGCCGCATAGCGCCGACCGTTTTCCCATAGCCGGTGGCTGCCGCAAACATGATATGCACAAAGCGGTCACGCGTCAGCTTGACCCTGGCGCTGGTCAGATCGCCCGTTTCTGGAGAGAACTGGTGTCCCAGCATGACCTCGCCGGGCATGTCAGGATAGAAACCCAGCCCATCCTTGGGAATGGCCGGAATAATCCTGGCCGTGCCTTCGCGGAAAATGGCCGGGGCAGTGTAGGCGGCCAACTGCTCGATGGTCAGTACGGTAGAGAACTTGCCGCCCAGCGCGCCGTGCAGCGGATCGTTGGGATCGGGCAGCAGATAAGGCATAAACGATAGGGCGTGTGTGCGCAGCGTGTGTTCGACGGTCTGGTCGGCAGGCCGCACCGTCAGCACCGGGGTGATGCTCTTGGGGCCGTGGAACGCCTGGGGGACGAGGGCATCCCCGGCCGCTGCCGCCGCATTGCTTTCGGTGAACAATACCGCCTCGGTCAGGAAACCACCGGCGCGGCTAGCCAGCTTGAGCAGGTCTTCGATCTGCTGGTATACCTCGGTAAGCTGCATGGCGACATGATCTTCGGTTTGCCAGGAGCGATTGAGCGATATTCCGGGAACCAGGCCGGATGACAAGCCGCGAGTGAGTCCCTGCATCCCACTTGTGCCTCGATTCCAGCCCTCTGACCACGATTCCTGATGGCTCTCGCCCCAGCTTTCCTGCCGCGATTCCGCTACGCCCACCGTGTCCGACTGAGATGATGTGAACGACTCTGATTCCCCCCACGTCCATGAGCGGGTCACCGTATCGGCTTCCATCACGGATTCGGCGCGCCCGGTACTTCTCGATCCGCTGATCGTGTCTGCCGTGCCGACGGTATGTGCGGATCCAACCGTTACCGCCGTGCCGGATGTGACCGCCGTGCCCTGCGATGTGCCTCCGGATGCGCCCCAAGTGGTTGCGTTTCCCCATCCCGACGTATCGGAATGAGAATTGCCTAATGTTGATGTGTTGGTATGTTGCCCCGATTGGCCTACGCTGCCGTTGACACTGGCGTTTCCGCCTGCAACACCGGGAATACCTACACTGCCACCAACCTGACCGCCTAGGCTGTTGTTCCACCCTGATGCGTCGGATTCGCCGACGCTGCTGCTCGATCCGTCGGTAGTTGATCCGCTCACCGACGAGGATCCGCCAGAGCTCCAGCCGGAATAGGAGCCGGAAGAATGCGATACCGAATTACTGTTCGTCACCGACCTGCTATTTGTCCAGGCTTCACTGTCGGTGTGCGCCCAGCCGCGTGACTCGCCTTCGCTAAGCGTTACCGTTGCCCCTTCCGTGTGCGAAATCGCTAATCCCTCGGACGATGATTTGCCCCGCGTATGAGCGAAACCCTCGGTGTGCGACCGGCTATCGGTATGGCCTTCGCCCCAATCATGCTTAACGCCATCTGAAACGCCCACCGATTCCGTTTCGCCGCGCGTATTTCCGCCGGTGACACTATTTGACAGCGCCGCCATGATCGGGATACTCAGGTTTGCGCCGATGGAAATCACACCGCGCTGGCGTGAAGCGATGTTGGATGTTTCGGCAGCCACGCGCATGGCGGCTTTCGTGAGCATATCACGCAATAGCCGTTCTGCCGTCACCTGAAAGACAAAATCCTCTTCGAGCTTCGCCAGGCCGCGGAACAGCATCTCGTTCTGCTCCGCCAGGTTGCCGCCGATACTGTCCAGGGTGATGATGTTGTTGCCTTCGGGTAGCGGGCTGCGCTCCTCGCGGGGGTCGGGATGTCCGAGCAATGCGGCGATATTGCGCGCCCGGCGGGTAACGAAATCCAGATACCACTCGATCCAGGTCAGATGTGGATGGCGGGTCTTGGATTGCTGTAAATTCGCCAGAACGCCCACCACAGCGGCCAGATTTTGCTCCGCCTCGTTTGCGGCTTCGGCCAGGGTCACCGCGTCCCCCGCTGCTCCGTAAAGCTGCACCACGCCGACATGCTCCGGTTTGAATATCCCGGCTGCGGTGTAGACGAAATCGACATTGGCGTTATACAGGCCGCGCAGTGCATTGACCTGTTTCCCGTAGACGTTGAAGTCCTCTAACTCGCCCCTGTCGAGGGCGATGACGGACAACTCGCGGAATGTCACCACGCGGTAGCGCACATCCCCGAATTCGTCCTGGATGTGAAACCATAGGTGGCGAAAGTTGCCGTTATCGAGTTGGATGCCGTTATCAAGAATTTGCATAAATAGTTACGATAGCGTTTCAGTTGCCTTGCAAAAAACTTGGCCTGTGGCCGAGGCGGCCAAGGTACACTAAGGTAATTTTTTGGCCGGGGGGCCAAGATTCCAGCTACGCTTCAAATATGCGCTTCGCGTACTGGCAAACACACCGGATCAGCGCGTACTGCTCGATCATCAAAATGCCGTCGAATCCGGCCAGCCAGTCGGAAAGATTGCCATTCAGGTTATGGATATCGCGCCCGGCGGCTTTATCCAGCCAGGCCAGCAGGCTTGCGCGGTAAGGTTCTTCGACCTGGTTGATCGTTGCGGCCAACTCCGCGGCCAGGCGTTCTGATAGTGGCGGCAAGATAGCGGCCATGTTCAATTCCGTTCATGCCCACGCGTGCGCACCTGGTAGATGATGTCCTCCGGTGTTCGGCCTTCGATGGGCGGGTGAACCCAGATGGCCTGCACCAGCATTCCGATGAAACCGAGTGGCAGGACGTAGACAGCAATGCCGATGATGACATTCAGATACCCCTGTCCTTGCGCAAAAAATCCGCTGGGGTCTGCCAGTACGGGGGTAAGCAGTTGGTAGAGCAAGAATCCCAACCCGACCAGTGCGTAGGCTGCCAGGCCGCCAGCGATGCGCCAGCGCAGCATGGCCGGGTTGAATTTCTCCAGGCGCAGGGCGATGAGACTGCCCCAGGCCATCAGGATAAGCCACACGCCCATCATGGTGGGGGCAAGCAGGGTACACAGTAATGCCAGCCCGCTGGCGACGATCATCCATGTCCGGCGGCTGCTTTCTGTGGAAATGCACAGCCAGACCAGGGGCGCGATCAGGATGACGGCTGTCCAGCGCGCCAGCAGCACGTATACGACCAACAAAAAGCCGTTGAGAACCCAGATCAAGGGGAGTGTGACCGCTTCAGGCATGTCGGTTGATTACCAGGTAATCGTGGCATCCAGCAGGTGTACCAGTGTGCTGAATGTTTGCGCAGCGGCCTCGCCATAGGCGCCCGCGGCGTAGATCTCGGCTACATATGTGCCGGGATCGCGGGGATCAAGGTGAAAGGTGATCGAAGCGTTTGTAGAGCCGATCCCGTTGTGAGTAGAGGGTGGGTGCAGGGGATAGTTGTCCAGCACATGCGCGCCGGGATAGCTGGCCGCCAGTTCGCCGGTGATCCAGTTGATGCTGTCAACGTGCAGATCCACTCGCCGCACTTCGATGATGGCGATGGTGTCGCGGGGCGGGCCTTCTGCGCAGCCGTTGGTCTTCAGACCGCCGACCACGGCGATGGTGACATCTACCCCGACATCATCCGGATCTTGCCCGATGACGACCGGGTAGGGCGGCTCCTGCGACTGCATGGTGATCGTTGGGGGCGCGTAGGTAGGGGTACAGACAACCGGCGCCGGAGGCGGCGGTGAGGGGTCACGTTCCTCTTCTTCGTCTTCATCGTCGTCTTCGTCACCTGGCCCCGGCTCTGGCTGCGGCTCTGGCGTCGGATCGTCTCCAGGACGTCTTATCCGCCACTTCACGCACCAGCACAGACCGACTTGATGCCCCCCTGTACCCCAGCGCGCTTTGGCGTCCTGGTGGGATATGAACGCAGTTGCAAAACTGAGGCAGAGCAACAGCGTCAGCAATACAATTCGAAACAACTTTCGGTTTTTCATAGCGAACTCCTTCAGGGTGATACGACTTCGAACTGGAATTTATGATCGCCTACATCCACTGTCCATGAACCGGCGGGATCATCTTCGAGGATGTCGAGTAAAGCAATTGCCAGACCACTAGCCGCGATTGCGGCCTCGTCGGAAAATAATTCGGTTCCGTTGGTGGTGATGCGTAAGGGTATCGTCTGTGCAGCCGGATCGTGTCCCCCGCACCAGGCTATCAGGATGCTGCCCAGGGGGATGTAGGGCGGATTGGGGTAGATGCCGCAGCCGTCTGGTTGGGGTTGAACTTGTTTGTCGTAATCCAGCGTGAAATTGATCCGTTGGGTGTTGCCGGTGCTGCCCCGCGCCACGATGGTCAACTCGCCAGCCGGGTACGCGCTGGAATCCTGGCGGAGCTTGACTTCATGAAAGACGATGAAAGTTCCCTGGGCATCGGCGCTGGCCTCGCTGGACGATTTGATGATGCCTTGCTCTGCGTGAATCATGTTGACCGTCAGGAGTTCCCAGGGGCTGAAGCCTTCGAAGACAACGACGACCAACTCGCCAGGGCCGAAAACCACACCCTGGTGATCGACGGTCACGAGCGGGAACGTCTCGCCGACCGGTTGTGAAGCGAGATCGCCGGCCGTTTCACTGTTGGAAATTTCCCCGCTCTCATCAACGGGCGCATCGGCGGAATTGTCGTTCGGAAGAACGCCCGCGATCACTCCCGGTATTTCGGGAACTTCCGGCGCAGAACTACAGGCGGTCAGGGCGACAGCCAGCAAAGCGGCGAATAAAGTACGTGTCATGCTTGCCTCCAAAAATCAGGATGATATAGATCGCAATGATGCCCGCGATAGGGATCGGCCACCACGGGGTGTTCAGCCAGTGATTCCAGGCGAGATGTTCCATCAAGGCCAAAAGGCCGCCAGGCCAGCGGTATCGCTGCCAAAGTAAACCCACCGCAATTTGCGGCGCGGTGAGCAAAACCAGGCGCAGCAGGGTTGAAGGTAAATCCGCGAACAGAAAAATTTCTTCGACGGCCACCAGGCCAAGCGTTGCTGCAATGCCGCCAAAGAGCATTGCAGCAACACCGCGCCCCAATTCCTGCAAGACGACTCCCCACGATCCGGGCAGATTGAGAAGGATTGCGGCGGTAGTCATCAGGCCGCTGAGTGAGAAAGCGAGGATAGGTTTCGTCAGGTTTTTCATGCGTTAAACAAAAAAGCCCCGACCAAATAACGGTCAGGGCGTTCAGGTGGCGCGATAATCCCTGGGTCAACTCAACAATGGTGGCATTCTACGTCATGTAAAAAGCGCTGTCAAGGGAAAAGAAAAACCCCGGTGGTTGCCGATCGCTCTGCACGATACGCGAGGATCATCTTGACGACATCAACACAGTTGAAGATGGCTTCATCCAGTGTATCCCCTTCTGCAAAACCGCCATCGATAGATGGGCAGCGCACTAAAAACCCATCGTCATTAACTTCTGCGACAAGCGTCAGGTATAGAATTTTGCTGCTCATATCAGCTTACCTCCGTTAGGCCTTTCGGCGTTTGACTGGATTCTATCATGCTTTGGCAGGTAGATGCCTCCCGTCATCTGTCCCCGATCTATCTCACGGACACGGCGGCGACCACTCGAAACCGCGGAAGGTCTCCTCGATCAGGGCGTAAAGTACGGGATCATGCTCTTGCAATTCGGCTTTGGTGTTGATGTATTCGCTGCCTCGGGTTGACCAGTGACCGTCGAAATAATCCATCACCCCATCCGCCCAATACTCAAACTTGTCTGTAGCGGCGTAATGCCCCGTCCACAGTCCGGCGGCCATCGCCTCGGCATACGCTGCTGAAAGGCGATCATCCCACCCGGGTTCGACTTTCATCCCGGACGTATGAATGACATGGGCGAACTCGTGAATCAGGACGCTATGACCGGAGTTATGCTGCCAGGCTGAGAGACACAACAAATTGCCCTCGCCCGTGGTCGCCAGCGGGATGCCGTCCCGGTCGGCAAAAGCATACGTGTTATCGGTATTCATCAGGTAGGCATCCGGTAAGTCTGAAATGTCATTACCGATGGCGAAGATTTGCACTTCAGTTCCCCGGTTCGACAACTGTTCGCGCACATCGGGCCGAGGAGCCAGCATGTTGCTGACGATCAGCCAGGCGTTTTGCACGGCCTGATCGCTGACGGCGCCAGGGGCGAGGATGGCAATTTCGTCCACATAACAGGCTTTCTCGAAGTACGACCGACCGGTATTGGCGATCTCACACTCGCCGGTGACGATAACCGGCAGCGCGGTAGGCGTGGGTTCTAACGTCGGCTGGGATGCCAGCGCAGCCGAGATCATGACGAGTGCATTCATCTCCCGGCGGGTGACCTCGATCTCCTGGATCATCTCGCCGGTGGCTTCGTCACGCACCCGCCAGGCGTGACCGACGAAAGTCTCCTGCGTATATGCCTGACCGCCTTTCAGCCGCTTGGTGAACTGTTCCGCCCCATCAAGGTCAAGCCAGTAAATTTCGATGTTGCGGTCTGAGATGTTGGATATGTCTAGCTTGGCCGACATGCCGCCATCAACCGAGGCCAGCGGTTCGGGTGTTGCGGTGGGTTCAGGGGTGGCTGTTGATTCCGGGGTAGCCGTTGAGGTGGCCGTGATTGTAGGGTCAGGTAGAATTTCGGTAGGTTCAGGCATCGTGTCTGCCAGATTGGTGTTGCAGGCTGCCAGCAGCAGCCCTAAGAGCAAGATGATAACGTGGGTGTATTTCGGTGTGTGTTTGGTGTTCATGGTTTTTTGTGCCTTTGATTGGGACTGCTAAACTGCCAGGGGGTTCACGCCAAGGTCGCGGGCCGTGCTGCGCAAGTCCCGTACAGCACGGCTCAGGATACGTTCCAGATGATTCAGTCGCTGCATTTTCTCGAAATACTCATCCTGGTTGGCGAAGCGCTGTTCGGCTTCGGTTTTGGCCTGCTGGCCTGCGCCAATACGTTCCCGGCGATCTTTTGGGTAGTCTTCATCCGCCCAATAGGGACTGCTTCGATGGTGCGTGATGTAATAGGCCGTGTGTTCAGGATCGCCCTTGCGTCCTTCCGCCGTCGACTCCCGCGCCCAGATCGATCCGGTTGCCCGCGGCATTGCTTCCAGTTCGTTGATTCGTTCCCGCAGGAAGGCAATCTCTGCGTCAATCTCCCGGAGGCTGGGGGGGATCAGAT
Organism: uncultured Anaerolineales bacterium; assembly: GCA_964344175.1. GTDB lineage: Bacteria > Chloroflexota > Anaerolineae > Anaerolineales > UBA11858 > NIOZ-UU35. Next base: position 18,248 of record CAYFMI010000026.1, read on the forward strand.
CGAGCAAGGCAGCAATTTTCTGTGCGCTTTCGTGCATGGCATCACTCATGGAGATGGACATCAATCCCGATTTGCTGGGCTTTTTCGGCCAACCGCCGGTCGGCCGTCCAAAACTCAGCATCCAAATGCTGCGCCAGGGCAAGGTAATGAGCATCATACGTGGCGGGGAGATCAAGCTTCGATGCCAGGGAAGCAGCATTTGGATGCAAACGGTCAAATTCCGCAATTTCAATCGGTAATGCCAGCGCAGTTACAATGGCATCCTGTAGTACATCCTCGCTGATGTGTGCGTGTCTCTTGTATTGATGCAACCCATTTACCACTTCGTAGAAAAGCAATGATGGGGCAACCAGTTGAGCCTGCTCGATCCAGACACGCCACTGGTCTTGGATAGGATTGTCGGGATACATTACGACCCCGATCACGATATTAGCGTCGAGGCAAAGAGGCCTGGATTTGCGCATCTCGAATCTCCCTCGCTTCTTGGATCATTTCCACCGGATCAGGTAATTTTCGTCCCTTCAAATAGGCGTTGATTTTTTCGTGAGTTTCTGCTAATAGCACTTTCCAATCTTCTCCCGGAACCCCCGTAATGCGGTCATACTCCTGCTTGGAGAGGATCACGACCACCGGCTCCCCGCCCCGCTCCACGACGACCGGGGCTGTTTGTGCCTGGCGCATGATCTCACCAAAGTGGACGCGCGCCTCTGTTGCACTAATCGTCTTTTGCATGGATTCTCCTTTTGAAAACCTAATCAATCAATCAAGTGATTGAGTAAATTGTAATCGTAAGGGATTTCTTTGTCAAGTGCCGGGGAGGATTCGGATGGCCGGGAGGCCAGGTACGATCTGCTGCATGCCGGGCATGTCCAGCTTGCCCAATCTGTGCGGACGGCTACGCTGACCTCGCCGCTAAAACCGCAATGGCGGCAGGTTCGCTGCTCGCGCTCAGTCACTGTGGTCGTTTGCATGGTGTCTCACTTTTTGCGTTTCGTGACAATACTTGCCGCCGGAGGCGGCTTTTTTGTCACGGGGCTGGATATCGGGGGCAAAATGCTCCCCGCGCCGCAGGGTGCGAATATGGCCGGAGAGGCTCTGCGCTTGCGACCGCAGGCCGTCAGGCCAAGAGGCGGAAATGGGCGACAGACCAGACCGCCGGGTAGCGGGCGCAGCGGCCTATAGGCCAGCGCGCTTCGGCCCGCAGGGGCCGCGGGTTATTACTCCGGGAAAATGAGGCGTCCCGTCGAAATCCGATCCAGCACCTGAACGTGCTGCGCCAGGACGAACAACTCTCCATCAACCTGGAACAATCGCCCATTGACGACCGCCTTGGGGATTGTGCCGGTGGCGCTTAGTGCGTGTGCGACGATCTCCGCCTGGGTGCCGGTGAAATACACGGGATATTTTTGCGGCTGCCTGGGATATTGCTGCGGGTTTTTCGAGTAGATCGTGGCACGGATCGACGTCTCCGCGCTTCCGTTCATGCGGATACATTTGATCTCGTTGACCTCCACCCAGCCCGACAGGTGTACGGAGTTCGCCCCCCGTTCGTTGTCTGGATGTCCCGTAGGGTAGTAATCCATGATTTGACGCTCCTCGGTATCTGTTTGATGGTTATGCGATTGACATGCTGCACCGTTCCGCTAACGTCGCGGCAAACACATGCAGCGAATCGGAGGGGATGTCATCGCTCTTCGAAGCGCGGGTTGATGCGTCGATGATGATCGCGACCGCGGCTGGCGACAGCCGAAAAGACGTATCGTCGTATCCAACCTGGATCGCCTCGACGGGATGAGTCAGTAAAGCTTCTCGAAAACGCTGATTGATCACCGCAGCAGTGACGATGCGGCTGATTTCTGGGATATCCGTGTTGATAAGTGTGTTTTTCATCGCTAGTCCTTCGGGCGAAAGTATTGGGGTGAATTATGGCTGTTGGCAGGCTCTTAACCAGGCTCTTAATGATGAGAGAGAGATTAGTAAATTTGACCTTTGCGGTGGAATGCGGCTCAAGCGCCCGGGCTTAACAGCCTGAGAAGCAAGTCCTCAAGGCGGTCGCAGTTCACCCCTGGCATAACCGAATCCCAAGCGGAGTTGCCCGATTCTCTGCACCCAGACTCGATGGCCTGCTCGATCAGGGCGATCAAATCTGCCGGGGGCAATTCTGCCAGGGCAAAGTACGCCGGGTCTAGTTGCGCCCCGTCGGGGTTGGTCAGTACACTGGCAAGATATCCGCTGACCGAATCGCCCGCATTCGCGATTGCGCACACCGTCGCGGCGACGAACTCGACAGGGTTGGCGGCTTTTAGGATTTGCTGCCTGATGGAACGTTGGCCGATGCGGGACAATCTCAGCAACTCAGATAAATCCCAACCCGATGGTATCTGCCCCCCAACCGGGCGCGAGATGCCTTTTTCAGCAGGATTTTCTTCTCCCAGCGCAGCCAAAATTTGGGAGGTGGTTAAACCATAGTGTTTAAAGGTGGTTTTAAGGTGTTTAAGAAGTGTTAATATTGTTCCGTTTGCGCCGCGTTTTGTTCCGTTTGCGCCGCGTTTTGTTCCGTTTGCGCCGCGTTTTGTTCCGTTTGC
>CAYFMI010000026.1:20932-46685 GCA_964344175.1 uncultured Anaerolineales bacterium
GCCGCGATCTGTTCCATTTGCGCCGCGAGTTTTTGATCGAGACCGGAAAGCACATTTTCCGGGGTGTCGTTTTCCAGTTCTTGGAGCATGTCGAGCGCGTTTGCCTCTCTGAGCGCCTGCACAATATCGCTGATGATCTGGCAGTTTTTCGCATCTCCGGCGGTCAACAATTCGGTTTCTTGCAGGCGAAAACGGTATTCAGCCCCTTCTCGGCTGACAAAATCGCTCAGGGCGGCAGAACTTCGCCTCCCCTCGGACGAGAGCCATTCGGCAACCTGGTTTTTGCGCCCGCGATCCGGCGAATAGCCCAGCGCCTGCGCCAGGGCCGTATCGCCGCCAGGGACCGGCAGCGGGTTTTGGTATCCGTCTGCTTTGCTGACAAAGCCTTCGTCTCGCAGCAGCGTGACCAGCCAGGCCGGGCCGCTTTTGAGCGCCTTCAGGTGATTGCGGATGAAATAATGCGTGATCTTGATTTCGTCCTGAACGGGCATCAGGTGTGCGGCCAATTCCCCCGCCAAGCGTTCGACATCATTGGCGACGGTTGCAGAAAACGGGCGGCAGATGTCCAGGATAGCTTCCACCGGGGGACGTGGGTTGGCCGCCATTTCCAGGTGCAGCCGTATCGGGGCAGGCGGTGGAAAGGGCAGGATATCGCGCCTGCGAAATCCCAGCGCGGCGCGCAAAGCCTTGACCGGATTGTCCCTCACCCCTAACTCGATGAGCAGATCGGCGACCAGGGACTCATCCCCCGGCGTAAGCGGCAGATAGGCCAGCAGGCTGTAGGTGGACTCGCCGGTCGTTTTGACAAACCATTGAGCGGGATGGCTGTTCAACAAGTGCATCACGGTTTGCTGCCCCAACCCTGACCAGGTGGCAATGTTTCTCAGCGTGGTGCGGAAGGGCGTTCCGGGTTTTGCCCGATTGAAGAATGCGAGTTGGGTGAGCGCCACGTAAACCCATCCGAGCGACGTACCCCAATAGGGCAGCCATCGGCGCACATAGGCCGGTATTCGCACCGCAGTATTGGGCCTGGTAATCAGGTCACGCAAACTGGCGTAGATGACCTCGACATCAATCGCCGCGCTGTCGTCCGCGTCAGGATCGTGGTCGTCGTCATCGCCGACGTTCATGTCGGAAACAACGAATTTGACCGCAACCGCCTGGTTCATCGCGCCGGAGAGGATCTTGTCGATTGTGCTGGTCAGCCGGTCGGTAAGCCAGTCACGCGCGTAGGCGTTCTTTGCGCCGAGGGTGAACACGCCATCCGTGAAGGCGATCAGTTCGGTATGCTGCACCCAGGTGTCAAAGGCGGCTTTGGGAATCTCTCGTTGGAGTTGGTCGAGGGCAGTCTGGAATGCTTGCTGAGGTGTCATGGTGATCTCCTCGATGGGGGGGTCAATAGGTCAAATAGTTCAGGAACGTCCGCGGGCGCGTTTGTGATGGGGGCGATTTTTAGCAAGTGATGACGTAGTTTTGAAGCCATTTTCGATTTACTAGAACTTTCTCATACAAATCGCCAGGAGCGATTCTAAGGGGCGATGTTTCAGAGACATCCGATCATATAGGCATGGGCTAAAAAATCGCTCTGCGGGCGTCCTGGAGATCAAACGTCACCGGCAACGTCACCGGCAACGTCACCGGAGCGTCACCGGAGCGTCACCGGAGCGTCACCGGCAACGTCACCGGCCAAGATTTTTTGCTTCTGAAAACTTGGGATTTGCACAAAATTATGAAGTTCGATTTTCGCGCTATGCATTTTCGCTGTCCTGCAAGGTCAATTTTCCGCTGTTGTATGCCTCGATGGAGTAGGCCAAAAAGCGGGCCACAACCTCGCCGTCATGGTAGGTGCGGCTGATGATGGAGCCGTCCGGGTTGGTGCGAGTTTCACAGATGCGATCAATTTTAGTAACCAAATCTGCAGGTAGTACGTAGCTAACTCGCTGCATCCAAAGCGGGATTCCCTCGGTTTTCTTATTTCGTTTCTTCTTGGGAGGAGGTTTTGCGCCACTGAGATTTTCCGCCCAAATGGGCTTCTTTCCATCCGACCAGCTATCCGGCATCAGCGTCAGGCCGTTCGCGCTGAGTTCCAAATCCAGGGTGAAGTCCCCGCGGCGGTAGCTCATTAGCGCATACTCCAGGAACGCCTGGGCGATCTGGCTGGTGTTGTAGCCCCAGGTTTCGGCGATGGCCTTGACCGTATCGCGTATCTCGTGCGGCACTTTGCGATAGGTTTTTTTGGGATGGGCTTTTTCCCAGGAGCGGTCCCGCACCCGCTGTTTGGGTTTCGCCATGCGCAACCCATCCACGATAGCCACTGGCTTTTCGGGTTGTCCATCAGGATGAGTGTCTCTGTTTGCGATCTGAGTATCGCCGAAGGGCGGCGTGCTGGCCGTTGGCAAAGTCGGCAATTGATCTTCGTCGTCCCAAATATTCCTACGTGCCATAGTTCAACTCCCGCTAAAAGCGCAAAATCCCATTGACAAATGCAGCATATTCAGCAGCCGAGCGTGAATCCGGATCCTTTTCAAAAATTGTCTTGGACTCGCCAGGGCATTCGCTGAGAGTAGTTGCCCGATGAATAGGTTGAAGAACCTTATCGCTAAAACCCTGGGCTAACTCCTCAATGGAAGCCTGATGTTCCCGCAATCGCTCGCGGTACATCGTCGGCAACACACCCACCAGAGCGCCCTGCCAGCCCTTCTCACCCTGCAGGGCGACCAGCATCCGGGTGATTTTCTTCACCCCATCGGTGGAAAGATATTCTGTGGACGATGGGATCACAACCAGATCGGCTGCCCATAGCGCCCGTTCCTGGATGCCCCCAACGCTGGGCGCAGTGTCCAGGATGATGTAGTCCAGGCCGTTTTTCATAAAGCGCTCCAGGACTTCCCGAATATGGGACACGGGCTTGTCCTGGGCATTGATAACAGTCTGAGCGGCATTAGTGGTTTGATCTCCGGGAATGAGCCAAAGGTTTTCTCGCCCGGTGTTTCGCACATATTGTTTGATGTAGGTAGTTTCCTGCTGCCCCAATCCCATCGTCAGCAGGTAATAGGCGCCCTCTTCGGCTTTCATGCCCAATGATGTGGCGCACTGCCCCTGGGGGTCGAGATCGACCACTAAGACGTTCTTGCCCCGGAGTGCCAAACCATGCGCCAGGTTGATGACGGTGGTGGTCTTCCCCACCCCGCCCTTCTGATTTGCTATAGTGATGATTTTGGTTTTTGCCATGATGATTATCCTTCCTCTGATGGATCGTATTTGCCAGCTTCGACGCGCTCCTTGATCTCACGCTCTTTTTCCTTGCGGAAAGCGACTGCGGCTTCGAAGGCCGCTTCGGGGGTTTCGAAATGATGGGTGAAGAAAAACTTCTTTCGGGGTTGGCCGCGGTATTCGCGCCAGCTTGCCACGTAGCACTCTACCCGCCGCCGGTGCTTTCCCCAAATCTGGTGGGTTTTGTAAATGCCAATAACGCCGGTGGAGTTGGCGGCTGTCAGTTCAGTGCGATACGGGATTGCACGTTTGGGATACCGGCTGAGAATTTCATCTCGATTGGCGATGGCCTTTCTTAGCGCGCCCTCGCTCCCGCCGTGCTGCCCATCGCTGTAAAAGTGTCCATAGGCGTCCCCATTGCGATAGACGCGCACCCGCCAGCCAGGTGAATAACGATCATCAATCCGAAAGATGTTCTTGTGGCGGATCTGGGTGATGTCTTCGTTGTCTGTCATGATCTCTCCTGCGAATCAAACACAACCTTCAAGTGCCGTGCGAGAATTTCCTTGCGCACTTCGATTTCGATCCCGTTCCTGCCCTCGGCTGCCAGGCGTTTCTTGAATTCATCCGCCTCACCCGCCCAGGCCAGGGGAAGTTCAACCCGGTTCGGCCAGCGTCCATATTTGGTGTTGTAGTATTGCGATGCCCGTCTGAGGGCTTCACCGAAGCCGTTGTCCTTGATTTCCTCGTACCAGAGCATCCAATCCAGGGAGTTGTTTTTTCGTCCGTTCATCTTTACAAGTCGATGACCTCTCCATCACTGGCCTCTCGATAGGTCAGCAAGGGGCGTTGAGGCTGAGTGTGAGGGATGGCGCTGATCGCCGGGAATGATTGGTGACGCCCTGGGGGCAGTGCGTCTGGCCGGGGTTGCTGCGGCGCGCTAACTTTGGCGTGAACGTTGATCTTTGCGCCGTCCCGCAGATCGACAGCCTGGGCGATGCGGTCTACTGCCGTATCGACACCGCTCAGGAAGCCGCGCACTTCGGTGCGGCCAAAATAGTGACCGGTGAGAAACGCCACCGGCACGGCGAAAAATAACGCCACGGTGATCGCCGCAACCTTCGTCTGAGCGATGTTCATCGCTACATACCAAAGGCCGTAGGCTGCCCCGCCAAACAGTACGATTAGCAGGGTGATAATGGCAAGCGCGGCCTTCCACGATACTGCAACTCCTGGACGCGGATCGGTCTTCTTGCGTTTGTTGTCCGGGGGCTGTCCCCCGGCGAAAATCAATACAGGTGGATCGTTGGACATGATGATGCTCCTATTGCTCTCTCAATTCTGCCTGCCTGCCTACTTTGTTGTGATACCCTTTTGAGTGAAAAAAACGGGGAAAAACAGGCGGGCAGGGTATGCCGGGCAACCAGGCAGGCAGGCAGCTATTCATTGGATTTGCTGTCGTCTTTATACGCCGTGTGGATTAGATCGAAGTGCAAGGCTTGGAGTTGCGTGTAGACATCACGAGCCATGCCGAGCAACCGGTCTGCCCGAACGCTGCCGGGTTTCCCCAGGCCAGCAGCTTCAAGGGCGTTTTGCAGGGTGGGGCGTCCATGCCCCAGATGCGCCTGAATAAGTCCAACGCCCAACTCCTCGGCGGAGTACGTCCATTTGGGTGTGTCATCCTCGACCGACAGAGTCCCCGAGGCTTCGGGATCAAATTCCGGCCACTCGCTCAGGTCGGGGGTGGCGTTGCACCAAGCCTTTGCCAGTTCATAATCAGGGATGTAGGCCAACTGTGTCCGCTGGAGTCGCCCTGGGGTAATGGCATAGGCATCGCCGCGTCCCATAAGCCGGTCTGCCCGCGGGGTAGAGTCGCCGACGACTACCTGACTGGCAATGTAATCCTCCGTTAGCAAAGCCAGACGTCCGGGAAGATTGCGCTTGATGCCGCTCTCGTCGCCGAAGGCGTCCGCCTTGGGGTGCTGTGTGCCGATGATCAGATGCACTCCCGCTTCGCGGCCTTGCGCTGCCAAAATGCGCACCAGTTCCACGATCACAGGATCGTGCTTGGTAAACTCCTGGATCTCGTCGATCACCACGATGATGCGCTTGACATGACCATTTCCATTGCCAGCATTGCCCGAAGCGATCTTTTCGTAGCGCACCCGCATCTGGCCGACTGCCCAGGAGAGGGCGCGGCGGGCTTGTTCACCGTTTACCGCTACGGGTCCCACTACGTTGGGGAGGTTTTCTAGCAGCTTTAGCCCTGCGCCGTGCTTGCCGTCGATCATCACCAGCCGGTTGCCAGGGTCGAGCGAGAGTTGGGCTAACGCTGTGCGCATGGCGTAGGTTTTTCCGCTGCCGGTGTAGCCTCCGAACAGGTAATGCGGTACTTCCTTGTCCAGGCGCAGGGTGATGGTAGCTCCCTGCTCGTTCAGTCCCGCAATCCAACGGCCATCGCCGCGCCCGCCCGATCCCAAGTCTGAAAGCAACACATCGGTTTGAGCCAGACCGTCAGGCCAGCCCGCTTCAAGGCGCACGAAACGCCCGGACATAAATACGCTGGGGTCACCCTGGAAATTCCAGGGGATCAATTGGCGGTGCAGGGCGTGGTCGTCGGCGCGCAGTTTCTTGAGCAGATCGCCAGAGCCGTACCCTGCGCTAATCATCAAGGCTGCTGCTCTGGGTCCGGAAATTGCCGAGATTTCACCGAGACGAACAGCGCTTTTCCCAAACACGCGCCTGGACTGCGATGCTTCCCAGGTATTTGTTGCCCATTGTTGCAGCAAGCTTTTTCGGGCGGAATAAATTCCTTTGTTCACGGATTACCTCTGTTGGATCGGGACAGATAAATAGACCAGGTAGCCTTGTTCCGTACGCTTTTGCGTTTGCGGGGGGATTTCTGCGATGATCCCTTCCTGCAAAAGGGCGTCTGTGATCTCGTTCCATTCAGCATCCGATGGGTACTCATTCTCCCGCATCAGGCCGATGCTGAGGCTGCCCCGGTGGTTGCGCATGAGAACCACAGAACCGGATGGCAGGATACGGTGGTCGGATTTGCCCTGACGGTTGATTTCTACGGCGCGGCGCATTCGGCGCAGCACATTGGGGATGGAAAAGACGTTCGTGGTTATCATTACAGCACCAGCTTTCCTAGCGGGATCGTCCCGTCGATGCCCCCTTCTTCGGCAATTTTCTCTGCCACCCTTGCCCAATAGCCAATATCACTGGCCGCTTCGGGGGGGATATACCTTTCACCTAGATCGCCAGGATAGGTGTGGTATTTACGATGCAAATAGTCGAGTGTTTGCTCATAGAAACTTTCAAAGCTACCACCCTGAATAATGATGACCTTTGCCACGTGTTACCTCCACTCTCTAAGCGACTAATTCGTCTGGGCTGAGTTCGGTGAGCGGCATGTCCCGATCCGGGCAGAAGCGCCAGGGGGAGTCGTCATAAACCCGAGCGCCGTCAACGACAATGCTGCGATCTTCCCGTTCGCGCACATACACCACCCGATACCACTCGACATTGCCCATGCCGACATCCCGAGTGACCAGGTTGTACGATTCGATGGCTTTCCCGTTGGCGTCAACGGCGATGCCCGTGGTGTGACCGCACACATTACATTGCGGTTTTTCTTTGGCAAAGCCTTCCACACGCACATACTTGTGCCAGGCAGGTTCACCGCATTCCCGGCAGTTCATGTAATCTGTCCAGGTGATATTGTGATATACCCCAATTTGCGCTCCCATGAAATAGACGACATCATCAGGGGCATCGGATAAGCTGCTCATCGTTCCCTCTCAATTGGTAAGGTTCGAGTGCGGCCAGGGTGTATAATTGGCCTTGACCGCACTCGATTGGTAGGTCGGTCAGGCTCCCCGGTCGTTTGTCGGCTTCCGGGGAGCCATCCTTTATCAGGGGGTATTCTCGTTTGTCAATCTGCCTTCTTGCACCATCCTTTCTACGGTCGTTCGTTGGGGGAGGAAGAGCCGGATTACCGTATTCCGGCCAAGAACCAGCGCGGGGGTCGAACCCGATTGCTCCCTTCCGAGCCGCTAGTCTAGGGGCAAAGCCAAAATTAGCTCAAAGATTGATTCGCCAATATTGCGTCAAGTTCTCGTTTCAGTTCCGAATATGAGGTTTCTTGGGCGCGCATCCGGTCGAGAACAATGGATTGGACTTCATCGGGCGACGGGGCGAATATTTGCAGGAACTCGGCAGCAGCCTCGATGTGGCCTGCATCCATCAGACCGGCTAGCTGCTTGCCAAACGCGGGCCGGGGGTCATCCACAATGCTCAGAAAACGCTTGCCCTGCATGAAGGGAACTGCAAATGCAGTGCGGTTCTTCAGATCAAAGATCAGCATGAACTCAGCAGGGTCTTCGGTACTGCCCAGGTCGAAGCCGGTCAATGCCCACCGCACTGCGGGGTGATCCACGTAAAGGAGATAGGCATGCCAATGGGCGTCGATCTCTATCCAGCGGGTGGCAATCCGGGCTTCATCGCCAGCGGGTTCCCAGAACATGCCCAGCCAGCGCGCCTGATCGCCTTCGTTGGGCGAGTATCCGATGGCTTGCTCGAAAATGTTTGGAACCGGAATCGAGAGGGGGGTCAGCGCTTCGAAGCGGGCGTAGAATTCCACGGGCTGAGGTTTTTCGCCGGTCAGCTGCTCTACGATACCGGCGCCGATCTCCAGGGTGTCGCTCAGATCGCCCTCGATGTACAGATCGAGCAGGAAGCCGCCGTCTGTGACCGCGTGTGAACGCACATTTTCGAAACTCTCACGGGCTTTATCGGCAGTGTCGAAACCTGCCCGCAGCCCGGTCTTGTGTGCGTCGTCTGAGCGCGCATCGGTGATTTCGATATAGTTCTCGGTTATGTGTGTCATGTTTCTCTCCGTATAAAAAAGAAACTCCCGCCAGCAGTCTTTTGGCGGGAGTTGTGTTACAATTTTCCCGGCAAGCAGGCCGCAGATCTGCTTGTTACCGCCCCGATTGCGCTGGCAGTCGGGGCATTTTTTTATTGAGGGAGCGTCCAGGTAAGGTACTTGATGAAGTGAATGGTATGAGTGTAGCGTATACTTCAAGTTAAGTCAAGTAACTTGAAGTATAAAATAAAAATAAAAAGCGGCCATCAGCCGCTTCGTTTTCATCAAGTATGCAAGGTGTAATTATTCTTGTTCGGACTTTGGCGTGTACGGAGTGCCGTCAGGATTGAAAAGCCACTTACCTTGTCCCTCCCGCTGTTGTTGGATTTCAGCGCAGTAAGCAATATCTTGAGCGTCAATCAGGGTTCTTTTACCATCTTTGCCAATTTGTTTAATGTAACCATGTTGCATCCATCGCGTTATTGTACCGGTTGGAATATTGTGCTTGCGAGCAGCATCACTGATGCTGATCCCAATCCCCGCCAGGTGTTTGTGCTTCTTGTACTCCGGCAGGTCTTCCTTGCGCAAAGGTGCGCTCATGCTTTTTTCGCTCACAGCGATACCTCCGTTTGGTAGTGCCACGGCGTCTATCTTACCGGAATCGACGAATTCGTGCAACACGGCCAGGGGGAGGTCGAGGCGTTCTGCGGCAGCTTCTATGGGAATGTATTTGGGTAAAGCAGCCATCAGCATGTCCTTTCGGGTAGTGTTGGATAGCCTCCCGGCCTCTAACGTGCAAGGCCGGGGCGCTATCTTCTGCGCACCCGGAGGGACTCGAACCCCCAACCTGCTGATTCGAAGTCAGACGCTCTATCCATTGAGCTACGGGTGCAGTGTCGTAATTATATCCCTTTAGGGCGTTTCGTCAATAAACCCGATCTTGATTTTGAGGCCGGTCAGTTAGCAAAGCGTTTGGCGAGCATCTGCTTCAACTCGCTTTCGCTGGAACGACCAGGCCGTACTCGCAATGTTTTTGCCAGATCGTCACAATTTGGCTCAAAAGGAATCGGATCCAGAATAAACGTATCCATCTTCACCTCGGCGGTCTCGCGTGGCATCAGGTTCTCCCTGAAGTATAATAGCTTTGTTGGCAGAATAACATGATGAAACGACAACCTGTCTTGCAGTGGACGCCTCAATTCTACGACCGTCTTTCGAAGTACTACGATTTTTTTGCCCGGATATTTTTCCCGATGGGTGAAGCAGGCAAAGCGCGCCTTGTCGAAGATCTTCATCCGGGGACTGTTCTGGATGTTGCCTGCGGGTCCGGTGCGCTGCTGGCAGACGCCCTCAAGCTGGGGGCGCGTTGTTTTGGGGTTGACACCTCCCGAGGCATGTTGCGGGCAACGCGCCGCAAGTTGCCTCAGGCACATCTGGTGCAGGCCAGCTTCGCGGCGCTGCCCTTTGCCGACGAATCTTTCGATACCGTCGTTGAGACCAATGCCCTCAGCGGAGTCGCCAGCGACGCCCGCCCCGTCCTTGATGAGATGCTGCGCGTTTGCGCCGCCGAGGGTGAAATCCGCATTGCCGATTATGCCAAAGCTCCCATCACGCGTTTGTGGCATCGGTGGATGGAATGGTCAGGTACTTTATTTGGCGATTATGCCCATGACTATGCGGCCCTGTTGCGCGGGCTTGGGTTGGCGCCCAGGGTAGAGTATTTGGGCTTTGATGGGATGTATCAATATGTTCGTGTCGCAAAATGGAATGCCATGAGAATTTACTTTGCTTGTTCGATTACCGGAGGCCGACAGGATGAGCCGGTTTATCAGCAAATCGTTGAGGCGCTTTTGGCCGATGGGCATGATGTCCCCACGGCAGTTTTTGCCTTGCCGCGCCCCGAAGGGCCCGAAGCTAATATGGAGTCGGACGAAGTCTTTCGGCGTGATACCGCCTGGATCGAATCCAGTGATGTCTTGATTGCCGAAGTCAGCACGCCTTCGCATGGCGTCGGTTTCGAGATCGGTTACGCCCTGAATGTCGCAAAACCGGTTTTGTGCTTGCATCACCGTACTGTGCCGGTTTCTAAAATGATCACCGGGAACCCACACAAACTTTTAAAGGTTCAGGCGTATGCAGATGTTTCAGATGCGCAGGGGCAAGTACGCGCTTTTCTGGCGACTTTTCAGTGAGATGTGAGGGAATTCAGTCCCTTTCGCAACTGTTCACCCCGCTTCGTGTTACCAGTCGGTAATTACTAGAATTTAGCAAATAACTTCGTTAATCATGTGTGCAGGATACTTTGTGCCTGCACACTTTGTATTTCGGACGCCAGAATTTTCTGGACGGACAAATTATTGGAACACAGTATGGAAAGAAAAGCAAAAATCGTTGCCACCATTGGCCCGGAAAGTTGCACTATTGAAACCCTCAAGGCGCTTGTTCAGGCCGGTATGAATGTTGCTCGCTTGAATTTTTCGCATGGTTCATTGAGCGAACACGCAGAGAATATCGCGCGAATTCGAGAGGTCTCAAAACAGTTGGGGGTATCGGTAGGGATCTTGCAAGATCTGCAAGGGCCAAAAATCCGTGTGGGTCATTTGAGCACCCCAATTTTCTTGCAAGCAGGCGAAAAGGTTACCATGTTTGCCGAAGCCTTTCAACCTGCAGTAGAGGGCGACGACCCATCTATCCCGGTCGATTTTCCCGAAATTATTGAGAGTGTTCGGGTTGGCGACCGTTTGCTGCTGGATGATGGCCGAATGGTGTTGTCGATTTTGGCGAAACATGAGTTCACCATCGCAGCGCAAGTCGTCGTTGGGGGCACACTCGAAGCCCATAAAGGCATTAACCTGCCAGGGGTCACGCTGCGGATTCCCGGTTTCACCGAGAAAGACGAGCGCGATCTTGCGTTTGGTTTAGAGCACGGTGTGGACGCGGTGGCAATCTCGTTCGTGCGCAGCGTTCACGATGTCATACTGGTGCAGCATGCCATCAAGAAGCATCTAGGCAAGGCGAAGCGCCGCCCGTTGCTGATTGCCAAAATAGAACGCCCCGAAGTCTTCGATGATTTGGATGGCATTCTGGATACGGTAGATGGCGTTATGGTGGCGCGCGGCGACCTGGGGGTTGAGATGCCCCCAGAGCGGGTCCCCGTGTTGCAGAAACGCATCATTCAGGCGGCTAACGCCAAGGCCAAGTTAGTCATCACCGCGACCCAAATGCTCGAATCCATGATCGCCAACCCCTTGCCGACGCGCGCCGAAGCCTCCGACGTAGCCAATGCCATCTTCGACGGCACCGATGCGGTCATGCTCTCGGCGGAAACCGCTGTGGGCAAATATCCGGTCAGCGCCGTGAAGCTAATGGGCCGCATCATCCGTGAAGCCGAGTCGCACTTTTTGGATTGGGGTCAGGAGCAGGGGCGCATTGCCCTGGGAGATAGCGACGCGGCCTCGATGGCGCGTGTGGCCCATGAGCTGGCCCGCGATCGCGAGGTTGAAGCGGTAGCCGTGTTTACCGTCCAGGGCCGGACAGCCTGGCTGATGTCGAAAGTGAGGCCGCGTTCGCCCATTTTGGCGTTCACCCCGGATGAGAACACCTTTGCGAAACTGGCCTTCTTGTGGGGCGTTAACCCACGCTGGGTTCCTTATGCCAACACTCTGGAAGAGATGCTGGTCTCGGTGGATCTGGCGCTGGTTAAAAATGGGATGGTTGAGCCGGGTAAAGAAGTTGTGCTGGTATGCGGCTTCCCGGTGGGGGCTATGCTGCCGCCGAATATGGCTTTATTGCACAAAGTGGGCAGCGAGTATACGCACTTCTAAAAATGTTAATTGGTTTGGGTATCTCGCTTAATTGCCAGTAGATCGAGCTGGTGGACAATGCAAACCAGTTCGCCGGTGCGAATGTGTTCACGTCGAGCGCGCAGCCATGCTTCCAGCCTTTGGGGAGCGATCTCTGGACATTTGCGCATTTCCCCCTCGATGAAACCCAACAAAAAGGCTAAGAACTCCGCTTCACTTTGCGCATAGCCAGTGCGGGGGGCATAGAGTACCCAATCCGAGCTGCCCGCCGAGAGAATTTCGGCCTGGTTTTTGCGCAGCATGCCGAATAAATGTCGCCCCGATTGACTATCTCCGGAGATTTTGCCATCGGTCATGCGTTCGTCCATGCTTTGGTTGTATCGCGCTAAAATTTGTCTCTCGAATTCGGCATCCACCGGCGGCTCGAAGATGGTATGTCCGTCGTAATTAATGGTTGTGTAGAACAGGCCATCGGTTTTTAGAGCGGCCAGCAGCCGGGGCAGGGCCGCATCCAGATCGAAGAGATCGAGGACCGCGTGGGAAATCATAGCATCGTAAGAGCGTGGTTTTTGCTTGATCCACTTGAAGATGTCCCCGGCAACAAGTTTTAGGTGTGTAGTTTGGTGTGGGCTGTCCAGCAGCCATTCCCCTGCTGTCAGCGCACCAATCCGCCAGCCGGAAGCTTGTGCCCAGCCCTCTATGTACTTGGGCGCAAACGCAAGCGCTATCGAGTTGATGTCCACCATGTGATAGTCACAATCTGGCAGGATGCCGCTATCGAGCAAACGGGTGAGCATCGTGCCGATTCCGCCGCCGATTTCCAGTATTTGCAGGCGATCTTGGTGAGACCTACGTTGACGCAGCTGTTCTCGGAACTGCTGCCATACCCGGTCGTTCAGGGCGCGGTCGTCAACACTCTTTTTGGCGTGCAAATAGCGCACAAAGGAAGGGGAGTTTTCGATCATGAGGTTGTGTTAACCCAAGCTGAGTAAGAACTTGCGAATGCGGGCGGTTGTTTTTTGCCAGGTGGGCGCGCTCTGAAAAGCGCTGCGGGCCGCCAAGCTCATTTCTAAGAGGCGCGCCGGATCCGCTGCCAGGGCATGCAGGGAGGCTGCCAGGGCGCTGGCATCTCCCGGGGGAATCAAGAACCCACTCACCCCATCCTCGATGATTTCACGCGCCCCGCCCCCGGTTGTGGCAATCGCCGGTAAGCCGCAGGCCATCCCCTCCAGGTAGACAATCCCAAAGCCTTCATACGATGAGGGCACGGCCAGGACATCATGAGCTGCTAGTTCATCTGCCAGGTGTTCGCCATCCAGCGGATTGAGCAGGCGGGCGCGTTTTGTCGCCGGGAGAGCCTGGATCTGTTTTTGCAGTCTGCGGGCATAGCGCGGTTCGGCCTGTTGATTCCCAATTAGCGTGATTTCAACCTCGCGGGGAGATAGCCGCGCCAGGGCCTCGACGAGCAGGTGGGGTTGCTTGCGGCGGGTGATACTGCCCAAAAAGAGTACCCGCAACGGGCCTTCGCCGGCAGCGCGCTGACGAATTTCGGCCTCGCTGAGTTGGATGCCCGGTCGATCGCCGCCGGGATGAGCGACGATATAGGGCGGAAGTTTGGGCAGCAAGTTTGCAACCGTTCGTTTGGTGGAGTTGCTATTGAAGATGAACGCGTCGATACTCTTTAAATAGTGGCTTTCGAGGGCACGGTACAGCCATCGCAGCATGATGGCATGGCTTTCGCTGGCGCGCAGGTGATGCACCAGCGAGACAACCGGATATGAGAGATGTTTTTTGATCTGATGATTAAGCCAAAACACTGAGGGGTGGTTTAACTCATCCTGAATAAGGATATCAACATCAAGATTTTGCACGATCGCCCTCAGGCCGCGCGAGAAATTATCCAACAGATGCCGTGGATAATCGCGCCAGGGGAGCGAGATCATTTCAACCTGATCGCCCTGCGCTTCGAGATAGTCCACCAGATACTTATCATAGATATAGCCCCCTGAGAGCGTATCTAAACTACCGTAGATGAGCAAGCCAATTTTCAATCAGACATCCATTTGGTACGCAGCCCAGGCGATTTCGTTTTCCCAGAGTTGTACGGCAATGGCGCTGAGGGTATCGGCCTGGATGCGCTCGGCCAGAGCCTGGCACAAGATGCGGGCAAAATGCTCAATAGAGGGATTCAAGCCCCTAAATACGGGCAGGTCATTGAGGGTGCGATCGCGGTACTCGCCGATAAGCCGGTCGAGATTAGTCTCGATGTCAACAATATCTACCAGGTAGCCATGTTGATCTAGCGTTGGGCCGTGCAGTTGCACCTCCAGGGCATAGTGGTGGGCGTGCAGCTCGTTTTCGGGGCCCCAATCCCCGCCGATTAAATAATGCTGGGCGATAAAATCGCGTTTAACGGCAACGGTATACATAACACTCCTTTTTCATCAAACTTCGTAAGTTCTCTCCATGATTTTACCCGAATGCCGGTGGTGTCTGGCTAAAAACAAACCATGCCAAATAGACGGCGATGCCTAGCAGCGTTGCCGCGATATAGAAGCCGTAGGCGGCGCGCATGTAGGGTTTGTAGTTGTTAAAGCGAAGAAATTTTGGCATCAGCTTGTGGCCGCGCAGCACCACAAAAACCCCAAAAAGTGTGGCGCTCAGACCCGTGAAGGCATGCAGTGCCGTAACGGTGTAAAAGAAACCCTCGCGCGGGCCGCCCTGATCGCGAATGATGAAATCGCGAAAGGGCAGCGCCATCATCCAGAGCACCATGATTAAATTGACGACCGCGCCAATAGTTTGAACCCATTTATGGGCCTCAAAGTTTTCTTGGCGAGCCAGGTAGAAGCCGATAGAAAACAGCGCCGCAGTAACGAGCATGATAATGAGGGTGACATCGGCGGCAAAGTTGGCGCTTGTGCCTAAAAATCCGGGGGCGTGCAAGATTTGGATCATTGTGGGTTCTCCTATGTTCTACCGATAATTTTTGGGGCCGCAATCCTGCGGAGAATTCGCACGGCGTGTAGCTGCATGGCCGATTTTGTGGCCTCGGCAAATTTATTGAATACGACTAATTATCTCCAATTATATCAGTGCCTGAAATTATCTCGCGTTGAGTTCATGGGTACTCGAAGATGACCTGGATAGCTTGGCCCGGATTTTTATCGAGCAGTCGATAGGCCTGGGGAGCTTCTTCCAATGGGAAGCGGTGAGTGATGAAACGTGCCGGCGTCAACTGGCTCAGGTTTTGCAGGGCAGCCTGGAAGCGGCGGGTTTTATTCCAGCGTCCTTGCAGGGCCGGGGCAATTGTGCTGACTTGGCTGCTGATCATTTCGACTCGGTTGCGGTGGAAGGTTCCGCCTAGATCGAGCGGGGTTTGTTTCTGGCCGTACCACGAGCCGATGACAATCCGGCTGCCATAACCGCTTAGTGCAATTGCGGTATTGAGAGCCTCTGGGGATCCACTCAACTCGAAGATCAGATCAGCGCCAGTGGGGGAGTGGGGCAGCCAGTCGGCAATAACGCTGTCGATCTCGTCGGGGTGGTATGCTCGCGCCCCCAAATTTACAGATGTTTCCCGGCGGTTGGCATAATGGTCAAAGGTGACCAGATCGCTCAACGGAAAGCGCGCCAGCAGGGCAGTTGTCAACAGCCCGACAATGCCTTGCCCCAACACGGCAACGCGTTCACCGATCAGTGGGCGTCCATCCATGACCAGGTTGAGAGCCGTTTCCATATTGGGCAAGAAGACCGCGTCTTCCAGGGTCAGTGCCTCCGGTAGCGGAATGAGAGCCGTGTGGGTGGTGTTGAAATAGGCTTCGTGGGGATTGAAGGCGAAAACCCGAGCGCCCAGCCAATCTTCGCTTACCTCTTCGCCGATGGCGATGATCTCACCCACAGCGGCATAGCCATATTTGAAAGGGTGGCGGGAGCTTCCCGACAGCGCGGCGATATTGGCGTCGAGGGCCAGGCTTTTGGGCACTTGATCGCGGTACACGAGCATTTCGGTGCCCGGGCTGATGGCCGAGAAGCGCGTGCGCACGGTGACTTGGCCGCGGCCGGGGGGCTGTAAATTTTGGCTTTGCACACCAACCTGGCGCGGGCCTAGAAAATAAAGCGATTGTTGTTTCTGCATAGCTTAGGTCAGTCGTCCCCAGATGAGAAGGTCCTCACCCAGCCGTGTGGATTGCATCTCGCGCAGGCGTGGGTACGTACCGGAGATTGGGCCTGCGTCAGGCAGATTCTCTACCGCTTTGAGGCCGCCCACCAGCACGGGGGCAAGGGTTAGCACGAGGGCATCTACATGCCCGGAGCGCAGGAAACTCTCGATCACCCGCGCTCCACCCTCCACCATCAGCCGTCTGATGCCCTGCTCATTGAGTTGGGCAAGCATCAAGTCGAGATTCCCTTGAGCAGGGCCACGGCTCTTCAGCGAGAAAATTTTGCATCCCCGACGGCTCAGCAATTGGGCTTTGGGGTCATCTTCAAGGCGGTTGGTGAAAATCCAGGGGCGTTTTGAGTTTTCGAGCAGGCGCGCCTGCAAGGGGAAGCGCAGTTGGCTATCCAAAACGACCGGCTGGGGATTTTCTCCCTGCGAGTAGCGCACGTTGAGCTGAGGATCGTCTGAGAGCAGGGTGCCAATGCCAATGAGAATGGCATCGTGCCAGGCGCGCAACTGGTGGGTCATTTGCAGGGAGGCTTCGTTGCTCAGCGCCAGGGGAGTGCCCCGACGTAGCGCGATGCTGCCATCCAGGCTTTGGGCGTACGCCAGAGTCACCAGTGGACGATCCGCCTCCGGCAGGTTATCTTCGAGATGCTGAAGAAAATCGGAAAGGAAATCTTTCATGTGCCGGGCGGATTGTCCTCCGTTGGTGCAGTGGGTAAACGGAGCATGTGCCGCATGCGGGTGACTTTGGCGCGCAGATATTCGATATTGTCGGCGTGGATGGTCGGTTCGATGCTGACGCGCTGCGTTACGTTGATGCCATGTGATGTCAGATCTTCGATTTTGGCGGGATTGTTGGTCAGCAGGTGAATCGAGCGGATCCCCAGATCGTTGAGTATAGATGCAGCGATGGTGTAATCGCGCATATCGGCCTGATGGCCTAGGGCAAGGTTGGCCTCGACGGTATCGTAGCCTTTATCTTGCAGGTTATAGGCGCGCAGCTTTTCGAGCAGGCCGATCCCGCGCCCCTCCTGGCGAAGATAGATGAGTACGCCATGTCCGCGCAAGCCAATGGCGGCTAAGGCGGCTTCGAGTTGTTCGCCGCAATCACAGCGATTCGATCCGAGTACGTCACCGGTGAAACATTCGGAATGGACGCGCACCAGCAGATCGTGCTTGTCGAAAACTTCGCCAAAGACGAAGGCCAGGTGTTCTTTCTGATCGATGGAATTGTGGTACAGGCATAGCTGGAAATCGCCCCAGTTGGTAGGGATGCGTGCGCAGACGACTTGTTCCACCTGGAGCGGTGTTTCTTTGGTCACATTCATTTGTTTGTTACCTCCGCCGATATTATAACGAATTCCTGGCAAGCGCGGATGGGTCTCTCGGCAGTTGTTGGGCGATGCACAACAATCGCGCTGCATACCGTGCTTTGCCGCTAATTCACATCTTGTGAGGTGAAACACTGTCGTTGCGTCGGGTGAGCAAACCTCCCCAAAGCAAGCCGAGAATCCCAAAGGCGATATCGCGAATGCGGATAATTAGCCCAACGCTGATGCCTAACTCGCTGCCGAGATGCAGCGCTTGAGCAGCATAAACCTGGCTGACTTCTAGTGAGCCTAATCCGCCCGGCAGCGGCATGAGGAAGGCCAGGCGTGCCGCGGTGATAAAAACAAGCGTCTCCCCGATGGCCAGGCGCGCCCCTAAAAAATGCAGGACCAGCCAATACTCGCACACCAGCGCCGCCCAAATACCCGCCGAAACGAGCATCAGCCCAACAAGGCTGCCGGTTTGATGCCGACAGAATGCGGCCATTTGGGCCTCGGCCTGGCGGATGGCGGTGTGAAAGCGTCCGCTGAATTTTTGCAGTCGAGGCCAGCTAAAAAGCCGCACGCTGAGTTTGGTGAAGATGCGCAGGTCGAAATAAAGCGCCAATAAATAGCCCCAGGGAAGCAGCGCTAGCACAGCGATGCTTGCCAACACCCCCAGGCTGTCGAAAGGATTGAAATAGCCGCCCCAGATCACCGCCAGCACGCCAAAAGCCAGAAAGGTAAAATTGGCTAACAACTCAAAGAGTTTATCAAGGCTGAGTGCGGCCAGCGCCGCAGGCGTAGGCACGGCATGTTTCTTTTTTAGGAAATAGACCTGGAGCGGTTCGCCGCCGAATTGCGGCCCAGGGGTAAAATAGCTGACCCCGAAAGCCGCCAGCCGATAACGCACAATGGCTCGATAGGGAATGGGGTAGCCCTGTGTGCGCAGCAACCACCACCAGCGCAGCCCAAAGAGCACAATGATCCCGGCGTTGAGTACGGCGACGAGTGCAATTTGCCAGACGCTCAAGTGGGAGAGCGTCTGGCCGACGGCGTGCAATGGTGTGACGGCCAGCGCATACGCCACCAGCCCGACGGCCAGCATCCAGGCTGCGGCTTTCCAAAAAATTCTCATTTATTCTCAGGTCGCCGCTTCTCCCCCACGCGGTGGTCGATCAGCCAATCTTCAGGCCGCCACAGCGAAAATTTACCCGTCCCGGCAACCAGGATATAGATCAGGGCGAAGATGAGCAGCCCCTCGCGCAAGTTCACGGCTTGACCGTAGAGTTGGATTCCGGTGACGATCAACGCGGCAATTGGCGTGATGCGTCCGAGGATCCCCAGGGCGAAGAGCAGCATAAATATCAGCAGCAGCCCCAGGGAGAAGAATTGGTTGAGATGCGCCCCGGAGGCCGAACCGCCCCAGAGAGCGGCTATCCACCCTGCATCCCGCGCCTGGCTCCCGTAAATGAGCACGATCACACCCCGGAGGATCAGCGGAATCCAGCCGGTCGGCCAGTCCCTCCACCGGGCGAGATTCCAACGCCCCCAAAAGGCGTGTTGTGATAGTTTCCCGGTGACTTGCCAATAGTCATAAGCAAAGATCCCGGCGAAAGGGATCAGGAAAACGGTAGCGGCAATGGTCGTGGCAGGTGGCGCGACAACGGGGAAGAGCATCACCGTGATGAAGCCCATTTGTAACCCGGCCAATAAACGGCGGAAGTTGTTCGGGCGCAATGGATAGACCGGCAGGCCGCGCCGCTTGTGGAGGTATAACCCTGCCAGGAAGATGTAGCGGGCAAAGCCATAAGGCACATACCACCAGGGGACGCTGCCCATTTGAAACGCCAGCAGCGTGACCACCAGAACGCCCAGCGCGTCGTAGTTCATGTCTAGCTGTTCCCCGAGGCGGGTAACGGTGTTGGTAAGGCGCGCCAGCGCGCCATCTAGAAAATCGGTCAGATCCGAGAGGAGATATAAGATCGCCGGCAGCCAGACCCACGCGGCGCGTGGGTCTGGCAGAAATAGAAATCCTGCCAGCATGGCTGTGAGTGTGCCGCGCCAAAGGGTGAGGCTGTTGCCCGGCCCAAAGTTGGGGAGGATGTGGGTTTCACCGGTGCGGGTGTTCAGCGGCAGGCTGCGCCATAGATAGACGAATTGAGCTATGGCAACTGCCCCGGCCTGGAAGCTCCAGCGGCGCGCATAGGCAGGAGACTGCACTTCTTGCAAGAGAAGGAACAACCCGGCTATGCCCAACAAGCTGGCGGCGGTGTAGAGCGCCCAGCGTGTCCGCAGGTGCAGCAGGCCTTGCGAGGTCAGCGACATGTCGCCTTACCGTTCAATGCGGGGGACAAACCAAAAACCCTGAGCGACATCGGTGTTGTGAGTCATGGCGACGACGCGCAGTACAAAACGCACCTCTTGCCCGGCCAGGCCCGAGAGGTCAATATTAATATAGGTGGCCGATTCGTTGTAATCTTCGAACCATTTGCCCAATTGAATCAGGTCGCCGTTCGAATCGCGGTAATGGAGTTCGAAAGTAATGCTGCAACCCTTCATGTCGGCCATGCAGCCAACTGCTGTTTTGAAATGATCTCCGGCCTGAACTGTGAACTTGGGGTAAGTTCCCTGAATCCAGCCATAGCGCTCTTCATTGGGATGCACCCATAAGGTGAGTTCGTCATCCTGGCGATGCTCCATGACCGGATCGACGAGTAAGATCACAAATCCACTCGATGAGTTCGAAGCGCCCGGACAGGGGAGTTCGTGTTCGGCTTGCTCAGGGTCAGTAGCCTGGGGTTTGTTTTTCCAGACGGCATCGCAATAATTGTAGGCAAAGTTGTAGGCAAAATCGTCGTCGTACTCAATGACATTGATAATGACCGGCAACAGGCCTCGTTTAGACTCGCCCAGACCAAACCAATACCCCAAGTTGTCTTGGAAAATCCAATAGCCGTCTTGCTCACCCGGTTCGTCGGGGGTTGAGAATTTTATGGAAATGTCCACTGTTTCGCCGGGAGCAACCTCTTCGGGGAGAGGCACGCCATCTTCATCTGCGCCCATGAGGTCGCCGTCCGAGTAAACCAGGCGGTAGCTGGTTGTCCAGGTGCAGGTGCCGATATTCTCCACCCGCCAGGTTTTGGTAAATTGAACCCCTGTGGGGATGCTGGCGCCCTCGGACACGGTGACGTGAGCAACGAATTTCGCCATGTTGCAATTCTCGTCAACCCCAGAGCCAGAGCCTCCTGAGCGGGATGACTCGAACTTTGAGGTAGGGGAGGGGGTTGGGGTGATCGAAGGGGTGAGGGTTGGTGTAGGTGAGGAGAGAATGTCGCCGGTGCGGACGAAAGATGCGGCAATTTCCTCGGCAAGCGCCTGAGCCTCGAGGGGCAATTCTTCGCCCTGGGTTTCCAGGCGGATATGATAGGTAATATCGTCGATGTTGTCACCAAAGAATACGACCTGATCCTTGCCATTTTCGACAAGGACATGTTTGGGAATTTGGTGACCCAACATAGAAATCAGACCGCGCACTTCCAGTGTTCCCGTCAAAACATTGCTGCCAAGTTCGGTATTCTCCCATAGGAATTTGTATTGGATTTGCAGCGTGATACCATCTTTGGTGAGTTTGATCGTTTTAGCCGCGAAGGCCCCCGAGCTGTTCATGCGCCCGGCAGGAACGACAATCAACGACCAGGAACCGGGATAGTCGAAGGCCAGACGGTAGCTGTCGTCGGTGAAGGTTACCAATCCAGGCGGCGTTGGCGTGGATGTGGCCGTGGGGGGGAATGTGAGCGTGGGCGGTGCATCGCTGATGCCGCTCCCCTGACTGGTTGAGCTGGCTGTTTCGGCAACCTCCCCGAAGGCATCGATTTGACCCTCCCACGAAAACTGGATGGAATCATTAGTGACCAGCACAGTATAGATGATGGATTCCGGCGCAATCACCGGGAAGAGTATCGAGACAGCCCAGTTGCCTGATGTGAACTGATATGCCGAAGTCCCTACAATATCCTCCGGGGTAATATTTTCTTCAAGCCAATGGTCATCCCCCAGGGGGACGAATAACCCATAATGATCGCGAACAAAGATCGTGGCTGCATCTCGGGCCGATTGCGCGCCGGTGATTACAATCGTCACTTCATCGGTTTGGGCGTCATCGGCAGTATTAGGCGGGGCGTCTGTGAGCAGGGTGCAGCCCCCAATCAGTGCGGAGATTATCAGGATGAGCGTAAATTTCAGGGGCAATTGCAGCATTCTTTTCAACATGATACTCTCCATGTGCTCCGGATTTCAGGGTAGGGCTTTTTCGTTCTTCTCTCGATTCTAGCACAAATAAAAATAGAGCATCAGGATGCTTGTTACGCCGGATGCTCTATTATGTTGGAGGGGTAGTGTGCCCAAAGTTAGTCCGGGCGCAATCTCGCCGCAAGGTCTTTGAACTGCCGAAAGCCTACCGGCTTTAATAATACAAGATCGGCGCTGCTGGTGAGTTCATTTGCTAAACGGCTGTCGGCAGTAGCGACAATGACGCGAATGTCGCTGAGACGTTCATCTGAGCGAATATGTTCAAGGATTTGCGCGCCTTTAACATTTGGAATATGAAGGTCGAGAATAATAATAACCGGGGTTACTTCTGCCAATCGTTCGATGGCCGTTTGGCCGTCGTGGATCACCTCAACGTTGTAACCGGCATCTTCCAGCGCCTCGGCAAATGCCAGGGCCAAATTTTTGTCATCTTCAATGACGAACGCGGATAGTTTTTCCATCGGGTAGGCTCTTTCGTTGTAAGGTTGGTTGTGGTGTCTCTGCTCAAGATGTTATCGTCGTAATTATACCCA
The DNA here is from genome assembly GCA_964344175.1 of uncultured Anaerolineales bacterium. GTDB lineage: Bacteria > Chloroflexota > Anaerolineae > Anaerolineales > UBA11858 > NIOZ-UU35. The sequence goes on from CAYFMI010000026.1 coordinate 43,141, forward strand.
AAAGCGGTCCAATATGCTTCCTTACAAATTTGTAATGATTAGCGAATAATTTTTACACTATGCTAGAATCTTCCAAATATGCCAGTAATGTTGATTGCCTCTCGCAGTGCGTGGAAGGCCCAACTTTTTGGGCCTATTTTTCGCGATTATGGATTTAAAATAATCTCGCTAAATGATATCCAAACACCGCTTCCAGATCCAGTTGAAGATGGCCGAACGGTCCTTGAAAACGCGCTCATCAAAGCCAGACATTATCATTCATCAGAGTTTCCCTGGGTGTTTGGCGATGATATGGGCCTTGAGATCGACGCCCTGAATGGGGAGCCGGGTGTACAAACGCGTCGCTGGGGCGGGCGTTTTTCGGATGATGTGGAAGACCAGGTCTGGTTAGATTATCTGCTTAACCGAATGCAGGATGTGCCAACCGAGAGACGAACGGCTCATTTTGTGGATGGCTGGGCACTATTGACCCCGGAGGGGGGCGCGTACACCCGCGAGATTCGCGCACCTTTCGAGATTTCCTGGCAGCCAATCCGCCCGATGATGCCGGGTTCTCCAATTGCTGCGGTTGCCATTGGCTTCCCCGATAGTCCAGAACAAGCCTTGGCGCAAGCCCGCGCCCGCTGGAATAATTGGGGCATTCTCGATACTATCGCCAATAGGTAACCCAATGAAGCAGCCACAGCCGGGTTTCAGAAACTCAGACCTCCTCTATGGCGCAGCGAATTCGGGAATCGCGTTATTGAGTTTCATGGTCAATAGTTGGTTGTTGTATTTTTATCTTCCGCCTTCGGGGAGTCCGTTGGTGACGGCAGCGTTGTTCGGGGTGGCTGTCTTTGTTGCTAAAGGCGGCAGCGCGCTCATTACTCCCCTGGTTGGGCATCTTTCCGATAATTTTCACAGCCGGTTGGGACGCCGTTTGCCTTTCATGATCGCGGCATTAATCCCCGTGCTCGCTGCTTTTGTCTTTTTGTGGGTGCCTCCTTCTCAGCATACGTCTTCATTGAATTTTCTATACCTCATTGGGATTCTGCTTATTTACCGCGTTGGCATGGTGTTCTTTGTCATTCCCTATCAAGCGTTGCTACCGGAAATTGCAGCGACCGATGCGCACCGTGTGCGTCTTTCTGCGTGGCAGGCTGGTTTTCTGATCTTGGGAATGCTGATCGGCGGTCTGGCCGGGTGGCTGATTGAGGCGAAGGGTATCCTTTATGCCGGGTTGGTATGTGCCGGGTTTGCTCTTGTCGTTTTGGGGCTGCCAATTTATTTTCTCCGCGACCGCATGCCCCAAACTCGAAACGCGCCAGAGCGCATCCCCTTTGGCGAAGGTATTAAAATCACCTTTCGAAATCGCAACTTTGTGATCTTTGCCCTGGTTTGGGCGCTATATTTGATGGCGACCCAATTTGTGCAATCTGCTGCGCCATTCATCGTCACCGAGGTCTGCCTGCTTAGCGAAGCCGATACGGTCTACTTCTATGTGCCGGCAGTCTTGGCATCGTTAGCCTTTTACCCCGTTGTCACCTGGCTTGTCAGCCGGCGGGGTAAGCACAGCGTATATTCCGGCTCGTTGTTGGCATCGGCGATACTTTTCCCAATGACCCTGGTGATTGGTTCATGGCTGCCCATACCATTATTAATTCAATGTTCTGCCTGGGCTATATTCCAGGCGGTGGCAATATCGGGGGTTGCTGTACTTTCGTTTGCATTTGTGGCCGACATTTCTGACCAGGATGAGCGTGTCACGGGGCTGCGACGCGAGGGGGTCTATTTTGCCGTTATGAAAGTCTTGGAAGAGATTTTTACCGGCATCGCGGTAGCGTTGCTCCCAATGGTGCTATTGTTGGGGCGCAGCCAATCATCACCCAACGGCCCACTGGGTGTGCAGATTACCGGCGCGGTGGGTGGCGCTATGATGTTAATTGGATACCTATTTTTTACGAAGATGAGGAAAGATAAACTTTTTTCGATGCGGAAAGATCCTACAGATGAGATCTACACAGGTTGTTGAATATTGTCCCCATACTTGGGGTTTCAGCTATCGCAAGTGCTCAATGCCTAAAGGAAATAGAATATGGATGTGAAGAAAGAGATCAAGCAGCTTCTCAGAGATATTGGCCCAGGGCGCATGATGAGCACCGCCTATGATACTGCCTGGGTAGCGCGCCTCGTGGAGTTGGGTGAGCCGATTGGTGAGCAAGCGCTGGAATGGCTGCGTGAACATCAATTGCCCGATGGCAGTTGGGGAGCGTCGGAGCCGCGTTACTACCATGATCGGCTGATTTGCACCCTGGCCGCCATGACCGCTTTAGGGCGCTATGGTAATGACAAAGATAAAACGCGCCTTCAGCGGGCGCGTCTGGGTTTAGACATCGCCACGCGCGGGCTGCGCGCCGACCCGGTTGGCGAAACTATCGGGTTTGAGATGATTGTGCCTACCTTGCTTGAAGAGGCCAAAGAGTTAGGCTTAATCCGACGGTCAAGCAACGGCAGCATATCCGGACGCATCTTCTCCGGTCAAACGGCGATCGAAGCCCTTTCCTCAGAAGCCGAGAATTTTCGCCGTCGTGATGATGTTCTCGGAAAACTCTCCCGGCAGCGGGCTGCCAAATTAAGCGCCTTGCCTGAAGGCAAAATAAATCGCTATGTTACATTGGCATTCTCAGCGGAGATGGCGGGCTTGGATCGAGTAGATTTGCTTGATGATGTGAATATATTGGAGTCAAATGGGTCGATAGCACACAGTCCTTCGGCGACCGCATATTTTGCGCTTTATGTTTCATTAGGTAATCAGGCCGCGATGTCCTATCTACATGAAGTTGTCAATACTCAAAAAGACAATGGGGCAGTGCCGAATGTAGCGCCATTTGATGTTTTTGAACGCGCATGGACCTTGTGGAATTTAGATCTAGCGGAATCTTTGGACACAGGAGTATTAGAGTTATGTCAATCTCACCTGGATTTTCTTGAAAATGCCTGGATCCCAAGTCGTGGAATGGGATTTGCTGCAGAATATACGCCTAAAGATAGCGATGGAACAAGCGTGACTATTGATGTGCTAGATAAATATGGACGAGAAACGGATCTTGAAACGCTATTTGTGTATGAGGAGAGTGACTATTTTCGGTGTTTTGCATTAGAGGCTAATCCTTCAGTTAGTGCGAATATTCATGTGCTTGGCGCCTTGCGTCAGGCAGGATTTGCGCCTAATCATATTTCGGTAACGAAAGTAGTGAATTTCTTGAAACGATCACGGTATCTGGATTCATTTTGGATGGATAAATGGCATGTATCACCTTATTATCCGACAACGCATTTGTTAATTATCGCCAATCGGTATGTGAACGAGTTTGTCCCAGATGCTTTGCAATGGATATTAGATACGCAATTTCCTGATGGTTCATGGGGATATTATGTGCCTTCGCTGGAAGAAACAGCCTATTGTTTGCAGGCGTTATTCGTGTTGCATCGCTCTGGTCATTCAATATCTGTTGATGTATTACAAAAAGGAATTAACTGGTTGTTGAAAAATCAAGACAAGCTAT
>CAYFMI010000027.1:0-46174 GCA_964344175.1 uncultured Anaerolineales bacterium
CTCTACCACGTGTTGAGACCATTTTCTCTACCCACTTACCGGAAAGTAAAGTAAAGAGATGACGCTAGGTATTCAGCGCGGCGCGAAAATCGGCAATGTTTTCGGCAATGCTGGCGTTTGGATTGAAGATTGCCGAACCGGCTACCAGCACATCCGCGCCTGCCGCGGCGATCTCGACAGCGTTATGGGTTTTGACGCCGCCGTCAACTTCGATTTCTACCTGTGTGAGACCGCGCTCGTTGAGCATCTGGCGCAGGCGGGCAATTTTTGCCGTGCTGCCCGGAATATACGACTGCCCCCCATAGCCTGGGTTTACCGACATGATTAAAACCAGATCAACATCGGGTAAAATTTCTTCCAGGGTCACCAGCGGCGTCGCCGGATTAAGCGTAACCCCGGGTTTGACGCCCAGCTCGCGGATTTGTTGGACGGTGCGGTGGAGATGCGGGCAGGTCTCAATGTGGACAGTGATGATGTCGGCTCCGGCTTTGGCAAATTCGGGGATGATTCCTTCAGGGGTTTCGATCATCAGGTGAACATCCAGCACGCCGCCCATTTCATCGGCAAGCGGGCGCAGCGCCTTGACCACTAATGGGCCGATGGTGATATTGGGGACAAATTGCCCGTCCATCACGTCTATGTGAATATATTCCGCGCCTGCCTTTAGAGCCTGGCGAACCTGGTCGCCAAGTTGGGCAAAATTGGCCGAGAGAATTGAAGGAGCGAGTTTGGTAGTCATGGGTAGTTCCTTTCCTGAGCGGAGACGCCGCCAGCCACCTTCGACTTCTACTGCGGCACGCTCAACGTCCGCTCAAGCAGACTGCGGTAGGCTTAGGTTTCGCGCGCTAGCGTTCGAATCCCGGCTGCGCCGGCCACAATGACCGCGCTGGTCATATCGAGGAATAGGCCGTGTTCAATGATGCCCGGACGCGCCGAAAGCGCCTGCACCAGCGCATAGGGGTCGGGGATGCCGCCCTCAAACCAGCAGCGCGCCAGGTAATTGCCGTTGTCGGTCAACGCCGGGGTGCTATCTTCTTCGAGCCAAAGTTCGGCGCGGCAGCCCAGGGTCGCCAGCCAGGCAAGATGCGCACGATACTCAAAGGGCAGAATCTCTACGGGCAGCGGGCCACGCCTCCCCAGGGCAGACACCAGCTTGCTTTCGTCCACAATCACCACAAAACGCGACGCGTGGATGGCGATAATTTTCTCCCGTAGATGGGCGCGCCCCAGACCTTTGATCAGATTGAGATGGGGGTCAACTTCATCGGCGCCATCGACCGCGAGATCGAGATGGGGGTGCGCGTCGAGAGTAGTCAGCGGGATGCCGAGGCTGCGGGCTTGCGATGCGGTTGCCTCGGAGGTCGGGACTCCCTTGATGTGGATCAGACCCCCCGAGGCGAGTTTGTCTCCGAGTAGATCGACAAAAATCTTCGTCGTCGAGCCAGAACCCAGCCCCACGATCATCCCGCTTTGCACAAAATCGAGCGCCGCTTGAGCGGCCTGTTTTTTGAAATTCATGGCGTAATGATGTGGTCAGACACTCTCTTGGTTGGCAATCAGATTGCGGGCTTTCTCGACGACATTTTCAACGGTGAAGCCAAACTGCTCGAAGATGGTCTCATAGGGCGCAGATGCCCCATAGCGATCCAGGCCAATGACATCGCCGTTATTTCCCAGGTAGCGCGCCCAGGCCAGCGTAGAGCCGGTTTCGATTGCCAGGCGCGGCACATTGGGCGGCAAGACTTCGTCGCGGTATTCCTGCGGCTGGGCGTCGAACAACTCCCAACTGGGCATTGAGACCACTCTGGCGGCAATGCCTTCTTCGGCCAGTTTGCTCTTGGCATCCATCGCCAGGGCGACTTCGGAGCCGGTGGCAATCAGTACAATTTCTGGGGAAACCCATTTGCCATCGGAGAGCACATAGGCGCCGCGTTCGGCAGCGTTATTAACAGGCGTGATCTGCGGCAATCCCTGGCGGGTGAGAACCAGGGCCGTTGGCCCATCGGTGCGTTCCAGGGCAATTTTCCAGGCTTGCGAAGTTTCGTTGCCATCTGCCGGGCGCAATGTCACCAGGTTGGGAATCACCCGCAAGGAAGCAAGCTGCTCTACGGGTTGATGGGTGGGGCCGTCTTCACCCAGGCCGATACTGTCGTGAGTAAAGACAAAAATCACCGGCAAGCCCATCAGCGCTGCCATACGGATAGTGGGGCGCATATAGTCTGCAAACACCAGAAAAGTTCCACCGAAGGCCCGCAGCCCGTGGAGAGCAAGGCCATTCATGATCGCGCCCATCCCGTGCTCGCGGATGCCGTAGTGGATGTAGCTGCCGCTGAAGTCACCGGGCTTAATGGGTTCGGCATCTTTGGCTTTGGTTTTGTTGCTGCCGGTCAGGTCGGCAGAGCCGCCCAGCAGGGTGGGGATTTTGGGGACCAGGGCATCGAGTACCTGCCCGGAGGTCGCCCGTGTTGCCAGCGGTTTGCCGCCGGTGAAATCGGGGAGCGCTGCTTGCCAGCCAACCGGGAGGTCGCCAGCGGCGAACTCGTCCCATTGGGCGGCCAGTTCGGGATGCGCCTGACGGTAGCTGGTCAGCATTACTTTCCACTGCTCTTGTTGCGCAGCGCCGTTCTGGGCGGATTCCTGAAAGCGCGCTTGCGCCTCATCGGGAATATAAAAGCGGGGATCCACCGGCCAGCCAAAATGCTCTTTGGTGGCGTCCAGGCCATCGTCTCCCAGGGGGGAGCCGTGGACTTTGGATGTGTCTTGCAGGGGGCTGCCCAGGCCAATGTGTGTGCGGCAAGCGATGATGGTAGGGCATTGGGTGTTGCTTTGGGCGGCGCGCAAGGCTTCGTCGATGGCTTGCATATCGTGGCCGTCGGCGCGCAGGGCTTGCCAGCCATAGGCCTCGAAACGCATCAAAACATCGGTGCTGTTAGCCAGGTCGGTATTGCCGTCAATCGAGATGCTATTATCATCGAACAGTACGATCAATTTACCCAGCCCTAAATGCCCGGCCAGTGAGGCGGTTTCGTGAGAGACGCCCTCCATCAGGTCGCCATCGCCTGCCAGGGCGTAGGTGTAGTGATCGACGATGGGAAAGTCGGGCCGGTTGAAGCGAGCCGCCAGCCAGCGTTCGGCGATAGCTAACCCGACCGCGTTGCTGATGCCCTGACCCAGCGGGCCGGTGGTTGTTTCGATGCCCAATTTGGGGTCATATTCGGGGTGCCCGGCGGTATGGCTGCCCCACTGTCGGAAATTCTTAAGGTCTTTCAAAGAGAGCGGATATCCAAATACATGCAAGAGAGCGTAGAGCAGGGCCGATCCGTGACCTGCCGAAAGGACAAAGCGGTCGCGGTCGGGCCAGGTGGGGTTGGCCGGGTTGTGTTTGAGAAAACGCGTCCAAAGAACAGTAGCCATGTCGGCGGCTCCCAGGGGCAGGCCGGGATGTCCGGAGTTGGCCTGCTGGATGGCATCGACGGCTAACAGGCGCAGCGTATTGGCGCAAAGTGTGTCGGTTTTATCGTAGGTGATTTGGTGAGATTCCATATTTGTTTTTCGTGCCTCCGTTTCAGAACAATTTGCGTTCGATGTGTTTGATCTCCTCCCGCAATTCTTCCCGGGCTAGCAGCATGTGATATGCGATTAGTAGCTGTGTCAGTGCCAGAGGGTGGGAGATATGAGTTTCACTTCCATCCAGATATGAGCCGAAAACGGGGCGCATAGCTTTCAGCGTGGGAGATCGTTCTGTTAACCGCTGCCATATCGCGTCCCTGACCTGAATCGCTTTTTCGTCTGAAATGGCGCCATTGATGTCTAGGGCTTCAATCAGCCAGTCGTCCTCGCGCTCAATGCTTGAGCAAATCATTCGGCTTTCGCGTAAGTCTCCACATTCTACCAGGTCTCCAAGATTGGGGTGTGGCAGTGTGGGGCGCAGCATCAGGCGGGTGTTGAGATGTGCGCCGGTCTCTTCTTCGTGATTGGCGGGACGGTAGAAATTCACCAGAATATCGGCGTGCCCCTTTTGCGGATAGATGAAACTTTGTGAATCGTGGACCCGTTTTTCCAGCGAATCACGCACTTGCTCAGGTGTGTATCCGCGCTTGGTGGTATCGCGTTTGATCTTCCAGCGGACGCGCAGTTCTTCTTCGGGAGCAAGGTAAACCTTGACGTCAAAGTTGCGCCTCAGCCCCCGGTTGTGCAGCCCCAATAATCCCTCTGCAATGATGAACTGGGTGGGTTCAATATACTCAGGTGGGTCAAAATCCCCCGTGCTGTGATTATAGATCGGTTTTAGGATAGCATGGCCGCGGCGCAGCGCGTCGAGGTGCTGTTCCATGACATCCATATAATTACACGCCGGGTCAAGAGCGCTGATGCCCATCTCCTTGCGCTGCCTGCGATTGTAGCGGTGGTAATCGTCGGTGCAGATGACCGTGACGCGTTCTTCGCCCAAGATGCGGGCGATGCCAGCAGAGATAGTGGTTTTCCCTGCTGCACTATCGCCAACGACCCCTAATAAGATCGTCCTTTGGTATGGCATTTTGGCTTCCTCCTTTGCTAATGCAGGATTGCCGCTCTCTCCAGAAACAGCAATCCTGCAGGCATGGTTATGCTAGAATTTCACTTCTGACCAAAGTTCCAGCGCCTCACGTAGTTCTTTGCTTTCCTTCGAAGCTTGTTCTAGCGAAATGCCCTGAGCGCCGGCCTCAATGGCGGCGCGCACGGCACGCCCCCCGGCGCGACTGCCGCCTGGATGTCCGTGGATGCCGCCGCCAAAGGCAAAGTAGGCTTCCTTACCAAAGATCTTGTACAAGGCGGGGATATGTCCGGGGTGCAAGCCGCCCGAAGCCACCGGGGCAACGGGTTTGATAGCGCCCCAATTCTGCTCGAAGAGCACCCCGCGATAAGGTTTGGTAACCTGATCGCGCAAGATGGCGGTGCGTTCTCTCATCTCTTCAGGGCCGCCTTCGAGTTTGCCAACCCCCGTGCCGGTGTGGATGTGATCGACCCCCAGCAGGCGGGCGGTTTTTGCAATGACGCGGTACTCGATGCCGTGGTAGGGGATGCGGTCGAAAGCGGCGTGCATGGCCCGGTGAGCATGGATAATGAGACCAAGTTTTTCGGTGATCTGGCGCAGGCTGGCAACGCCGGTGTAGCCGACGGTGACATAATCGACCATGGCGAAAATGCCGCCGTTTTCTTTGATGCACTCGGCGCGTTTTGCCATTTCGTCCACGGTGGCGGCGGTCAGGTTGGCCCAATAGCCTTTCTTCTCGCCGGTTTCGGCCTCGGCCTTGTGCAGCAATGCCAGGGTGCGGGCCATGCGCTCGTAAAAATCGTTGAAGGTCTGGCTGCCCAGGTTTTCGTCGTCTTTGACGGTGTCGGCTCCGCCCATCCAGGTTTCGTAGCAAACGTTGGCGTGTTCTGCAGATGTCAGCCCAATTTTAGGCTTGATGGTCGAGCCGCTCATGGCGCGCCCGTAGATGTTCATTTTCTCGCGCACGCCGGGCAGGCCAAAATAAGGTCCGGGGAAGCTCTCGACGATGGCGGCAGGGAAGCGGATGTCTTCCAGCCGCAGCCCTTCGACAGCCTTCATGCCAAATACATTCCCGGCCACGCTGGAGAGGATATTGGGCATACTGCTGTACTCGAATAACCCCGGCTGATAGGATACATACACCATATTGCCTTCGATGGCATAGACGCGTGCCTTCAGCCGCTCGGCAACCTCAGAGTCGACATCGGTCCAGGTTCCGGTGGACGACTCGGCGGCCACGGCGGCGGCGGCCTCTTCCATGGGGATATCTTCACGCGGCGTTACCTTGAACGCACAGAGAAGTTCTTCCTCGCTTGGGGTGTATCCTAAGCGAAGGTATTCCTCAGCATATGAAATAGCACCTTTTTTTGACATTGGTACCTCCTTTTATTTACCAACGAACTACATTGTTCCTAATACTCAATTGCACTGATTTTTTGCAATTTTTCAAGATTGTGAACCGCCTCGATGAAGCGGATGGTGCCCGATTTGCCGCGAATAACCATCGAGTAGGTGCGGGCAGAGCCGCGCTGGTATTGAACACCGTTGATGAGATGCCCAGGGCTGGTGATGCCGGTGGCGGCAAAGAGAACATCGTCGCTGCGCACCATATCGTCAACAGTGAGAACTTGGCCGGTATCCAGCCCGGCTGCGAGCAGCGCGGAGCGCTCATCTGCCGACTGGGGCGCGAGGCGGCCCAGCAATTGCCCCCCCAGGGCTTTGATGGCGCAGGCTGAAATGACGCCCTCCGGGGTGCCGCCAATATTCATCATGATGTCGATCTCGCCATCCAGCGCGGCCATCAAAGACCCGGCCACATCGCCATCGTAGTGCAGCGCCACGCGTGCCCCGGCGGCGCCGATCTCGGCAATCATCTTTTCGTGACGCGGCCGCTCCAGAATGAATACCGTCAGGTCGCGAATATCTTTGCCCAGGGCGCGGGCTGTGTTTTTTAAGTTGTCGGCAACCGGGGCATCTAAGTCAATGGCATCGCGGGCTGCCGGGCCAACGGCAATTTTCTCCATGTAAAAACCCGGGCCGGGGTTCCACATGGCGCGGCGCGGCGCAGCAGCGATCACGGCAATCGAGTTGGGTTTGCCCTTTGCCAGCAGGGTGGTGCCCTCCACCGGGTCTACGGCAACGTCCATCTCGGGGCCGTGGCCGTTGCCCACCCGCTCACCATTGTAGAGCATGGGAGCTTCGTCTTTTTCGCCCTCGCCAATGACAATTACGCCGTCCATGTTGATGGTGTCGAGCATCAGCCGCATACCGTCTACGGCGGCCTGGTCACCGGCTTCTTTTTGTCCGCGCCCCATCCAGCGGGCGGCAGCCAGGGCGGCGGCCTCGGTTACCCGTACCAGCTCCATGCCCAAATTGCGTTCAGGTTGTTCGGTCATATTTCCTCCAGAATGTGTGCCTGGTTACGATCGTTTGCTGTGATCGACGCCTTTGAGAATTTTCAAATTGAGGACAATAAACCGAAATAATTGGATAAGTTTGTTGTTCATCATGGCGCGGTCTTTGTCGGTGATTTGCATGGGATCCTCCTCGGGATTTGGTTGCTCTTTTTTTATGCTGCCAGCTTTGAGAGGGGCAGCGCGACGCCTGTGGGAGTGGCCGATCAGCCCCGAAGGTAGGCGTGTGTCTCCTGGGCTGATTCTCCAAGAAAATACTTATTCTGGAATCATCTTCCAGCCGATGCGGCCTTGCAGTTTGTGCATGAAGGTCGTGTGGATCATGCGTTTCATCCACGCCCCGGCCAGCCCCATTTCCATATGGGTGACGAACATATCGCGGCCGCCCTCGTTGGGGTAGCGGCGGAAATCGGGCACCACCGGGTAGATCATGATGGTTGCCGCCGAGCCGTCCCAAAGCGAGTCGCCCATCGAGGCAATGCAGGCGGCGTACATTTCGGTCATGCGCTCACTGTGGGTCATGCGGCCTTTTTCGATCAGATCCACAATATTGAGCGCGACAATGCGGCCAATAATGCCGGAGACCATGCCGGTGCGCGGCGGGGCGGCGGCGATTTTTGTGCCGTTGGGCGTTGTGTGAGGCACCGAGATCGGCCCGGGTGGGGCGAAGGCAATCCCGGCCGCGAAGATATTCGAGTAGGTTGGGTTTTGGTAAACTGCCGGCCAGGAGTCGGGGTTGGCGGCCATTGGCTCGTAGGGCTGACCGTAAAGCGCATCCACTTTGACCAGGCCATTGGGGGCGACAATATCAGCCGAGACATCCGCGCCATTTTTGTCGCGGAAGTCCATTGGCTGCCCCAGGAATTGCGGGATCAGCATGGCGTAGTCGTAAGGCGTGTCGCCATATTGTCCGTCGAAATTCTCCCAGTGGATTTGTTTCTCATTGACTTCCAGCACGCCGCTTTGTACCTGCCAGTTGATTCCATACTCTTTAAAAACGGCTTTAATGAAGTCATCGCTGCCGATGATTTGGCCGCGCTGGTGCACCTGAATGCCGCGTACGCCAAAGTCGCCGGGCGCTTGCTCGTTGGAGAGCCACATCAACTGGGCCTTCTCGCGCACGCCGCGCCGCAGCAAATCTTTGTGCAGATTGGTGATATATTCGAAGGCTGCACCCTGGCAGGTGGCGCCGGGGTGGCCGGTTCCGATGACCAATTTTCGAGTTTCTCCCTTTCGCATGCGCTCTACATTCTCCAGGTAGGCGTCGCGCGAGGCTTCGGCGTGGGGGCCGGTGCAGATCGACTGCGTAAACCCGTCATCTGGCCCAAGCCCCTTTGTACCTTCGAAGTTCAGCTTGGGGCCGGTGGCAATGATGAGATAGTCGTAATCTACGTGGGTTGTCCCCTGGCTGCCATCACGCCGCTCAACAAGAATATATTGTTCATCGGGGTGAATTTCGGTGGCTTTGCCGTGCACAAAGTTGACGTTCATGCGGTTGTAGACCGGTTCGAGTCGGAAGCGGGTTTTGGCGAGTTCCATGCGCCCGATACCTACCCACACCCATGATGGGATGTAGTAGAAATACTCGAACTTATTAATCATTGTCACTTCGTGATCCCTGCCCAACTTATCCCCCAGATATAAGGCAGCGGTATGACCGGCAAATCCAGCACCAATAATAGCTACTTTTGCCATGTTGGTTCCTCCTTTGGAATTCGTCTGACAAAGTTTATCGAGATTATTTAATTTTAGTTGTGGCCCTGTGTGAGCATCCTTCGACTGCGACGCTTACAAGACAAGGCCATTTGAATTGTGGAAAATTCAAGATTTCGGGAGCCGCGCCCTCACCGATACACGGCTCCCGATCCAGCTAGCTATGGCTGCCAGGTGCGCAAGAATGCGATTACATTGGCGATCTCCTCTTCGGTCATGCGCCCATCCCAGCCAGCCATGGCGGTTCCGGTGCGTCCTTCGAGAATGAATTCCACCAGTTGGGCATTCGTATTGTCCTGGACGAATTCGCTTGGCTGCATAGCTGTTCCAATGCCACCCTCACCTTGCTTACCGTGGCAAACAGAACATTTTTCTTCATACAGGGTCGCGCCAACTTCTGCGACACCCATCGGCCATTGCTCTTGCAAAATTTGCAGTGTGACTAACGCTCCGGCGTTATCGCCGGCGACCAATTGCGCGGCAGCATTGGTTAACACTTCGGCGCCTTTACCGGTTGCCACAGTCAGGGCGCGGGTTACGTGCAGTGCGGCACTGTCGGGGTCATCTTCTTCGAGCGAGAAGATGGCTGAACCAAGCAAGTTTGTGACTGAGAAGGCTGCCTCAACATTAGCCCCCGCGCGCCACGAATCGACCAGAGCGAGCAGGTCGTCTATTTGGTTTGGGTTGAGTACTGTGCCCCAGGTTGGCATCCCGCGTGCCGGGCGCCCGTTGCTGATGGTGCCGCGATACCAGGTATTATCCAGGCTGGCAAGACGGGCCGGATCATTGATGGCAGGGGCATCTTCGGTGCCGACGCCGTTTTCGCCATGACATACAGAGCAGGTCGTGGCGTACAATAGCGCGCCGCGAGCTGCATCAGGCACGAAGACTTCTGGTTCAATCACAGGCGCGGTAGGTTCCCAGGCGCGAATGAAAGCGACAACATCGCGAATATCTTCATCGGTCAGTGGGCCGCCATAATCCACACTCCAGGCGGGCATTTGAGTGCTGGGAACACCCGAACGCACCACCGAGAAGAAGATGCTATCGAGCGTGTTCTTGAGCAAGTCCTTGTTGTTCAGGGCTGTACCAACCCCGCCCTCGCCTTCGTTGCCGTGGCAAGATGCGCATTGCTCCATGTAAACTGAGCGACCGCGATAAACACGTTCTTTGGCAAAATGATCCGCAGCATCCGTTAGGCGGGTTGATTCACCGAGCCAGTAAATGGAAAAACCGGCCAAAATCATTAATGTGAAGACCAACCCCACGATGACATACCGTTCATAATTCGGTTCGTTTTTATTCATGGTGTTCTCCCTATGCTCCGGTAATATGATCGGGATCGTGTTTGGCGCGCTCAGTTGGTTTACCGGTATCCACCCAGACTTCACCGCTTTTAATTTCTATCGGGAAGAAATCTAACGGGCGGGGGGCCGGGCCGCCTAAAACCTCGCCGACTTCGTTAAAGAGTGAGCCGTGGCAGGGACAGTGAAATTTACCTTCTGCTTCATCCCAGGGCACAGCACAACCAAGGTGGGTGCATTTCTGCCATAGGGCGATAATGCCATCTTTGGTGCGTGAGATATAGAAGCGGCCTGCCAAAATACGGTTGACACTCGAAATGGTAAATTCTTCGATCTTTCCGGCATATATTTGCCCGCCGAAACCACCGGAAGACACAGGTTTGATAAATTTAAGCAGCGCTATGGTGACCTGCGCGAATAATAATGCAGCCGAGCCTCCCCAGGCGATTCCGAGAAACTGGCGACGATTGAGTTTCGAATTCTTCTTTTCAGCCATGTGTACCTCCTAAAGATTATCCCAGGGGCTATAGTGACCGGGCATATCCCAGGGCCAAAACAGTTCGAAGCCCGGGCCGCGGAATAAGAAGCCTGCTAGCGTGAAGACGACCGCACTGATAAACAGAACCGTGAACAACGTCAGCACGATCTCGCGTGAGGTGGGTTTCTGACGAAGCAGGGCGAGCAGTGGCAGCAACACAATGATACCCATCAGCACGGCTGGGAACACCGTTTGCAAAACGAAATCGGGCATCTGCCCGCGCAGGATCTCGCGCAGCGGGAAGGTGGTGTCCAGCCAGATATACAAGGGCATGATGATGAGAATATAGATCGTTGTGTAAAGAGTGATCCGCTTCCCACGTTTGGATGTAAACCAAACTCCCGATCCGGTTTTGGAGTTATCCAGATAGGGAATGGCGATCACGAATAACACCATCAAGGTGGGCATCAGGACGGCCATCAGGGTGGGGTGGCCGTGTTCGAGCATTTCTTGCAGACCCATGAAATACCAGGGCGCTTTGGCCGGGTCGGTAGTGGTATTGGGGTTGGCAATTTCTTCAAGGGGCGCGTTAACAAACAACGACATTGCCAATAGCAGAATTGTCACGCCCAGGGCCAGCAGCACTTCCATGATGGCAACAATGGGGAACGAGAAGATCGTATCGTCTGGCCCTTTATCTACCATGGTGGTGGGTGCTTTGACCAATTCCACCAGTGAATAAGTTTTCGTTTTGCTGGCTTCTTTGCTGAAAGCCTCGCTGTTTTTAGTTGTTTCACTCATGAGAAGCCTCCTCGTGGTCGTCAGTGGCATCTTGTGCGGCCAGGCCGCCGTCTTTGCGGACGCGCCACATATGCAGAGACGTGATCAACAAAATCGCGCCGGGGATCAGCATGACATGCAGGGCGTAGAAGCGCGTCAACGCTTCCTGGCCGACCTCAGGGCCGCCCAGCAGCACAGATTTGATCACCGACCCCATGATGGGTTCATAGCCTGCCACGCTGGTTCCTACCGTGATGGCCCAATAGGCCAGTTGATCCCAGGGGAGCAGGTATCCGGTGAAGCTGGCCCCCAGGGTGAGCAGCAGCAATACAACCCCCACAACCCAGTTGAACTCGCGGGGCGGTTTGTATGCGCCAGTGTAAAACACGCGTGCCATATGTAAGACGACGGCAATCACCATCAGGTGCGCCCCCCAACGGTGCATATTGCGGAGCAATTGCCCAAAGGGCACTTGCGTTTGCAGCAGGGTGATGTAGCCATAGGCTCGCTCTACTGTCGGGACGTAATAGAACATCAGCAGCAGGCCGGTCAGGCTGAGAATTCCGAAAACAATCGCAGAGATCAGCCCCAGCCCCAGGGAGTACTTGGCTTGCAGGCTTTTGCGACTCACTTTGACCGGATGCAGGTGAAAGAACACATTGGTGGTCATTACCAGTGAGCGATCCAGCGGGTTGTCGGGCCAGCCGTGGCGGAAGAAAGACCGCCAGACTCTTGAATTGACAATGAAATCCTTAATTCGTTGCATGGGTTTCTCCTCGAAAGGGTTGGTATGTTAGAAGGCGGGCAGGTTGGCAAGTTGACGAGCCTGCAACCTGGTTTCCTTCAACCGGGCAACCGATTATTCGTACGATAATACTTCTTTGAAACGGAATGCTTCCATTGTGATCGCATCCGTTGGGCAGCGTTCGGCGCATAAAGCACAGCGCGTGCAGGCCTCATCGTCCTTGAGCATAGCTGCTGCTGTTGGGTTTTCTTCGTCCTGGAAGAACGATAGTGGTTGACCGAGTTGCGCCTCGACCACCTGGCCGAACAATTCGTCGCCTTCAAGTTGTTTCAGGCTAACAATCTTCAGGCAGTCCCAGGGGCAAACATCCACACAGGCGTTGCACAGAATGCACTTAGTACCATCGAAGATGGTGTTTACCGCGCATTCCAGGCAGCGGCTGCCTTGTTCGCTGGCTTCCTCTTCGGAGTAGCCCAACTCGACCACCGAAATGCCGGTGCGCCGGTCGACAGGCAGAGAAGGCACCTTGCGGCGTTCGAGCTGGGTCCAATTTTCGAACATAACGTGGTTGGAGAGTTCCGTCCACTCGGTCTGAACATCCACCTTGAGTTGCTTTTGTTGAAGATATTCTTCGATCCCCAGCGCGGCAATGTGGCCGTGTTTCACCGCATCAATAATCAGGCGCGGGCCATAGGCTGCATCGCCGCCGGTAAAGACATCTTCAGCAGAGGTTTGCCCAGTGTCGGAGTTGACCTCGATCAGGCCGCGCGGAGTCAGGCGGACATCGTCGGCGCCGCCCAGTACTTCTAAATCGGCTTGTTGCCCAATTGCCAGAATAACGGTGTCGCATTCCCAGATCTGTTCGGAGTTGGGTTTGAATTTGGGGTTGAAGCGCCCATCGGCATCGAAGACGGATTCGACACCAATCACTTCCAGGCCAGAGACCTTGCCGTCCTCGCCGACAATGCGGTTGGGGCCAATACGGGGGTGTAGTTGAATGCCCTCTTCCAGGGCTTCTTCGATCTCGAAATCGGATGCAGGGAGTTCGTCCCAATCTTCGAGGGCGATCATCTTTACATTGGCAACACCCAGGCGCAGGGCCGTGCGAGCGACATCCAGCGCCGTGCTGACCGTTTCCGATTCTTCCTCAGCGCGGGCATCTGTATCGGCCAGAGCGGCTTGCTGTTCAGAAGTAGCTTGTCCCAGTCGCAAGGCGGTGCGGGCAGCGTCCATGGCGACATCGCCGCCGCCAACGACCAGCACGCGCTTGCCGAGGGTCACTTTGTAGCCCAGGTTGTAATTGAGCAATAAATCAACCGCTGTTATCACGCCATCCAGGTTAACGCCTTCGATGTTGAGCTGACGACCTTTCATCAGGCCGATTCCCAGGAATACAGCATCGTAATCGCGGCGCAGGTCGGGCAGCTTGATCTCTTCGCCAATGGGTGTATTGAAGTGAATTTCTACGCCCATATCCAAGATCGATTGGATTTCTAAATCCATCGCTTCCTGATCGAAGCGGTAAACTGGAACGCCGTAGCGCATCATACCGCCGGTTTTTGGCCCGGCCTCGTATAGAGTGACTTGGTGACCCAAAAGAGCTAAGTCGTGGGCCACAGTTAATCCGGCAGGGCCAGCGCCAATGATGGCAATTTTGCCGATCTTGCGCCCCTCTTGGGCAGCCAGGCGTGTAAGTTCGCTGCGCGACCAGCGTACCGGCGAATACATTTGTGGCGTACCGGTTCCGGGGACATCATGACAGCCCCCTTTTTCTTTGCCGATATTGGATGAAAAGACCGTAAACCCGGTATTGAGTTCGATCTCGCTTGCCGGCACCACGTCTCCGGCTTCAACGCGGCCCGGCAAGCGGTGGCCTGCTTCTGGGCCGTGGCGTTCGGTCAGCACGCGTTTAATGGGGCGGATAGCAATGGGTTGCAGATCGGGGCCAATGTCGCCGCGGCGGCAGGCCACTTCGCAAGGTGCGCCGCAGATGCGCCCACATACGGTGGAGAGAGGGTTGGGGTCATGCGCAATCTCATGCCCCAGGGCTAATTCTCCACGCGCCATGGCGGTGACATAACCGCGCGCATCGGTGTTCACCGGGCAGGCAGCCTGGCACTTGACCATTTCACGCCAGTCATCGACTTGATAGATTTTTACCCGGTATTTGGTATTTGTCATGTAATGCTCCTCTCTGTGGCTTATGCTACAATTGGGAACTTCTACTTGTTGGAGATGTGTTATGACTAAAAAGTTATTTCGATTATTTCTGATCGCCTTCGTCTTCGTTTTTCTACTTTCCGCTTGCACAGCAAAAGAGAAAGGCGTGCCAACGGCTGCCGATGCACCGCCAGATGCCGTGCCGAACCTGACTGGAAAATATGTTGTTAATGGCGTTGATCCCTTAGGGACAGAGTATGGCGGTCATCTGACCATCTTGCCGGGCGATGCTGAAAACGAGTTCCTGATGCAATGGATCGTGGTTGGCAGCATTCAGGAAGGCCGCGGTATTTTGGATGGCAATCAACTCCTGGTTGAGTGGCAGGCCGTCGAGGGGGTGACAGGGACAACCCAGGGACAGGCGGTTTACACAGTCACGCTGGCGGGTGAACTTTATGGAACCCGCACGGTGGAAGGCCATACTGGGGTAGGGGAAGAAATCGCATTCCCAAATGACTGACCTTCCACGAGAAGCTCCCGGAGCTAAAACTCCGGGAGCTTTTTTGTTAACGAGTTATTTCAAAGTGAGCAAGTAGGCCACCAGTTGATCGACCTGCTCATCCGTCAATTCTTCAGCCCATACGGGGGGCATCGTATCGGCGGGGAAACCCTCAACTAAAACAGCATTGGGGTCTAGAATCGATTGGCGAATTTCGTCCGCTGTAGCGCGCGAGCCGATACCGGCCATCGAGGGGCCAACGATCACTTCGTCGGGGGTCAGCGAGTGGCAGGTAATACAGCCCGCCTGCGTGCCGACAACAACTTCGGCGAAGAGTTTCTCGCCAGCAGAGGTGGGGTCATCGGATGAACCACCGCCGCAAGCGGCCAGCAGCAGCGCCAAAGAAAGCGTCAGGGCAACGAGAAGAATAGATTTTTTCATGATATTACTCCTTGAATGAAATAGTTTGAAAGGGTGTGAACTACCATGTTCTGTTCACGTGCATACAGGCAATTATAACAATTGTCTGGCAATATAACTATTCGAAGGTCATCAAAAACGCGATCAGATCGTCTATTTGTTGTGCGCTTAAGATGTCGCCCAGGTTTGGAAGCATTTGCCCCGTTGGGAAGCCCTCTACGACATAGGCCTCAGGGTCGAGGATCGATTGCCGCAAATACTCTTCGGCGCTCATTCCGGGTACGCGCTCGGCCGCGCGAGTCGCAATCCCCGCGAAAGAAGGGCCAACCAGGGTGACGCCTTCTTCTAATGAATGGCAAATGCGGCATCCGGCGTTGGTTCCCAGGGAAGTTTCGTAGTACAGTTTCCTTCCGGCGGCGGGGTCGTTGCCCAGACTGGCATCGTGATAGCTCAGGGTCAGGGTTTGCCGACTATTTAATGTGATGGATTTGTCGAAGAGTATCTGAGATAAGAAAGGATCAGCGCGGTCGTACATCAGCAGGCGGATGTGGTGCTCGCCTGTTGTAATGGGGATCTGCTCAAAGGCCAGCGATGCCCGCTCCCAATCGCTGCCGCGCAGCGGGTATGTTTGATCTAAAACAATGCTTTGATCAACCTCCACAACCAGACGCGTCGGTAAATCAAGGCCCGCTTCGGCGTAATCCTGGCTTTTGGGCAACTCTTCTAGCGGGTAGCCGCTGTGGTGGGTGAGAGCAATTTCGAGCATGGCCTGGTCATCGCTGAAGGGGGCATAATTAAGTTTGTTGGTCCCCACCTGAATGCCCACGACAATGGCAGCCAAAACCAATGCCGGCCCAAAGCTGGAGAGCATATTTCTGGAGAAGGATTGTTGGTAGGCCGTCGCCGCACTCTGCGTATAGCCACGGACGGCAGCCATGAAATTGGTCGGCGCTGTCCAGGTTGTCTGGATAGGCGCATCCTGATATTCCACCTTCAAACGCGGTAGCCGCTCACGATCGAGGCGCTGCTGAAGCCAGAGATTGCCCTCACGGTTGCTGCAATCTTCGGGCGGGCAGCCCACCACCTGGGCAAAGTCTGCCCCGCTTTCCAGCGTCTCTGTTATCAGGTTAGGGTTGAGCATCCCCACACACGTCAGAGGGACAATCTGGATATTAAAATCAGCATCCAGCGCAGTTGGATTGGAAAGCGCTTTTTGATGATGCTGAATATGGCGTTCGCAGGTGAAGACCACCTTTGTGGGGAGATGCGTGTTTGTGTCGGCGCTCGCCGCGCGGCGGGTGGTGGTATCCCATAAAGGAGCGATGGGAATGTCTCCGAGGGTGAGCGCATTTTCGGGGCAGCTGCCCACACAAATGCCGCATGAGACGCATAAGGCAGGATTTATTTCGGCCTGGAATTTCGGCCTGGCGCCGTCTGTGCGGGGCACCATGGTAATCGCGTTATAGGGGCAATCGCGCGAGCACAATATGCATCCGTCACACAACCCCAGATCAACCTGCACAGGCGCTAAGGGTTTGCGTGCCAGCAGCCAGGGCAACAGACTGACGAAAGCAACCAGAGCGATAACCAGACCCCAAAAAAGGGCAGGGCTTTCGATCAATGCGCCAGGCAAGTAAAACAAAAACAGGGGATCGATGGGGATATTTGCCGGCAGTTGTCCAGGATTGATGGAGGGTAAAATGCCCGCCGGGACGATCAATGATGCCAGCAAGATCAGCACAGTCGTGGCGGTTGTCCAGTCGCGCGCTGGCAGCCACTTAGGGCGGCTGAGGCGCTGGATGTGCCACCAGAAGAATAGGCCCACCACCACAGACAACAGCAGGTGGGCTGTGAGTACCAATAATAAAAAGATCCACCCGGAACCGGCGGCATCGGTGATTAGGAACTTGAGCAAAAAAGCCGACCCCCAGGGCGTCTTCCCAATTAACTGGATCAGCGTCTGATTGAGTACCTGGGCGCGCTCATCCCACAAAAGCCAGTAGCCGGTGATGCCGATCAGCCAGAAGATGACCGTCATCACAACGCCGGTGACCCAGGCTGTCCAGCGCGCCCCGCGAAAGCGGTCTTGAAAAAAAGTGCGCCAGCCATGCAGCAGGCTAGTTAGTATTGCTGCGCCAGAAGCGTAGCGATGAATGGTGCGCATCCAGCGGTTGAAGACATGTCCGTTCAGCCCCACAATGGCCTCATACGAGGCGGTGAAGCCGAATTGGTAAAACATGGTCAGGTAGACACCGGTAATGAGAATAAGAATAAATAAGACCACGGTTATTGTGCCGGTGTGGTAAAGCGGGTTGAGGCGCGGGTCGCGGATCAATCGGGCGATAGGCGCTTCGAGAGTCAGCGATACTCGTTCCAACGCGTTAAGCAGCCGCCGGACGAACGAATTCTGACGAGAAGCCCAATCTACGCTGGGGTTGAGCGCTTTGAGTTTCTCAGGACGGGTTGAGGGTTTATTGGCTGTCATTGTTGCCTGCTAGACTGGCAGCCCTACTAGGGCTGCCAGTCTAGCGAAGTAAGAAAGGTTTACCAAACTTTTCCGCCAGGGGCATTCAGCGAGATGTTGGCAATTTGATCGACTAATTGCGGGCCGTAGGCAATTATCAGCAATGCAATTGTGCCAATAATCCACGGAACCCATTTATCCAACCATTCGGGGGTATCTTGGGGGTCATGGACAGATTCGGCAACTGGGATTTCAATATCTGTTGCTTCGGCTTTCTTCGACCAGGCGGTTCTACCCAACACGTAGATGTACAGGTAAATGCCGAAGAACATGATCGTGCCGCCGATCCCCACACGCAACAGGTGCCCGCTCCATTCTTCGGGAATGTAGGGAGCCAGACCAAGGGGCGTGCGGCGCGGGGCGCCTAATAACCCTACTACATGCATGGCATTGGAGAAGATAATCATACCGACGAACCACAGCCAGTTAGCCCAGGTTGCCAGTTTGTCGTTCATCAACTTCTTTCCGGTGATGAAGGGAACCAGCCAGTATGAGATCCCCATAAACGACATGGTGACCGCCGACGCTACCGTCAGGTGGAAGTGACCAGGAACCCAGGCCGTGTTATGGAGCACCAGGTTGACATTGTACGAAGCATTGGTCAGCCCGCCGATGCCGCCAAAGAAAAATAGGATGCCCGCCATCAACTGGGCGCTTACCGAGGGATTGCTCCAGGGGAGGGCGCGAATCCAGCCGAAGAGACCTTTTCCACCGCGCTCGCGTCCGGCTCTTTCGAGTGAGGCGATTACGGTAAAGGCTGTCATCATCGATGGCAGGAATACCGAGTAGGTCAACACGGCATGCAAAAATTTCCAACCCGCCGGGACACCGGGATCCACATACTGATGGTGGAAGCCCAACGGAACCGACAACAGGAAGAACAGCCAGAAGGCAAAGCGGGCCAGCGAGTCGCTGAACAGCTTTCCGCCAACCTGTTTGGGCAGCATGGTGTACCACGAAAGGTAGGCCGGCAACAGCCAGAAGTAAACCAGCGGGTGGCCGGTAAACCAGAAATAGGTGCGAGCCAACTGTGGGTCAGTGCCATCGATCAGGCCCAGAGACCAGGGCAGCAACATGGTCAGAATTTCGACCGCCACGCCCAGGGTAGCAATTTGCCACATTGCCATGGTGATGAGTGCGCCGAAGGCTTCCAGCGGGGTACGCACACCGGGGTTTTCTTTACGCCAGGCGCCATAGGTGAAGTAGAAGCCATAACCTTCAATCCAGCTCCCCACCACTACCAGGGTCAAGCCCAGGTAGAAAGCCCAGTGGGCCTTCATCGGCGGGTAGAAGGTGTACAATACCGAGGCCTCATCCAGCAGCAGGGGGATAGCAGTAGTTACCAAACCAACCACCATCGTCCAGAAGCCGACTTTGTTCAAGGTCGGGTAGCGCAAGGGGCGCCTAAGCCCGTAGATAACTGTCAGGGTCAAAAAGCCGGTAATGAAGAAAGTCGTCCATACCAGCGCATTGAGGACACCGTGTAAGGTAAGGCCCTGGTAGTAGGATTGGAAGATTGGCCTCAGGTATGGATAAAGGTCAAGCCCGGAGTGTTCGAGAGCCTGAAGGGGGCCGAAAAGCGCGCCAATAGAAAGCGCAGCAACAGCAAAAAAGATATGCAAGCCGATGAATTTTTTCTCGGCTGGGGTAACTTGGTAAGTATTAGTAGACATAATGCCTCCTCTAATTCTCGCGATTAAGGTTCGACATACAGCGTGCCGAACATGGCCGCGTGGGCGGCTCCGCAGTATTCGGTGCAGATGTAGTCGTACTCGCCGGGTTTATCGAAGGTGATCGTCAGCTTCGATACCTGACCGGGCACAACCTGCACGTTCAAGTTGGTGTCTTGCAGCTTGAAGCCGTGCTGAACATCTTTGCTGGTAATGTAGAAGGTCACCTCTGAGCCAACGGGCACTGTCATTTCGCGCGGTAGGTAGGTCCAGGTTTGGGCTAAGATATAGGCCTCATATTTGCCAGGAGCTAGCTCGCGTAACCCAGGATCGGCCCAGGGACCTTCTTCGGCTACCGTGCGCGGGTCTACGCGTTGCTCGGGGCTGGGAACCTGAATGCCAAACGCAAATCCTGCTACGCCAATTACCACTGCAAATCCCACCAGCAATGCAATGCTGATGATAATCCAATTGCGCTCATAAGGATCAATGTGCATAGAAGGTTTTGTGCTCATATCGTCACTCCTCGCGATAGCAAAATTAAGAAAACCGAACCCCAGAGAAGGATGAGGGTGATCACAAAGATCGCCAAGATCGCCATCGTTCCTTTCGGTTTAAATTCGTTATTTTTATCACTCATATTCATTCTCCTTTGTTGTAATACAGCAGGCTTTCTAGTTTTCCTTCATCAGAATATGGAGATCGGCGACGATGTCATCGGCTGATAAACTCATGGGATAGACAGCCCGCCAATATCCAACTTTGTCGATCAAAAATATCAAGGGTGTGCTCTCCACGGTGTTTTGGGAAGATTCAAAAAATACATCATAGCTGTGCGCGATGTCGGTGATATCCCGCATGGCTCCGGATAGCCCAATGAAATCTGCATCGAAACGCTTAACATACGCATCGAAGCTATTGGGCTGTTCTTGTTCGGGTTCAAGAGAGATGACAATAACCTGAACATCAAGCCCATCGCTGAAAGCGGTGTGTTTGGCTTGAGTCAGTTTGCTCATCACAATTGAACTGCGCGAACATGTGCTGCATGTAAAACTCAGCAGCACCGGAGTGCCACGGAATTCATACAGGGTGTAGGTTTGCCCATTGGCCCCTTGCAGCGAAAAATCGACTGCCGGAACCGGTGGGTTGAGCATAGCGCCGCGCAAGACAAGCGGCGTTCTCAGCGCCCGGCCAACGCCATACGCGGCCAGCGCCAAAACCAAACCCAGGGCGATCCCCATGAACCCGAGCCAAAGTGGATTAGTGAGTGGAGAACGGTTTTTATCTTTCATCAACTGTCAAGGTGCAATTTCTTCGAAGGAAATTTGGGTGGTTTGAAGCCTTGTTTTGTTCTATGGGGTGCCGTTATCACCTCCTTTCGTTGAGAGTTTCTTGAGAACGGCGAAAGATTAAGGTTTATATCCAGACGAGATCGATAATTGCAGTTAAGATAAGAATGCCCAGATAGGCGTTCGAAAATTTAAATAGTGAAAAGGCCGATTGTGGCGAGGGGCGTTGGTAAAGGCGGAGGGATAAAATGCCCAGGCGGATTGTTGTGATAAGGGCGGGGATGAAATAAAACAACCCGATGTTAGGGTGGCTGCTCAAGAAGATGGCGATTAGTCCTGTTCCCAAAGAGTGGATCGCAATCCAGACCGCAGCTTGCTTGTCGGTGGTGTTCACCGGCAGCATTGGGAAGGCGGCTTTAGCGTAATCGTTTTTGTAGGCCATGGCCAGGCTCCAAAAATGCACCGGAGTCCACAAGAACAATAACCCGGCCAGCGCTAACACGCTCGATTCATTCCATGCCCCCGCTGCCGCTCCACCGCTGAGTACTGCGCAGCTTCCCGCCGCCCCGCCGATGACAATGTTAAGCACCGTGCGCGGCTTAAGCCACAAGGTATAAACGCCGATGTAGATTGCAGCCCCCAAGGCATTGAAGAAAGCTAGCGCCGGGCTATCGAATGCCGCAATCGTGATGCCCAATGTCACCATGAGCAGACTGATTCCTAGCACGGAGTTTGGGCTTTTCACGGCTCCGGCAGGCAGGGGGCGTTTGCGTGTTCGGGCCATGAGCGCGTCGCGCTCCCGCTCAATGAACTGATTGATAGCCGAGGCTCCACTGGCCGACAGCCCTCCGGTGAGCATCAACATCAGGAGCGCCTCCCCGCCTGGCCAGCCCCCAGCACCGATCACTGCGCCCCCTACGGCTGCAATGAGCAGCAATAACACAACGCGCAACTTGAAAAGCTGGGTTAGTGTTTGCGCTTGGGCGCGCATCCCTGCCACGAGTGTGCGCCCGCGCAAAGTGTAAACAGTGGAATGGGTGCTGAGGTTGGTCAGGTCGTCCATGGCTATGGCCTACTAGGGTTCGCGAATTTCAACATCTACAGATAGATCGCCAGCTTTCTCGAAGCTCAATGTTACGGGAAGTACCGCGCCAACTTCAAAGTCTTCCAGCTTATCAATGCACATGATGTGCAGGCCGCCAACTTTTAATTCGGCCTCACCTCCGGCCGGAATCTCGATAGAGCCGCCTTCTACCGGGCGCATGCCCATAGCCCCTTCGTCGGTCATGTAGGATTCGTGAAGTTCTACCGTACCGCAGGCGGGCGATGTGCCAGAGACCAATTGGTCGGCCTCGCCGCCATTGTTCTTGATGAGCATGTAGAAAGCGCCGGCAGTGGCAACTTTGGGCGAGGGGCGTCCCCAGGCGCCCTCGATGGTGACCTCAGGCCCGGCAGGGGCCGACTGGCAGGCAGTCAGCGCCAGCGCCAGGATGAATAGGGTGGTAATCCAGAAATTTGTTTTGTTCATGATAGGTGCCTCTCCTTTTTGTTATTTCAATATGTAGGCTAGATCTTTTGCAATTTCATCTGCGGGAGCGCCAAAGGGGAAGATCAACTTCAGGTGCCCGTTTTGATCGATGACCATGACGGTAGCCGTATGATCTACGAGATACCCGGTGGCTTCAGTGCCTTCGTGTTTCTCGTAAAACACACCATATAAAGTGGCGATTTTGGCAATTTCTTCTTCGCTGCCGGTTGCTCCAATGAAGCTGGGGTGGAAATGCGCCACATATTCGTTTAGCGCGGCTGGCGTGTCGCGTCGCGGGTCAACAGAGATCATAATGAGTTGAACTTTTTCGGCGTCGTCTCCGAGAATGTCCATTGCTTTCGAAACCTCTGCCAATGTGGCGGGGCAAACATCGGGGCAGAAGGTGTATCCGAAATATAGTAGGGTGACTTTGCCTCGGAAATCTTCCAGGCTGAGGGTGCCCCCGGCGCTGGATTGGAGGGTAAAGTCCGGGGCTTCATCAGGCGATTGCATCACGGTGCCGTAAAACGAATGCGGCTTTAAGCGGGGGATGCCCCACAACGCCACAACGGCTAACCCGGCGATCAACCCGGCAATAAAAATCCAACGATTCTTCTTGAGCATTGCTTTATCCTTCAGAGATCGTCGTCATTCTCTCATTGGTGAGTAGAACGAGGGCGATCCACACTAGATCGGCAAGGAATAAATGGACAAGCTGCATCCACACAGGGGCCAGCAAGAGCAGATTGATTAATCCTGCCAGCAGTTGCACGCCATACAGCACAATCAGGGCTACCGACAAGCGGTGAGATGTAATCCCTTTGCGCACTTCCATGAGGATAGTCCCGGCGACGAAAACCAGATACAGGCCGACCCCAATCGCAATGAAGGGGTGCAGAACGCGCAGCCGCACAAGGAAGTGTGAAGTTGGATCAAGATCTTGCTGAATACCTTCGATCAGGGAATCGGCGGGGAAGAGTGTGTCACCCAGGGCAGTGACGGCTCCCGCCATGCTCATGAGCAGGGTTGCCAGCAGTCCAATGATGAGCAACCAGGGGAGTTTGGTTCCTTTTTTGGGCATCGAGGTCTCTCGTGCAGACCACCAGGCAGTCAGGGTGATGGCGCCCAAAAGGAGATGCGTGTTGAGCAGGTGAATACCCATCACTATGACGCGCGCCACCGAGATATTGCCTGCCACCCACTCGAAGAGTACCAGCCCGGCCCCAACCAACGACTCGGTAATCATGAAGAACATGGCCCAACCCGCTGCCCGACGGATGCTGTCTTTGCGGTCATACAGCCTGGAAGCCCAAATCAGCATCCCGACCACGAGTAAAAAGGCCAACCCGCTGGTGATCCGGTGGGTGAATTCGATCAGTGTGTCGAGTTGTTCGGCGCGCGGGAGAACCTCGCCGTTACATAACGGCCAGTGACTCCCGCACCCTGCGCCAGATCCGGTGGCGCGCACATATGCGCCCCAAATTACAACGCCCAGGTTGTAAATGAGCACTCCCCACGAATACTTGGTGAAACGGTTGAATGTCATAATTGTTCTTTCAATGTCGGATGGCATCTGGTTCTGTCAGGCCGGGCAGCCCCGGTAGGAACTCAGGGTGTGTAGCACAAGAAATAATGTGCCGCTTCATAGGCCAGGCTTGCCGAACCCTGGCTGTTTTGCACTTCTTCGGCTAATACGCCGATGTGGCGCAAAATGCGTTCTGTGTCGGGAACTTGTGTTTGATAGCGATATTCGCCCCGCACGATGCCCCAGCCATCGACCAGCACGAATTTCGGATCAAATGTAAAACTGCCGTCGTCATTCTGGTTGTAGTAGGCCTCGAAGCCATTACCGATGATGGCTTTGAGCAGGGTTTGATCTGTGGTGGTCGCGAACACCCATTGATCGGTATCCGCCCCGAGCGAGGCAGCGTAGTCTGCTAACATCTCGGGGGTGTCGTATTCCGGGTCGAAGGAGATTGTCACAAAAGTGATGTCAATCGAACCCAGGTTGACTTCGTCCAGGCGGCTTTGAATCTCCGCCAGGGTTTTATTCATGTTCCCGCATGGCTCCGGACAGCGGGTATAGCTGAAGTTGTACAGCACAAATTGGCCGCGCAGATCTTCGTTAGTCAGGCGTTCGCCATCTTGCTTGGTCATCGAAAAGCCTGGCGCTAACCGGATGCGAGGAATAACCTGCACCGGTTGAAAAATCTTGAAGGCCAATGCTCCGAGAACGAGCAGACCGACTAATCCATAAAAGCCATACAGTAATGCTTTTTTCATCAGGTTAGGCCTCTGGGGCAGTTAGCGCTTTCAGTAAGTCGGATAAGGATGCATCGCGAATTTGTTTGCGTTCGTAGATCGTAATGCGGTTTTCATCGGGAGTCAGGTAGACGACTTTGAGAGGGTGGTTGATGGTGTCGAGCAAGGGGGTGAGTTGTGCTTCGCTGAGTTCGTGATTTTCATCCATCAACAAGATGTCAGGATGGGTCGCCTCGATCAGGATTTTGGCATCCTCCCACGCGGCTGCAACGCCGATAATCTCAATTTCTGGTTCTTCGGCCAGAAGGCGACCAACGACATCTTGTAGCAGGCTGGATCCGACAAAGAGAACTTGCTTTGGCATAGGAATGAGTCAGTAAAAAGACAGGCTCGAAAGATGCCCGTATACTACAATGCCTCAAGGGTATCGAAAAACGCATGGAATGTCTTGACCCAGATGGGCATACTTTTTGGGTTCTATATCACCCAAATGGGTGATATAGGCAGTAAAATTTCCCCCCTATGGTTGAAAATTAATCAAAAAGGAGCGCAGAGCGTTCTGCACACCTTTTTGAGAGCCTGCCTAACCGCAGTTTCGGATACGTCTAGAGGTATCATCGCGCTGTCGTAAATTTGTATCCAATACTCAGGTTATCTCCCATTTGTCGTAGTTTACGATGAATTATCCCGCAGCAGGCCGTGGCGGATAGCCCAGGCCGCGGCCTCGACCCGCCCATTGATATGAAGTTTCTCCATCGCGTTGCTGAGGTGTGATTTCACCGTATGCGGTGAGATATTCAACTTATCCCCAATAGCCTTGTTACTCAGGCCGCGTGCGACCAGCCTCAGCACATCGCGCTCGCGGTTGGTGAGTGTTTCGCCTTGCGCTTCGGTTTGAACTGAGCTGCGCGGGGGCATCCCCATGGATAAAGCAGTGAATTCGCTGAGCAGTTTCGAAGTCATGCGGGGGTTGATGATTGCCTCCCCGGTGTGAACCCGGCGCACACTTTCGATCAGGTTTTGGCTGGTTGTGTCTTTGAGCAAATAACCGCGTGCCCCCGATCTTAAGGCCGCGAAAAGATCTTCGTCGTTTTCAGAGACAGTCAACATAAGGATATGAATGTCGGGGTATATCTCGTGAATGTGGTGGGTGGCTTCAATCCCGTCAACAACCGGCATGTGAACATCCATCAGGATGACATGCGGTTCGTGCTCTTCGGCCAGGGCAATGGCTTCTTCGCCGTTTTTTGCGCTGCCTGCCAGCGTGATCCCCGGTGCATCGTTTAAGATGCGCGTGATGCCCTCGCGAAAGAGATGATGATCGTCTGCCAGGATGACTTTAATCATAGGGTTTCTTTTATGGGAATATGGACGGTGATGCGGGTTCCGCGCCCGGGGCTGGTAGCCACCGAGAAAGTGCCTCCCAGCCCCTCAGCGCGTTCGCGCATCATGGTCAGGCCGTAACCGCGATGCAGGGATTCGCCCCCCCCATTTTGCGGAAAGCCAACGCCATCATCGGTAATGAATAATTCGATGGAGACCGGGGTGGCCTTCAACTCGAGGTTGACCTTGTTGGCCTGGGCGTGTTTGCGGACATTGGTGAGGGTCTCTTGCACAATGCGCAGCAACTGAAGGGCGATCTCCGGTTTGGTGGTGAAATCTTCGGGTTGCGTTGAAAATAAGGTTTCGATCCCTGTTTGGCGCGAAAACTCATCGGTATAAATCTTCAACCGCACGGCCAGTTGCCCGGGTGAATCCAGACTGATGCGCAGGCCGTCGATGGCTTCGCGCACATCTACATAGGCGGCATGGATGTTTTTGCGCAACTCTTGAATTTCCTCGCTGGCGCTGTTGAGTTGTTTGGCTTCAACAAGCTGCCCTACCTGTTCGGCTTGTAAATTAAGGAAGCCCAATGTTTGTGCCAGGCCGTCATGGAATTCGCGCGAGAGACGTTGGCGTTCTTTGAGTACCGCCATCTGCCCCAATTGGTTATAAAGCTGCGCATTACGGATTGCCAGCCCAATTTGGTGGGCGACTGCGGAAAGCAAGTCGGTTTGGCGTTCGTTGATGGCGCGCGGGCGCTTGCTTCCTAAAAATAACGCGCCGATGACTTTACCCTCGGTAATGAGCGGTGCCGCTGCTGCTGAGCGGATAGTTTTGGATGCAGTCAACTCCAACTCGCTAGCAATGCTTGGGCGGCTCAAGCTGAAGACCTCTCGGGCCATTTTCATCCCCAGGGCGAAGCGCTCATCGGCGAGATCATCGCCCAGGCCGCGCTGGGCATAACATGTCCAGGTTTGGGGGCTCTCATCGAGCAGGAAGATGCCCCCGGCCTGTGCTTCCCATCCCGAAATGGCAATTTCCAAAACCTGGTTGGCAAGGTCAACCAACCCCACGGCTGTGTCCGCGCGGTTGGTTGCCAGAGGCTGATCGATAGTGTGGATGGTGTTGATATTGCGCGTGCGGATGCGCAGGTTCTCGAGCGCGCCGGCAATGACCGCGCTTAGAATATTCAACAGGCGGATATGATCCTCGGTTGGGTTGGCGGCGCTGGGATAGTAGGCCGTGATCACGCTGGTGCGGTCTTCTTCGAGCGCAATGGGCAAGCACACCAGCGACGAAATCCCCTCAGCGTGGGCCAGCGGCTGCAAGCCATCGAAAAGCGGGCAATCCTGATCGGCTTTGGCGTGCAGTTTGTCGCATTTTCGACAGCGTTCGGCATCAATGCCATCTTCAATGCGTTGGCGCAAACCGGCCAGGTAGCTATCACTCAGCCCCCAGGCCATATCCAGGTTGAGAACATCGCGGTCGTTATCAAATGTAACCACGGTGGAGGCCTGAGCTTTGGTGAGCTGCAAGGGGGCGCGCGTCGCCAGCTCTAAAATGGTGTGATGATTGTCGGCTGTGGCCACTTGTTCCCCCAGGGTGTTGAGTTGTAGCAATTGTTGGTGACGTTGTTCGAGTTCGGAGTAGGCTCCTTGGAGTTGCACCTCGGCTTCCGATTGAAGCCCCGCAGCCCGGGCGGTCCAGGTGATGCCCAGCCAGGCAACCAGACTCCCGGTAATGCTATAGACGGCTACTTCTACCCAGCCCTGCCAGGCATTTGGGAAAGGCGTTGATACATAATGCACAATTGTGCTATGGACAGCTGCCAGTAAGAATACGCCCGGAAACGACAGCCATCGAAGGCGGCGCAATTTAAGGTGGAGGTCTCCCTCCCACATAGTTTGAATAGTTTCTTGTATCGACATTCTACAATAGATGTGGTTAAAATAAGTTCGGACTTGCGTAGTTCGATGACCGATATTCCGAAAATAAGGATGCGAAGCGTCCCGCGCCCCTATTTGGGGCTTTTCCTGCGCAAGTACGTAACTCCTAAGAAGTAGTACTCAAAGTATACTCGAAATCATGAACTTAACTCAGCCTAATGTAAGAGTGGTATCCTTTACGGCATCATGAGAATTGACCGTTCGCACCAACAAGTTCTGCCTTTTTGAGGGCGCAATAGGATGAATCAACATCTATCTCGACGAGAATTTCTAAAAGTGGCGGCTGCCGGAATAAGTGGCCTGGCACTTAAGCCCTGGCGGCAAGCCTTGCCGTTGGCCGACTTCCCTCAAACCGAACACCTGGGGCGCGTGGCCGATGGCCGTATTGATCTTAAAGCCCGGCCCGACTATCACAGCACTACCGTAGGAACCCTGTATGAAGATGCAGTTGTGCCCTGGCTGCGCGAAGTAACCGGAACCTGGCCTTACCGCAACAATCAGCGTTGGGTCGAAACCCCCGATGGCTATATTTGGAGTCCCTATTTGCAGCCAGTGAAAAACGAACCGGCCCCTCCGGTAGACGCGCTCCCAATAATGGGGGATGTGCAGGGGGTATGGGTTGAGGTGAGTGTGCCTTATGTGGACGCGATTATTGCAAATGGTCCGCCTCGTTCGGCGTGGTGGCAATTCCGCCAGGAGAACAGCCAGCCTTTCCGGTTTTATTACAGCCAGATTCTATGGGTCGATCAAATGAAGACCGAATCCGATGGCAGTGTGTGGTATCGGATCAACGAGCGTTACGGCAACCCGGGCGATATCTTCTGGTGTCCTGCCGAGGCCTTCCGCCCGCTCACCGCGGAGGAGGTCGCCCCAATCAGCCCCCACGTTGAAGATAAAATCATCAAAGTGGATATTAACTGGAAAGAACAACATCTCTCATGTTACGAGGGCAACACCGAAGTGTATTTTTGCCGCCTCTCATCAGGTAAAGCCGAAGGAGCCACGCCACTAACGCCGGTTGTCTCGCCGGGGTTTATGATCTGGCGTAAATTATTCTCCCTCCACATGGGGGGCAGCACCGCCGCCGGAAGCTGGGATGTTCCCGGAGTGGGCTGGACATCTTTGTTTCATGGAGATGGCGTGGCCATCCACTCAACCTATTGGCACAATAACTACGGCGAACCAATGTCGCACGGTTGCCTCAATGTCACACCAGATGACGCTAAATGGATTTTTCGCTGGACAAATCCGGCAGTGCCCTTCGATACGGGTGATCTTACCCTCTCAGGCGAGGGTGGAACGCGCGTTGTTGTCAACGAATGGTAATTCCTGGAGCTGTAGTCCTCGCAAGACTACAAGTCCTTATTGAGTAAAGGATAGAAAAAACTATGGATGGTTCAAATATTGGCCTCGGCCTGGCATTTTTGGCCGGGTTGGCATCGTTTCTCTCGCCGTGCGTATTCTCGTTAGTCCCCGCGTACATCGGTTATTTGGGAGGGCGCTCAGCAGCCTCGACCCAAAATGAAACCGAAAACCGCTGGCTGACATTTTCGCATGGTCTGGCCTTCGTGTTGGGGTTCAGCATTGTTTTCATTTTACTGGGTATCGCTACATCGGCGCTGGGCGGTTTGCTTTACGACCTGCGCACCTGGCTGGCAAAAATCGGCGGTGTTGTGGTGGTCATCTTTGGATTGCATATGACGCACATAATCCGGATCCCTTTCCTGGAGTACGACCTGCGCCCGCAGAGCCAGCCCGAACGGCAGCGCGGCTACATCTCCTCCGCGTTGATGGGGGTGTTCTTTTCGGCGGGCTGGTCGCCTTGCGTTGGCCCCGTCTTGGGCGCGATTCTAACCCTCTCGCTAAGCGGCGGTTCGGTCACCCAGGGAGCCGGGTTGCTAACGGCCTACTCAGCTGGCCTGGCAATCCCCTTCTTGATCGCCGCTCTGGGGGTTGGCTGGGTCACAACTATTTTGCGGAAATACGGCAAACTCATGTATTACACTGAAATTGTCATGGGCGTATTGCTCATTATTGTGGGTGTGATGTTATTCTTAGGCACTTTCGAGCAGTTGGCCCGCTTTGGTTTCTTTGTGGATCTAGGTCTCTAAAAAGGATAATTTATGCGCCGGGAAGTTGCCTTGATTGCCGGTCTGGTTGCCGGTGTGGGAATCGGTTTGTTAGCGATTGGCTTTATCCGCGGGTCGGAGGCGACTCCAATTAGCGAGAGTCTTGCCGAGGCAGGTGCCTCTCAAGCCCTGGCAGTGGACGCGCCTGCTCCCGGCTTTGAGCTGGTTGCACTCTCCGGTGAAACACTCCGCCTCGAAGATTTTCGCGGCACGCCGGTCTTGCTCAATTTCTGGGCTACCTGGTGCGGCCCCTGCCGTTTAGAAATGCCTGCCTTTCAGGCGCGCTTTGAACAATATGGCGGCGAGCTGGCGGTAATTGCCGTCAATTTTGATGAACCCCGCGAAGATGTCCAGACCTTTGTAGACGAGTTAGGCCTGACCTTCGCTGTGCTACTCGACCCCGGTGCAGACGTGCAAAGACTTTATCAGGTTCTTGGATACCCTACGTCGTATCTGCTGGATGCCGAAGGCGTAATTCGTGTGCGCCACGTTGGGATCATGACGGAAGGACAATTGGATGGGTATCTCGCCGATATAGGGCTGGAAAACTAACCCAGGAATTTAGGAGAACTGCGTGTGTTAAAGGTAACGTTCTTTACAAGAAAACAATGCCATCTCTGCGATCAGGCGGAGGCCGATTTAGCCGCTTTGCAAGAGAAATTCCCTCATCGTTTAGTGGTTATAGATATTGATGGCAGCCCCGAGTTGGAGGCTGCCTATGGTTTTGAAATTCCCGTTGTGGAAGTAGGCCCCTACACCTTGCGGGCGCCTTTTGACCGCCAGAAACTCGAAATGACCCTGGGCGCGGCCCAAGACCTGTTGCAACACAAAACGCCTGCCCAGAAAGATACCCCCCCCCCCCGCAGATCCAAAGCAGCGGGGGGCGTGTCGGGCATGGATCGTTTCGCGATATGGTTCGCGAAGCGCTATATGCTGGTGTTCAATTTGTTCGTCTTCATTTATGTCGGCCTGCCATTCTTAGCGCCCGTGCTGTTGAACGCGGGAGCGGTCGCCCCGGCCAATGTCATCTACCGGGTGTATAGCGGCTTATGCCACCAGTTGGCTTATCGTTCGTTTTTCCTGTATGGCGATCAAATTGTCTACCCGCGGGCTGCCGCAAATGTGGAAGGTCTAACCACATTCCAGCAGGCTACCGGCTTCGACGAGAGCAGCCTCGACCCAGCGCGAGCTGTCCGCGGAGATGAAGAAGGCCTGGAATACAATCTGGGGTATAAAGTTGCCTTATGTCAGCGGGATGTCGCCATGTACCTCGCCATGTTGATCTTCGGGGTAGCATTTGTGGCCTTCGGAAAAAAATGGAAGCCCCTGCCATTGTGGGCCTGGCTTCTTTTTGGCGTTTTTCCCATCGGCTTCGACGGCGGTACGCAACTTCTGACAATGATTTTTGACTTTGGGACAACCCCGTTTTGGGAGAATCTCTCGGCCATATTCCCCCTGCGCGAGAGCACACCCTATCTGCGTGTGCTAACCGGCGGCTTATTTGGCCTGACAAGCGCCTGGCTGGGGTACCCCAATGTCGAGATGATTATGGCTCAGTCGCGCATCGACCTGGCAAAAAAAATTGCTTATCTGTCGCGCACCCACCAGCCGAAAGATTGATGTATTTGCGCTGCCCCCAATTCTTATGGGAGCATGCGATGCCGTATCTGAGACCATGACCTTTCACCAAGCTGAGTCTATTCGCTATTTCACGTTCGATCATTTTGACCCCCAGGCAATCACCCATGCCGTTTTTACGCGGCAGGGAGGGGTCAGCCCGCAGCCATGGGACTCACTCAACATGGGCGGGTTAGTAGGCGATGACCTGGCGCGCGTTGCTCAAAATCGAGTGGCAGCCTTTCGCGCTGTTGGCCGCGCACCCGAATCGCTCTTCGATGTCTGGCAGGTACACAGCGCCGAGGTTGTCTTTGCCGATGCTCCTCGCCCTTTCGACCAACCCCACCCTAAGGCCGACATCATCCTCACAGACCGGCCCGAGGTCTCCATCTTTATGCGTTTTGCCGATTGCGTTCCCATTCTTTTGCACGATCCTCAACGCGCCGTCGTTGGCTTGGTGCATGCCGGCTGGCAGGGAACGGTTAAGCGCGCTGCCGTAGCAGCAGTGCATGCCATGCAGTCCCGCTATGCCTGTAAGGCCGAAAATATCCGGGCCGGCATTGGCCCCTCGATTGGCGCGCATCATTATGAGGTCGGGCCGGAGGTTGTTGCGCAGGTGCGTCAGGTTTTTGGCGGCGATGCTAGCGACCTTTTACCCCGGCAGGATGGCGCGGTACAATTTGATTTGTGGGCTGCAAACCGCTTGCTGCTTGAGCAGGCTGGCTTGCAGCATATCCAAGCCGCAGAGATCTGCACGGCTTGTAAGCCTGGCGATTGGTACTCGCACCGTGGCGAACAAGGCAAAACTGGTCGCTTTGGCGCGCTCATTGCGCTGAACCTATAATTTGGACAGGCTGAAAAAAATGGCCTGAACGTGTTCCCGTGACAGAATTGCCGAAAGAAATCATCCGTCAAAACTATCTCGACACTGTTGAGAAGGTGACCCGCGCGGCCCAGGCGGTGGGGCGCAACCCTGCGGATATCAAGCTGATCGTCGTGACCAAAGCTCACTCGGTGGATGTGGCGCGCGCGGCGGTTGAAGCTGGGGCGCAGTATTTGGGCGAAAACTACCTTCAAGAAGCGCTGCCCAAGTTACAGGCCCTGTCCGATATGAATGTCGAGTGGCATATGATCGGTCATGTGCAGAGCCGCAAAGCCAAAGATGTGGCCCAGAATTTCGATTGGGTACACTCCCTTGATTCGCTGAAGTTAGCCCGCCGTTACGAGCAGTTTGCAGCCCAGGCCGGGCGCAAACTGCCCGTGTTGTTAGAATGCAACGTCAGCGGTGAAGCTTCTAAGCATGGGTGGCCGGTAGGGGATGAAGAAAACTGGCCTGCCTTTGCAGAGACGTTAGCTCCGCTAACGAAATTGGCACACCTCCAAATTCGCGGCTTGATGACCATGCCGCCATTTTTCGCTGATCCCGAATTGGCGCGTCCCCATTTTCAACGCCTGCGCCGCTTGAATGAGTTTTTAGCAAAGCATTACCCGCAAGAAAACTGGTCAGAGCTTTCGATGGGGATGAGTGGTGATTATGAAATTGCCGTGCAAGAAGGCGCGACCATGATACGGGTGGGGACAGCGATTGTAGGCTCTCGTTATCGGTGAAATAAAGGAGTGTTCTTGTGGTATTGTTTATAATCCAACTGATCGATTTTGTTGTGCAACTGCTGGTGCTGTTGCTTTTAGTCAATATGGTGTTATCCTTTGTTATGTCACCCTGGCACCCTGTCCGGCAATGGGTAGACCGCATTGTCGAGCCGATGCTGGCCCCCATACGCCGTGTTGTGCCCCTGGTTGGCATGCTGGACTTTAGCCCTTTAGTACTGCTGATCCTCGTTCAAATTGTTGGTATGATTGTAAAATCTATTTTACTGGCGTATTTCTAAATTATGAGGAGGCCCAATGCCGCCGAAGGATTATCGCTTACATGATGGAAAGAAGGGGGCTGCACTGGGAGTGCGGGTTGTCCCGCGAGCGAAGCAAAACGAAATCGCCGATATTCTCAAAGATGGCACCATCCGTGTACGCCTGAAAGCCGCCCCTCAGGAGTCTGAGATCAACCGGATACTGGCCGAATTCCTGGCAATGGTGCTTGAAGTTTCAGCAGACAAAATCGAAGTAGTTGCCGGGCAAAGTGGTCGTGACAAGTTGGTATCGGTAATAGATTTAGATGCATCCACTGCGCAAGAGCGCATTCTTCAACGGATGGCATAGTTTCCAATTTTTCCAAAATCCCTAAAAAACAGATGTGCCGATAAGCACATCTGTTTTTTTGTTTTCTTATAGTGTTTGCTAAATGCCCTTTTTTACCAACGTCCGAACTGTCCCGGTGGCAGGATTTCTGCGCCGGTATTAGCAATCTGCCAGAGGGTGTCAAAGGCGGCCTGGTGGAGTTCCGGATCGTCGTTGAAGAAGGAGTCGTAGATCGCCGGGAAGATACTCGCGAACCCGCTGCGCCCGATAATGTACATGGCTGCCAGCCGCTCGTCGGTGGAGCCTTCTTGCAGGGCGCGTAACAGCATTCTGCGGGCGGGGTCTCCCGGGCTAATGCCAACGCCGCGCTCGCCGGCAAAGGAGATCAGCCAGGGTATTTCGGAGAGCGCCATTAACGGCTGGGGGATGCGCACATCCGGGGCTTGCAATTCTTCGTAGGCTTGGGCTGCGGCATTCTTGACTACCCATTGCGCATCTTCGATTTGGATTTCTTCGAGTAATTGGATTGCCCAGGGCTGACGGATTAACCGCAAACCGTGTATGGCCGCCCGGCGGACAAGCAAATCATCGAGGGTGACTGCCTCGCGCAGCGTGGGATGCCCTTCTTGGGGATGCAGCGCAAAGGCCTCTGCAGCTGCCCGGCGGATTTCTTCGCTGCCTTGCAGCATGGCGCTGGCGACGGCTTCGAGGGCCGGTTGAGTGCCAATATTGACAAGCGCCAGGCAGGCGGCCTGCCCGGCATCTAGATGATCGTGCAGCAGTGGGAGAATGGCTTCGACGGCTTGCGTATCGCGTTGGTAGCCGCATCCCAGCGCGGCCAGTTTGCGTACGCTCAGCTGGGGCGACTTCAGCAAATGCCTGAATAACGCGCTTGTATCTGGGTCTTTGGTGACAGCCAGCCTGGAAAGTATGCGAACTTTTGTGGCGAAGGGCACGTCCTCGCTGCTGAGCATTTTCGAAAGGTGCGCCAGAATATTCCTGCGCCAGGGTTCGTAAAGGGGAATATCTTGCAGCCATTCGCTAACCTGTACAAGGCCGCGATGTAGAGGGTCATCCCGTTGTGAGATCAGGCGATTGAAGTAGGGCGCAATATCCCGCCGAGATACCAGATAGTGAAGGGCGGTTGCTTTGAAGGACCAATCGGGTTGATTGAAGATTTCCTTAGCATTGGTTTGCGCCAGCGCCTGGCCTGCGGCATATCCAGCGATCAATGGGTGAACAAACCCCAGGCGCTCACCACTGCGCGGCACGAGTATCCCGCGTCTGCTGAGATCGGGCAGCACGCGCGGAATAGTGATTTGCCGAGAGCCAGGATTCTCTTGATGTGTAGATACTTCTGATGGCACAGCCTCATCCACACCGGGTTCAGGAAGAATTTCCGATACCCATATCTGGGCTTCGGCCTCGGTGAAAGCTGACCGCATCGAGCGCAAAGCGTGAATGGCGCAACGCTCAAGGGCGGGGCGCGCCTTAGGAATACTCACCGTCATGCGCCGCAAGTAGGCTTCAATCGCATCGGACTGAGTGGCGCCGCGCGCATCTCCAGCATAAGCGGCCCAAACCTGAAGGGTGAAATTGAAGGGCGTGATTGCTGCATGGCGGTTAAGCAGCCAGCCGTTGAGCAGCAGCGGTTCTACGGGGGTGTAATCGGCGCGCATTTCAGCGTGGATAAACCGCCGCCACATTTCGCCCCATTGGCTGATAAATTGCGCTTGTTGATGCGTATCCCAGACCGCCATCGGCAGGATGGCGAATCCCAGCCGGGGAAGGTCGCCTGTATAGTGGGGAGACGCGGCGGCTACGGCGCGTGTTTGGGGAAACTCACGCAACAATTGTTGGATGTAATCCGTGACAGTTTTGAGCGCATCTGGGGCAAGCTCATCGAGGCCATCAAGCAATACTAGCGCGTGGCCTGTGCTGAGGGCGCTGTGCAACAACCCTGGCAGACGCGCTTGGCTGAGGGCCGAGCTATAGCGGCCCACCGCATTGACGACTGGCGCGATGAACTCGGTCTCTTCTTGGAGCGGCAGTGTCAGATCGGCAGCGTGGATATAAATTGGCAGCAGGTCTTCAAGGAGGGGGGTGTCGAATTGGTTGCGGGCGGCTTTGGCAGCCAGATACGCTAAGGTGGTCGTTTTGCCGCTGCCCGGCGGCCCAACAATGGCAATGTTGGCGCCTCCAGAAAGGGCCTCTTCGGGCGTTAACGTATGCGCACCAAATACCGAAGCGAATTCTGGTTGATCGGGCATGAAGGGGATAATGACGCTGGCGATTTCTGGTGAGAACGGTTCTGTGCCGGGTTGGACAGGAGCGGGCGGGGCTAATAACCTGGGCGGGACGATGATTTCGTCCAGGGCGAAAAGGGGGGCGGCCAGGTGAAGCCCTTGAATATGTTTGAGAGTGTCAGCGCGATGGCGTTGTTGAATGCTGGCCTGCAACCCCCGCTGCGCCGATTTTACCTGTGCCCAGGTTTTCTGCCCTAATGTGAACAGGTAGGGCCACAGCTTGACAATGAACCACCATAACAATAAGGCGGTTACGAATCCAACCCAAAAGGAAAGCCGGTCAATGCGCAGGGAGCGGAAGAAGTCGGACATGGTTGTTTTCGAAACCTACTCGCCCCAAAGAATGCGCCCGCAAGTGTCACAGAGAATGATTTTGCTGGGTGAACGGGCTTGTTGGTGGGTGGCGGAGGCTAGAGTCGAGCCGCAGGCCGAACAGGTGCGATCTTGCACTTTGGCGACCGCCACCCCGGCGCGCTGGGCGCGGATGCTCTCGTACTGTTTCAAGTCGGCCTGCTCAACCAAAGTGGTACTCTCTTGGCGCTGAGTATCGAGGTCGCCAAGAGAGTGTTCAATTTCAGCTCTTTCTTGAATGAGTTTCGCGTTGCGTTGCTCGCTTTCGGCAAGGGCGGCATTGAGCGTCGCTTGCGCGCCGTCGAGCTGCTCCTCCGCCTCATCGGCTTCGAACATGGCCTCGATCTGACGCTCCTCTAACATATCGAGATAACGCTTCAGCGCGGCGACTTCTTGTTGAATATCGGACAGTTCTTTGGGGTTGGAAATTTTGCCGCTGTACAGATCGTTTTCGGATTGCTTGATCTTGGCGCGTTGCGAAGCCACGTTTTCTTCGGCCTGGCGTAAGGCTTGTTGGACTTCATCAAAATTGGCCTGAGCGGCTTGCGCGCCTGCCTGGGCTTTCTTCACTGCGCCGTCATCAGCTAAAATCGCCGCGATCTCTTCGAGACGGGTATGATGTCGGTCAATTTGACGGTCGGTTACTTGCAAGTCATACAGTTTCTTTGAGCGGCTCATGTAAGCAGATTATAGATGGGGATGCTTGGGAAAGCAAGGGAGTTGCGGTTAGAATACACGGCTTTCTTAAAGTCGAAACGAAAAGCGCTTTTACCGCTGAGAGCGCAAAGAACGCAGAGAAAAATTTAAAAAACTCAGCGAACCCGGCGTTCTCTGCGGTAAATTTCTGGTATAGCACAAATTTAAGAAAGCCGTGGGGTAGAATAGGGGTATGCTGACACGTCTGAAAAGTTTTTTTCCGGTTTGGGTGGGTCTGGCGCTGCTGGCGGCGCTCTCACTTCCTTTTCTTTATGCCTCTCACGCTGCGGGAAGCGCCTACCATTTCAGCGGATTTCTCTATAATCCCATTGATGGACTCTCGTATGTAGCAAAAATATACCAGGGCTGGGAAGGAAGCTGGCGTTATCAGATGGCCTACAGCCCTCAGCCCGGGCAGGGAGTTTACATCAATTTGCTCTATCTGTTTTTGGGGCATAGCGCCCGTTTGAGCGGCCTGCCTTTGATGCTCGTTTATCACGCCGCCCGCTTGCTCGGAGCCGCTGCCATGCTGGCTGCGTTGTGGGTATTCTATGGCGCCTGGCTCCCCGATGAACGCCCTCGCCGAATGGCCTATCTGCTATCTGTCTTTGGTGCCGGGCTGGGCTGGTTGGTAACACCACTGGGGCTGTATACCGCCGACTTGTGGGTCGCAGAAGCTTACCCCTTTCTTTCGGCCAGTACCAACCCCCACTTCCCAATGGGGCTGGCGTTGATCTTGCTCTTGTTGTTGCCTGCGGATCATGCGCGCCAGACTGGCAGACTGGCGTGGCGTGCCCTGGCAGCCCTGACTTTGAGTATTATCAGCCCCTTTGGGTTGGTCATTGTACTGGCGGTGCAGGGGGGGCATTTGCTTTGGGTGCTTGTGAACCGGCAGGAAAAGGGTAAGGGGCGCCCGTTGTTCGCCGGTTTACTTGTCACCGCTGCGGCAGGTGCTCCGATGCTGATCTATGATCTTGCGATCACCTTTGCCGATCCAGTAATCGCGGCCTGGAATGCCCAGAATCAAACCCCATCTCCGACATGGTGGGATCTATTGATTTCTTTCTCGCCGGCCAGTTTCTTTGCTTTGTGGGCGTTAAGTTATCGTTCGGGCCATTCTGATCGGAATAGCCTGAACACACCGGCCATGCTTTGGGTGTGGCTGGCGCTGGGGCTTGGGCTAATGTATTTGCCCATTGGCTTTCAGCGCCGGTTTATGATGGGGTTGTTCATTCCCCTGGCAGGGTTGGCGGCTTTGGGTTTGGAGCAGTTGGGACGCACAAAGGCGCGCCGTTACCGCCTGGGCGCGACCGCCTTGCTGGTGTTGGCGTTGCCCACCAATATCTTGCTTATCCTGGCCGGTTTGCATGGCGCCGACACCCATGATGCCAAGCTTTACCTCGCCGCTTCGGAGTATCGGGCATTAGCGTGGATAGAAGCACACACGGCTGAAGATGCACTGATCCTGGCTTCGCCGGAGATGGGGGCCTTTATTCCGGCCTTTAATGGGCGGCGAGTGCTCTATGGACATCCCTTTGAGACCGTTGATGCCGAGACCGGGCGCGCTGCTGTCGAAGGTTTCTTCGCTGGCGATGTCGCTTCATCACGGGATTTTTTTAGTGAGCATCGGGTAGATTATCTATTCTACGGCCCACGTGAGCGGCGTTTGGGCAGCCTGTCGATTTCTCCAGATTTTCTGCCGGTTTATACCGATGGGGATGTGATTCTATATCAGGTGGGGGAGTAGTGGCGAAGACCCTGAAGATCTTATGGCCTTTGTTGATCCCGCTGGTGATATTTTTGCCCGGCTTGATGGGCTTCGCCTATCCCCCGGCTGAGGGGGCCTATTCGGATCTGACCATTTCGCATTACCCCAACACACTCTACCTCAGGCGTGCGCTTTTTGAGCAGGGGAGTATTCCCCTTTGGTCGCCGCAGATCCTGAGTGGTCATCCTTTTGCAGCCAATCCGTTGTCCGGGTTGTGGTATCCCCCCGGCTGGTTGGCGTTGTTGCTGCCACTCCCGCTGGGCTTCAATCTCTTGGTAATGCTGCACCTGCTATGGGGCGGGGTGGGGTTATTTGCCCTGTTGCGCCGGGAAGGGCTATCGGCGCAGGCAGCCCTTTTTGGGGGTGTCGCGTTTGTGGCATTGCCGAAGTTGTATGCCCATTATGGCGCGGGGCATTTGACATTGCTCTACGCCATCCCCTGGACGCCCTGGCTGCTATGGAGCGCCCATCGGCGCGGCTGGCTTGAGGCCGCTGTGCTTGGGCTGATCTTCCTGGCCGATCCGCGTTGGGCGGCTTATGCCGGGCTAGTATGGTGGGGTTACGAATTTGCGCATAGCCAAAAAGGGCTGAGAGCGTGGATGCGCAAAGGGCTGGATTTGCTGGGGCGCACGCTGTTAGCAGGACTGGTTGCCGCACCGTTGACTTTGCCGCTGATGGAGTATACGCGTGTATCGACCCGCGCGCATTTGACCGTTGCCGATGCTTTAGTCCATTCGTTGCCGCCGGCGCGTTTATTGGGCTTCATCTATCCCGATTTGGGTGGCAATCATGAGTGGATGCTTTATAGCGGCGGGGTGGGACTGACCATAATGGTAGTAGCATTCCTGGCACGCCGCCGCGCAAAAATGATGTCCTTCTGGGTTTTGGCATTTCTGATAGCGCTGTTATTTTCGCTGGGTGAACATTTTTTCTTAGCCCCCTGGCTGGTACGTCTGCCTGGCTTCAATTTGCTGCGTGTCCCGGCGCGGGCATTGTTTATTGCCGGAATCGCCGGGGCGAGTCTGGCGGCTTACGGTCTCGATGGTCTGCTGCATGGCCTTGATGAAGAGTCGAGACGGCGAACCGCGCTGGGGTTGACGGCCTTATCGGGATTCAGTATCATCTTTGCTTTGGCCCTGGGGTGGATGACCGGACAATGGGCGCCCAGCTTTCTCTGGGGCGCGGGCGTTCTTTTACTTGCATCCCTTTGGGTGCAGGTGCGTCTGCAAAACCGGCTGTCAACC
Organism: uncultured Anaerolineales bacterium; assembly: GCA_964344175.1. GTDB lineage: Bacteria > Chloroflexota > Anaerolineae > Anaerolineales > UBA11858 > NIOZ-UU35. Next base: position 39,897 of record CAYFMI010000027.1, read on the forward strand.
CAACTCTGGTTAGCGGGCCTGTTCCTTTTGGCGTTTCTGGATTGGGGCGCGCTCGATCGCTCGTTGCTGCGCTTCCGCCCCCCCGAAGATGTTCTCGGTGAAAGCGCGGGGCTGGTTGACTATCTGACGGCTCAACCCGGTGATTTTCGGATCTATTCGCCCTCGTATAGCTTGCCTCAGCACACTGCAGCCTACGCGGGTTTACAATTGGCCGATGGCGTTGACCCCTTGCAATTGGCGGATTACGCAGCATTTCTGGGGCGTGCCAGTGGTGTGCCAGATGCGGGGTATAGCGTGACCCTGCCGCCTTTTGCCGCTGGCGCCCCCTCTTCGGCCAATATGGAATATACGCCGGATGCGGCCTTGTTGGGGTGGCTGCATGTGGGCCATGTCGTCGCGGAGTATGATATTCGCGCCGATGGATTGCAGCTGCTTGAACAGATTGACGGTACGCGAGTATACAAAAATCTATTGGCGCGGCCGCATGCCTGGGTGCAGCCCTTCGACGCGGCAAGTGATGAAGAAATTCATGCGGCGCAGCTCACCAGCCTGACGCCGAACCGCATCTGTGTGCAGGCTGACGGGCCGGGCTTGCTGGTACTTTCAGAACTGGCTTACCCTGGCTGGGTTGTAGAGGTGGATGGGCAACCTGCCGAGATAGAAACCGCCGTCGGAATTTTGCGGGCCGTTTCACTGGATTCAGGGACACATGAAGTGATGTTTGAATATCGCCCCGCCAGCCTGTATTGGGGTTTGGGGTTGTGCCTAGTAGGAATCTTGATAATTGGATCTGCTCGTTTAAAAAACGGCGTTTTTGTAAGAATCGGTCTGTGAAGACCCGCAAGGATTTTAATAATGAACAAAACTATGGCCTCGCCAAAATTCGATGTGAAACACATACCGTTCTTGCGACGCTACCCGCGTGAATTGTGGATCTTTGCACTTTGCGTCATGCTGCTCACCAGTATTCCTTATTTGGTTGCCTTCCAATCTCAGGGCGATGAATGGCGCTTCACGGGTTTTTTATTTGCCGTCGAAGATGGCAACACCTATCTGGCGAAAATGCTGCGCGGCGCGGCGGGCGATTGGCTTTTCCGCACACCGTATACCGCACAGCCGCAGCAGGGCGTCTTTGCGCTGATTGCCTATTTACTCCTGGGTAAGTTGACCCTGCCGCCGCATCTGCATGCCCAGATGATCGTGTTGTATCATCTTTTCCGCATCGGGGCGGGGATGCTGGCAGTTTTAGCGACGTATGATTTCCTGGCGCTCTATGTTCGGGGGGCGCGTTGGCGGCGTTGGGGAGTGGCGTTGGCGACTCTTGGCGGCGGGCTGGGCTGGCTCTTGATTGTTCTGGGGGAAGGCTCCTGGTTGGGGTCATTGCCTCTGGATTTATATTCCCCTGAGACTTTCGGTTTTCTGGCGTTATATGGATTGCCGCACCTGGCGCTGGCGCGGGCGTTCTTCTTGTGGGGCTGGGCGGCTTTCTTTGAGCCGGAGGCGTGGCCGCTGGCGCGTTATCCGGGTTTGCTGACGGGGCTGCTCTGGCTGGCGATGGGAATGCTCCAGCCCCTGACAGTGGCGCTGGCCGGGGGGGTGAGCGGCGCTTTTGTGATGCTGTTAGCGGTGCGGCAGTTCGGGCTGGGGCGCAGGCGGGGAGGCGCACCCTGGGGAGAGTGGCGTGCCTGGTTCGTGCGGAGTTTTTGGGCGGTGCTGATTTGCGCACCGATTGCCATCTACACATTTTTTGCCTTTCGGTCAGACCCGATCATGCAGGCATATACGGCGCAAAATCAGATCCTTTCGCCGCATCCGCTGCATTACCTTGCGGCCTACGGTTTGGTGATTGGTTTTGCAATTGCAGGCCTGGCGAAACTCCTGCGAAGTGGCTCGCTGAGAGGATGGCTGCCACTGGCTTGGAGTCTGATACTGCCGATTTTGTTATATATTCCTTATCCCTTGCAGCGCCGCTTAGCGGAAGGCTATTGGGTTGTTTTGACGACCTTGACGATGGTCTATCTCGAAACGGCACAAACTCGTTTAGCCGCCTGGAGCAAATATGTGCTCGCCTTGACCCTGCCGACTACTCTGATATTACTGGCTGGCGGGATCCAGGTAGCATTGCACCCGGCAGAGCCAATCTTCCGTCAGGCCAGTGAAGCGATGGCTTTTGATTTTATCGCTAAGAATGCAGATTCTGAGACGGTCGTTGTAGCCGCCTATGAAACCAGCAATGCGCTTCCGTCTTGGGCGCCAGTCTTCGTATTGATTGGGCATGGCCCCGAAAGCGTCGGCCTGGATGAACTCGCGCCGCGCGTGACAAGCTTTTACAAAGAAGGTACGCCCGACGAAGAGCGCCTGGCCTTGCTGGCCGAATTTGGTGTGGATTATGTGTTCTGGGGGCCGCGCGAGCGGACCTTAGGAACATGGAAGCCGGATCGGGCTTACTACCTCGAATTCGAATATCTGCGGGAGGGCTATTGGGTCTTTTCCGTAGACTTGCCGGAGTAATCGTTCTCTATATGTTAGGAAAGCAGTTTGCTGGATTGCAGTTCCGTATAATTACGGAGTGACTAACCGGGTGCTTTCGGGTATCTTTTTACTTGGGCATTCAATGGAGAGATGCTGTGAGCGAATTTCGCGATATCTCTATAATTTGTATGTGATGTGAAATAATTTATTGCCATGCGAAAGCGCTTTCTGCAACTTCCCCACCTGCCCCTATGGCTGGTCCCCTTGATCTTGTTTTCGCCCCTGCTTTTTACGGGAAAAGCGCTGTTTTGGGGCACGCCGGCATTGCAATTTGTGCCCTGGTGGTCTTGGGCCTGGGAAACGCTGCAATCTGGGCATCTGCCGCTGTGGAACCCTTTGCTGGGGATGGGGTCGCCATTGCTGGCGAATTATCAGTCTGCTCTGTTTTATCCCCCCAATTGGCTTTATTTTATTTTTCATTTCTTCGGCGGTGTGCCTCTAATGGCCTGGGCGCAAGCCCTGGTGGTTGTGCTGCATCTCATTTGGGCCGGTTTGGGAATGGCGGCATTGCTACGGCGTTTACGGGCGCAGCCCCTTGCTCAGGCGGTGGGCGCCCTGGCGTTTAGTCTCTCTGGTTATCTAATCGCACGGGCCTGGTTTTCCAGCATCAACGCGGCGGTGGCCTGGCTGCCCTGGGTGATGCTCTTTGCTTTAGAGGCTGTCTGCAAAAAGACGCTCCGGGCCTGGCTAAAACTTGGCGCCATCATTGGCGTGCAATTGTTAGCCGGGCATGCTCAGGTGACTTGGTATACCTTGCTCCTGGCTGGACTGTGGACGGCATTTTGGGCCAAAACTGAAAGCGCCCCTGGAGGAGCGCTGCGCGCTCTATTTATCGTTTTGCGCGCCGAGATGGCCTACCTGGGGGCGATGTTGTTTGGCGCGGCCCTGGCAGCGGTGCAATTGCTGCCCACAGCAGAGTACTTATGGCAGTCGCAGCGTGCAACCGCAGTCGATTATGATTTCGCGCTGAATTATTCCTTTTGGCCCTGGCGTTTTCTGACTCTGCTGGCTCCCAACTTGTTTGGCAACCCCGTCAGCGGCAATTATTGGGGGTATGGCAATTACTGGGAAGATGCCGTATATATAGGGATATTGCCACTATTGCTGGCGCTGGGCAGCATATGGAAGGTATTGGTTAAACCGTCCAGCCAAGAAAGCCCCCCGCAGTCGGCAGTCGAGAATCGACGCGCTTTGGCGCTCTTTCTCCTGGCTGTCACCGGGTTATCTTTCCTCCTGGCGCTTGGTAAAAACACCCCGGTATTCCCCTGGTTGTATCGCCATGTGCCGACGTTCGATATGTTTCAGGCGCCCACGCGTATCTCGATCTGGGCGGTTTTTGCACTGGCCCTGCTGGCCGGGATGGGCGTCGATGCCTGGCACAGGCCGCAAGGTAAGGGCTTATACTGGACGCGCCTGGGCACGGCGGGGGCATTTGCCATCACCCTGGGGGCAGGATTGGCAGCACTCTCGATGGGCGATGTCAGCCCGACGTTTATTCACGCAACCGCGCTGGCCGGGTTGTGGGCATTCGGGGTCGGGGCGTTTGCCTTGACAGCTCCGCAGCCAAAAAACTCCCCGGCAAAGGGGTGGCAATGGGGGGTCCTAATCTGGTTAGTTTGTGATTTACTCCTGGCAGGTTGGGGTCTCAACCCTGGCATCGAAATGAATTTTTACGCCCGCCAAAACCTGCCCCCTGAAGTGCAAACTGCCGATGGTCGACTTTTTATTCCGGCAGCCGATGAAGCTGACATTAAATATGCACATTTCTTGCGCTTCGATACTTTCGAGGCCACAGGTAGTTGGGATCAGTTGCGTATGGTGATGTTCCCTAATCTCAATCTGCTGGACCATGTCGCTTCGGCGAACAACTTTGACCCCTTTGTGCCGGGGCGTTATGCGGTATGGATGGATGCCTTGCAAAGCGCCGATGCCGCCCTTACGGAGAGTCTGTTAGATTTGATGGCGGTGCGCCTGCTTGAGGAAGCGCCCGCGGGACACGGCTCGGAGCTGGTTGCCTTTACCCCCCGAATAAATGCCGCCCGTTTACGGTGGGTCCCTTGCGCAGAATCTGTTTTCGATGCCGATGCTTCACTGAGCCTGGTCTTTTCGGGAGCGCTCGACTTTGAGCGCACGGTTGTCCTTGAAAACGAGGCCCAACCTCAGGCTGAGCTTTGCCAGCCAGATCAAGGTCATGTACATCTTGAGGACGAGTATCCCAACCGGCTGTTGCTCTCCATCCAAGCCGATGTGCCTGGCTGGGTGGTAGTCTCCGATACCTGGTATCCGGGCTGGCGCGCCTACATCGATGGTGAGCCGACGGAAATTGTCCGTGCAAATTATTTATTTCGGGCGGTAGAGGTTCCAGCGGGGAAGCACCAGATTGAGTTTGTCTATGTCGCTAACTGGTTTGTGATGGGGGGTGTTGTTAGCGTTCTGGCATGGGTTGCCGGTGGATACTTTTCTTTGGGAATGAAGGTTACAAATAATCTGAGGTACAATAGATCATTAAAGTAACATATTTGTGAAAGACCGTTAACTTGTATACATAAGGTAAATTTTTAGAGACGCACGCGGCTCGTTAACAATTTACCCGGCAACAGGGGTGCGTGGGCGAGGTGTCCCCAGCGCACCCCTGTTGTTAAGATTTCGTTTGCGGAGATCTTAACTTGGATTTGTGTTACCAATGAAACGATTACGAAATTCTCTGCTCCTGTTGCTTCTGGTAATGGGCGTCTTTCTAAACATTGAGCGCCTGGATATCGGCGCGAATTTAGATATTGTCAATCTCCAGTCTTTTGTCTATATCATTGGGGCTATGGCCGTATTTGCCAATCTGCTTCTGCCCGAATTTTGGCGTCCGCCGGCGATACTTTCGCTTGGATTTTGGACGGTTGTGTATCTGGTGTTGAAGGTGACTTTGTTTAACATTCGACCCTTAATTGGTGGAGTTTATACTTATTTAACAGTAACCGAATTGGCACTGATGGCCTTGTTGGTGCTCGCTTCGGCGCGTGTAGCGACCGATTTGTTTGATGTTCAGGATACGGTTGCCAATGTCACGCTCGAAGATGTCAGCGATCGTGTTAAGCGGATTGACCAGGCAGAAGATGACATAACGAAAGAATTTGCCCGCAGCCGGCGCTACGATTCGCCGATCAGTGTGATGGTGTTGAAGGTCCACCCAGAAGATGTCGAATTTAACATTCAGCGTACAACTGAAGAAGTCCTTCAGGGGATGATGAAACGCTATGCGACCAATAAGTTGGTGCGTCTGTTAGATCGTGAATTGCGACGTACAGACCTGGTTTTAGAGCGCACAAAAGATGATCAGATTGTGCTGGTTTTGCCAGAGACAAATTCCGGTGGCACTGATATTTTGGCGGATCGAATTCGCGATAGCGTCAAGCAGCAATTAGGCATTGACGTTTCAGCAGGGTTCGCCTCATTTCCAGATGAGGCCTTAACATTTGAAGACCTGCTTCGGCATGCCGAGACGCGCTTCCTGATACCTCAAGTTAAGGGTCATACAGAAAACCACAACCAATCCTAGACAGAATTCAGTGAGATTTTATGTCTGAGTGGCGCATAGAACCACACTATCCTAAATATTTTGGCAAAGATGTAGATCATTTGGTAGTTCGTTACCCCTGGTTGGGAAAATATCCTCCCAGGAATCGATGGATCAGTAAGCGCTTTACTTTCCGGTAAGTGGGTAGAGAAAATGGTCTCAACACGTGGTAGAGTTG